>JADGDT010000020.1 GCA_016744755.1 Ichthyobacteriaceae bacterium | reverse complement strand
ATTTGTTTATAATGGCTACAGATACTACACTAGAGAAGGTTTACGATCCTCTAGATATGAATAATTACAAAGTTGAAAAACTCCCTGTAAGAGATAAATCTGCTGTTGAAAAATGGATGGAAATTATTGGTGGACCTTTGGCTATTGTAGTTTTTATCTACATAAATTGGTTTTCTAATATAGATTTTCTTCTAAACATAGACTCTTCAATGTTGAGTAAAAGTGCATTGGTAAGACTTGGCGAACTAGGGACAGATGGTTTCTCGCATGCAAATATATCTATGTTAGCCATATTTATTGCCGCCATAATACTTTGGATTACCGAAGCCGTTCCAAATTATCTCACATCACTTATTGTGATTATCACTATGGTATTAACCAATGTTACCACCGAGGTAGATGCTTATCATCAGCTTGGACATAAAGTAATGTGGTTAAATATCCTTTCCTTTATATTAGCTAGTATGCTAGTTAAAACGAGAGTTGCAAAACGTTTTGCCCTTTGGTTTATAGTGCGATTTGGTAAAAATGCAACATCAATATTTATGAGTTTCATTTTCATCAATATTGTTCTTTCTGCATTTATTTCTGCTACTACCGCAAAAGCTGCAATTTTACTGCCAATTTTTATGGTTATTGCTGCTGTTTACGGTGCTACTGGAGGTAAAAACAAAAATAATTTTGGTAGAAACTTAGTGTTGCAAAACTTATTTCAAATAAATATTTCGGCAAGTGGATTTATCACAGGTTCGGGAGCTAACCTACTTGCAGGTGCATTAATTGCTGGAGCAGTAGGAATGGATGATTTTATGTATGGCGATTGGATGCAGGCAGCATTTCCAATAGCTATTATCTTAATTTTTATTGGTTGGTTTGTTGGAACCAAAATTATTTTTCCACTAAGTCCCGAAGAAAGCAAACCTTCTATTGAGGGAGGTATGGAAAGATTGAAAGAAGAACTAAGCAAAATGGGTAATATCTCTTTCGAAGAGGTGAAAGCTATAATTATTTTCTTAGCAGTACTATCTCTTTGGGCTACCGATAAATATCACGGTATATCTAAAACATCAGTTGCTTTTTTAGGTGCAGTTGTGGCATTGTCTCCTAAAGTTGGAGTTGTAAAATGGAATGATGTAGATATTCCTTGGCACTTACTTTTATTCTCTGCTGGAGCATACACTTTGGGTGCAGGGCTTAAAGCTACAGATTTAGCATCACTAACAGTTAACGCTTTGTTTGATGGATTAGGCTTTGCCGATGATACTCCTTTTTGGCAATTATACTTATTGCTAACAGGAGCAATGATTTTCTCATCGTTATTTTTTCAATCTAAAACAATGAGAACTTTAGTTTTTGTACCAATAGCAATTGGAGCAGCACAAAAGTTTGGTTTCGAAATAATGGCATTAGCTTTCCCTGTAGCATTACTTATTGAGCATGTTTATGCTTTGCCTTTCAACTCAAAACCAGCAGCATTACTATATGTAACAGACCACTACAGTTGGGGAGATACATTTAAGTTTGGTGTAACCATGCTTGTAATCGGATGGTTTTTAATTATAATTATGGGAGAAACTTACCTGCGTTGGTTGGGATATACACCTGATGGAGTGTTTGGGTTGTTTTAGTTTTTGCAATTAACAATGCTCAATTAAAAATTATCAATATTCAGGTATTAGTTAACAATGCGTATTGCAAATTGAACATTGAACATTGCAAATTGAACATTAATGATAAAAGAAAAAATAAAAATACACGGTGGCGAATCATTTGAGATAGATCTTGGTTATTTATACAATGGCGAAAGCAAGTCTAGTACCTACGATATTGATACCTATATTTTTACACCACGATCTCTAGACATAAATAAATCTACATATTATAAATCTGATTTTTTTCAAGATATAAAAACAAATATTCGCTTTATAACACCTGTTTACGAACTTAAAGAGATAATGCACGATGATGATTCTGCATTCTCAAAACTTCAAAAAAGTGTAAAAACGTATTTGACCATACCTAGCAACGAGAATGCTAAACAATATCGCTACCACATAAAAATGTTTGTTAGCATATTTCGTAGTTCACTTAGTAAACACATAAGAAGAATAAGCTCGAAAAAGATAGATTCCGAAAAGAAAATTCTTTTAAATGAGTTGTTTGACTCTATTGATGATATAGTTAAAAATTATAGATCTTTATCAAAAAAATTAAAAGGTAATATTGTTCAAGAACGAGAGAAAAATGTTTACTTATTTGGCAATGAGTTCCTATCATATTCAATAGAAAAACAATTTTTGATATTGATAAAAAAATTATCGAAGCGAAAAGATGAAGTGTTCCTAAATGAACTTGCGATAGCACAAAACTACTTAGAAAATGAATTAGAGTATCAAAAGAAAAAAGGAATATCTACATTAAAAACAAACAATAATAAGACTAACGAAGATGTAGTTTACCGAAGAGGTATATTGAGGAAGTTTGCCGAAGACAGACTTTTTTTAAACACTCGTACCGAGAAAGAAGGAGTAATGGTAGAGCAAATAATCTTCTCTTTGGCCGCTGGGTTGGCAATGATATTGGCTACTAGCGTTGCATTTTTTTCTCAACAATATTATGGAAATTTCACACTGTCGTTTTTCACTGCACTTGTAATTAGTTACATGGCAAAAGATAGGATTAAAGAATTGGTGAGGAGTAAAATAAACAACAAAATACAAGCAAAATATTTTTTCGATAATAAAACCAAAATTATTTCTGGAGATCAAGGAATAGGCATTTGTAGAGAGAGTTTCAGTTTTGTAGCAGATGATAATATACCTTCGGAAGTTAAAAAAACAAGAAAAAGAGAGCATTTAACAGATATAGAAAACGACTGGAGGGGAGAAAATGTAATGCGTTATCAGAAACGAGTTACTGTTTACAACAAAAGATTTAAGAAGGTGTTTAAAGAGTACGATATCAGTGGAATAAAAGATATTGTAAGAATAAACACTTCTAGATTTACAGAGAAAATGAGTACACCTTACTTACCCTTTTATGCATGGGATGAAAAGAAAAAAGAGGTTGTAAAAATTAAAGGAGAAAAAGTCTATCATTTTAATATAATTTTAGTGTTTAAGTACAAAAAAGAAAGACATATCAAGCGATATAGAATTTTCTTAAACAAGAAGGGTATAAAAAGAATAGAAAAAGTTACGATTTAGAAGATGTTTGCAATTTATTAAGACCTCAAACAAAATATTTTCATTACTTTCGGCTCGTTAAATTAACGAATTATAATAACCAAAAATAAATTTAAAATGACACAAAGTAACGCTGGGCATCCAAGAGGCCTCTATACTCTGTTTTTTACAGAGATGTGGGAAAGGTTTTCTTACTACGGAATGAGAGCTCTTTTAACACTGTTTTTAGTTGCCGAATTAATAAATAATGGATTTGGAATGACTCGTGCAGAGGCATTTGCTATTTATGGAGTATTTACAGGATTAGTTTACGTTACACCAATTTTCGGTGGTTATTTGGCGGATGCTATTTTGGGTCAAAGAAAAGCCATATACATAGGTGCTTTTGTTATGGCATTAGGTCAATTTGTAATGGCATACAGTGTTATTGCTGGAGATGTTAATATGATTGGAGGCGATCCTTACAGGCAATTTATGCTTTATTCGGGTCTTGCACTTCTTATTGTAGGTAATGGTTTTTTTAAACCAAATATCTCTACAATTGTGGGCGGATTGTACGAAGCGGATGATCCTCGTAAAGACGGTGGATTTACCATTTTTTATATGGGTATAAACTTAGGTGCATTTATTGCGCCTCTTACAGCAGGTTTCTTAGGAGAAGTTTACGGATGGCAATATGGTTTTGCAACAGCAGGGCTAGGTATGGTAGTAGGGGCACTTTGGTTTTTCTTTAATCAGAAATCATTAGAGAAAGTTGGTTTGCCACCAAAATGTGATACAGCATGTACTGGATTAGGAGGTAAAGATTGGACTGATATTATTATTTATACTATAGTTTCTGTTGCCTTATCTTTTGGGGTAGTTTACTTAATAGATGTTATTTCCGAAACTGCACTTGATTATATAATATACATTATCGGGATAGCTGCAGCAGCAGGGATAGGTTACACTATTTATAACGGTACAGAAGGAAAAACTGAGTGGAGTAGAGTTTCTGTTATTTTTATACTCGCAATATTTAACATAGTATTCTGGTCGGGATTTGAGCAAGCAGGTAGTACATTTAACCTATTTGCGGCAGATGCCACAGATAGAATGGTAATGGGTAGAGAAATTCCAGCATCGTGGTTTCAGTCTATTAATGCCATAGCTATTTTTGCTATAGCACCAATATTTGATGTGCTTTGGGGTAAGCTTACACAAATGGGCAAAAATCCTCCTACACCTCTTAAGTTTGGATTTGCACTTATCATGTTAGCTCTTGGTTTCTTCGTAATGTCTGCTGCTGCAAGTGCTGCTGTTGGCGGATTAGTTAGCCCACTTTGGTTAGTATCTGTTTATTTACTACACACACTTGGCGAACTTATGATTTCCCCTATTGGTTTATCGATGATTACAAAATTATCGCCTCCAAAAATTGTATCAATAATGATGGGTATATGGATGGGATCAATTGCAGTAGGTAACTATTTAGCTGCAGCAATGGAGCATATAGCTGCCAGTATGGGATTTGGACAAGGAGCAGAGATGTTCCAGTTTATAGCATTTGAAGCACTAATTGCAGGAGCAATAGCAATTGCTTTAACTCCAGTTATTAAAAAGATGATGAAAGGTATTCATTAGAACTTATATATTCACATCTTCTCTATTCTTATCACAAGACTAGTTAGGATATGACAGTTTTTACAAAGAGTTATTCTTAATTGAGTAGCTCTTTTTTTTGTGATTGTAGTGCTGATATAACAAGAATACATAACACTGCTGGTATGTGTTTCAACTTTTATAACTACAAGGAAGCTCCTGAAATATAATTGGTATTATTTTTTAATCATCAATCGATTCTCAAAACCCAGATTGATGCAAGTACTTTTACTCTTCCAAAATATTTTTTACTCTACCAACTTCTCCTGAATCTAACATCACTTTAATTCCATGAGGATGAAATTTTGCATTTGTTAAAATCCTCCTAACACATCCTTCGGTAAGTTCACCTGTACGTTGATGGTTTTTCTGTACAACCTCAACCCAAACTCCAACTTCAATATTATTTCTATTTCTTCCGTCCATTTGTGAAAATAATAAATATTAATGTGATCACTGTTACTATAGATGTTTCAATTACATCTCCATCATTTCACTCTGGAAATTCCACTCAACATAACGATCACGGTAATTACAAGCTATTCTTGGTAACGTAGTATCGCCATCCGATAATGGCCATTTGTAGCTTACTAGCTGTTGACATATCAAGTTGCCTTCTGGAAAAACTAGGAAGCATTAACTTATTTACTTTTGCCAAAGATTTAAATATTGCTTTTTTCATAGGACAAATATAAAACCATTTTATTGATTATTGATTTTACTAATAGTCAATAAAATTGCAACAAGGTATTATTACTACTGTATAGTCCTAAAAAAACCTTCGCAAGATAAATTGTGAAGGTTAAAGCTTTAAATTATTCTGCTAAACTACATAGATGAATTCTACAAATTGATTTAAACACTGAATATCCTAAATTATTCCAGCCTATCAATAATATCTTCAAGTTCTTTTTGTTTTTCAAAACCTTCAGAAATAGTATTAAGTACTTGTAAACATTCATCATACTTTTCTTGTTTCAATTTACTTAGTGCCAAGTACCATTTTGCTTGATCGGTATATGCCGATTTACCTTTAGAAATTTCTGTTAGTGAATTTTCAGCATCAGTATAAATTCCTAATTCTATTTCAGAAATAGCCTTGTATAATATTATTTCGGTATTAACTGAATCTGATTGTAGAATTTTACTAAATAAGTAGTTTGCCTTTTCGTAACTTCCATTATTAAATTCAGCCTCTGCTTTTTGTAATTGTTCATGATTATCTCCACGTACTGTAAGGCTTATGTTGTCGTGGATTGCATATTCTGAATAACTTGGTTTTGAAGGATTCGTAAATAAAAATAATCCGAACGCAACAATTATACTTGAAGCTATTGCCAAGAAATGCCAACTATTAAGTTTTCGTACATTCTCTTTTTTATCGCTAAAGTACTTCTCCGAAATATTTGAAATATTCTCTTTGAAAACTTCATTTTGCTCTTTATTACCTATTTCATGCTTCAAATACATTTGTAGGTCACGGTATATTTCAAAGTCTTTTTTTAAGGAATCATCATCTACCGTAAGCTCTTTTTCGAAATCCGCAATTTCATCAGCAGACATTTTCCCCATAAGATAATTATCGAATATTATATTTTGCTCTTCCATTTTATATTTAGGACATTAGTTGTTTGTAAATTGATGATTCTCTTACAAATTGTGTTAATTGTTTAACGCATAACGATTTCTTCTTGCGTGCATAAGCATAAGTTACATCAAGTGATTCAGCTACTTTTTCCATTGATTTTATTTCGAATGTCTTTTTCAATAGGTTTTTGCAAGTATCACTTAACTTTTGAAACATTGTGTTGAATAAAGATTGTTTATCTTCAAAAATAAGAGTTTCAATTGCCATCTGTTCTTCATTAATAGATACATCGTTATCGGAAATTGTTACCTCTTTATTAGAAGTTTTTTTTATCTCGTTCAACCACTTTCGTTTACATACCAAGAAAAAATATGCATCAAACGGACAAGTTAGTTTGAGGTTTTGCTGACTAGCCTGATTAAAAATAGTAATCAACGATTCTTGGATTACATCCTGAGCACGGTCGTAGTCCCCACTATTATTCCTTATATAGTTAATAACTTTTGGCGCAAACTTATCGTAGATGCTTTTAATTACAAATGAGTTGTTTTCCAATAATCCTGTAATATATTTTTGATCTTCGTGTTGTTTATCCTTATTCATGCAATTATAGATTTGCATCTAAATTATAAAAAATGATTCAAAAACATAATTATGATCTTGATTATAAATAGAATGACACCTACCTATTATAATAACTGTAGATACTATCAATTAAAAAATATTCAGAAATTGAACATTTATAACTATACCAAATGAATTTCAATCTGATAGTATCTCTAGTGAATTACATATCTTTTCAAAGATTAAGAGAGTAAACTACTTCAAATAAAAATAATTTTAATCTGAAAACTCCTTTAAAATCAGGGTTTTATAATTTTTATTGAAAATAACATATAATTATGGGTAACAATTTTTCATCGAAGTTGATATAGAGATATAAAAACGAAATAAACTGGAAGCACAAACAATAGAGGCTTCCTTCTAACTTAAAAATTAATAAGATGAAAAATTTAAAAAAATCATTAGCGATAATAGCATTATCGGCTCTAGCGTTTACAAGTTGTAAAACCAAGGAAGGGAACATTGATCCTGCCAAACCACCAACTTCCGAAGAGTTTAATGCTCTAGCTCAAAAAGCAATTGAAGATCGTACAGAAGAATTCAATTTCACTCAAAAAGATGGTGCAGTAAGTTTTACAGCAAAAGACGGAATGATAATATCTTTTGATGCTAATTGTTTAGTCGATCGCAAAAATCCTGGACGAACAGAATACGGTAATATTACTCTGAAAAAAGTTGCAATGTTTGACAGAGGCAACATGCTCGCAACCAACAAGCCTACAATGGCAAAACAAGGCGATAAAAAAGTGTTACTAATTTCAGGAGGAGAGTTTAATCTTGAAGTAATAGACTCAGAAGGTAATAAACTAGATACAGATTGCTTTATAAATGTACAAATTCCAACTAACCAAACTGGAGGTATGGATTTCGACATGCAACTATGGACTGGACTAGAAGATGAAGATGGTAATGTTGTATGGGAAAGAGAAGAAGAAGGAGAGCTTGTAAAAAAGGATGGCGAAGGAGCTGATATGTATAATGCATACTTTGGAGATTTTGGATGGACAAATGTTGATAAATTTTACAGTGATCCACGTCCAAAAACAACAATTCTTGTTGATGCTCCAGAAGGTTATGACAATTTAAATAGTGCTGTATATTTAGTTTATGACGATCAACCCAATGCATTAGCAAACCTTGATACTTATTCTAATGATTTATTTTCAGAACATTACGGACAAATACCAATAGGATTAGAATGTAATGTAGTGTTTGCAACAGCCGAAGGTGAAAACTGGAGATATGCTATAAAAGCCGTAACAATAGTTGAAAATGGTATAATTGAATTTACATTGAGTGATACACAAGTTGGTACAGAGTCTGATTTGGTAGACGCAATCAATAATTTGCCATAATACAAGTCTAGTAACAAGTTAATTAATAATCACAATGCCAATATTCTTACCTAAGGCAAACCTAAATTTACAGTTAATTAACTACAAATGAAGTCGGTGAACTACAACCACCGGCTTCTTTACCTAATCATTTTATCAGTAATACCAAAACAACAATAAATTATCTCAGCCAAACCACAAGAAGCGATGTTGAACAATCATCGCTTCTTTTTTCTATATTTGTGAAAACCAAAATATTGCAAAATGAAGAAACTTTTATTTGTCCTTGCCAATTTAATAGCTATAAGTACAATTGGTCAAGAAAAGACAACATTAGATTCGATTTCTCGAATTGCAAATATTAAATATACTTTAGATGAGAATAAAGTAGAGTTTCATGCAGATACACCTGTACTCGATCAAATTGCAGGTGCTCCAAAAGCATTTTATACTTACTATTGGGAATTTGGAGATGGCGAATTTAGTAAACAAAAAGTGCCAAATCATATATATAATAAAAGTGGCGATTACAAAGTTAGACTTTGGGCCACAAACAATTATGATACAGGTAAGCCTCCTAGCACTCGTCCAAAAAAAATATCAGTAAATTCTACAAAATACAAAGCGAATAAACCTGCATCAATGAATACTGATTTTTCGTTAGAAAGAAATCGTGAGCCGATTCCAAATCAAGAAATAGTTGTAGTAATGAGTTACAAGAACACTAAAGATTACCCATTAAATGGTAAACTATTCATGTTTTATAACGAAAGTAATTACAATAAAAATAATTTCACAATTACTGATGTAAGAACACATCACAACGAAAAAAAACCACAAGATTATTCATTTGCTTTTAATAATATAATTAAAGATAAGAACACATTAATAGCATCACTAGATAATGATTTTGGTTATATTTTCGAACCAAAAAAAGACAGCTTAGAAAGAAATAATCTACCATTAACATTAGAAGAATCTAAAGAATATTATAAAGATTTCAGTATTCTGAATTTTAATGAATTACAAACTGGCGAAGAGCGTAACATTTTTTTCACAATGCAAACCACACCCGAGATGCTTAAAGATACAAGTGCTATTATCTCAATTAGGGGAGTCTTTGTGCCAGATAGAACATACGAAAATCATACTGTGAAAGATATGGAGATGGAAATTGTCACATCTCACGATCCAAATAAAATGTCTTCTAATGGGAGTTTTATGAGTTATAGATTTGTAAAATCTAGAAGAGTGAAATACAAAATTAGATTTCAAAATAATGGCGAAGGTCCTGCACAAACAATACGTTTAGAGACTGATATCCCTGAAATGTATGATAAATCGAGTTTGAAAATTTTGGGTATGTATCCCGAATGCAAAATATCGAATGATAGTACCAATAATAGTAGCAGGCTAGACACAATATCTACAGACAACCAGATAATATTTACATTTAACAATATTTACGTTCCTGGTAGCGAGCAAAAAGGTGTTTCTGATATTGATTCTACCAAGGGATATGTTGAATATAGTTTGATGTTTAACAAGGATTTTCACAAAAAGAAAACCAAAAGTAAAACATCTATAATTTTCGATAAGAATGACCCCATAATTACAAATTACGCTACCACAAGATTTACAACAGGCATTTCTATTGGAGCAAAAGCAGGTTATAATTATTATCCTGATTTAACTAATTCTAGAAATTATTTTATAGGAGTTACAATACAACCATACAAATCATATCGATGGTATTTGCAAGCCGAACTGAACAATAATTTTAGTAGTTTCGACAAATTGGAGACTACAATAGAGGAAACGCCAAAAGGAGATATTACTTTATTTAAAGTGGATTCCATCAATAATAGTTATAAAAATATTGATTTGGAAATACCAATTATTATGCACTATAATATTAATGATTATTTTAGTGTTGGAGTTGGTGCACAGGCAACTGTAAGTTTGTCGGAAAGTAATTCTATAGAAACCAATAGTAACAATTATAGAGGTTACTATGATCCAAAATTTGAAGATTGGCAATATGAATTAATCGACAATAAAACATATTCTGATAATGTAAATTCATCATTTACAAACCTCAGAGGTGCTATGTTGTTTGATGTTACAGCTGGTTTTGCTCGTATTGGACCAAGTATTGGTACTAGATATGTACTTAGTACAAATAAAAATTATAACCATTGGCATATTTATGCTATTTGGAAATTTTAGAAATAGTTTTAAAGCTGATGTATGATTAATAAACTGTTCGCTGTATTTGTATTTATTATTGTTGCATTTCCCATGTATGGGCAGAATTTAGAAACTCAGATTTATAATACGCTAGATAGTTTTACTCATAAAAAAAATATAGAATCATTACATGTTTTATCAAAAAAAGAAGATCTATTTGAGCACCAAGCAACTACAAAAGAAGAAAAACTAGCATTAGTAATATTAAAGTGCAATAAGGCATATTATCAAAAACTAAACAGTATTATTTACGATGCAATATCGGAGTACGAACAAGCCAATAATATCTTTGTTGAAAACAGCTTATCCAATTACGATATTGTAGAATATTGTTTGAAACCCCTAGGTGAATTATATACAATAGTTGGAAATTATTCGAGTGCCGAAAATGTAATAAGACAATATCTTATTATTGCTGAAAAAGAAAATAATCAAACCCTAATTACATCTGCAAGTATCAATCTTTCCGTTGTTTATCACAATATTGGAAGTTATAATCGCGCAGTAGAAATACTTGAACAAGCACTTAATAATAATACTTCAGTAGAACAAAAAGAACTGATATTCAATAATCTTAGCACAAACTATATTGCTTTAGATATGTTTGATAAGGCATTGGAGACAAATTCTAGACTACATGAAAAAACAGCTAATTATTACAAGATTAATTCGTTAATAGAATTCAAGAAAAAGAACTTTAATAAAAGTTATAAACTATTTGTAAAAGCAAAAGAACTCACATTAGAAAGTAATAATTTTTCAGCTAGAAAAACAGCAAAACTTTATGTTGAAGAGGCTGAATTACTAATGAAACTCAACAAAACAAATTCCTCTTTAATTTCATTAGAAAAGGCTATTAAAATATTATTGCCTCTTCATAAAAATAATACACTCCCAAATAATATAGAACTTTATCCCGAAAATACATTTATTGATATATTCGACTTATATGCTCAATTGAGTTTAGATACTGAACTCTCACTCAAATATTACGATTTATCTTTTTATGTTTCTAGTTTGTTAAAAAAAAATGTATCAAATCAGAACACTAAGATTATAAATAATACTTTAAATAGAAAAAGAAGCGAAAAGTGTATTTCCTTATTATTTTCAAAGTATAAAAATACATCAAATACAAAGTACATCGAACAAGCCTTTATTTATGCTGAAAAAAGCAAAGCCTCTGTTTTGAAAAGCATGTTTCAGA
Source organism: Ichthyobacteriaceae bacterium (assembly GCA_016744755.1). GTDB lineage: Bacteria > Bacteroidota > Bacteroidia > Flavobacteriales > JADGDT01 > JADGDT01. The sequence goes on along the minus strand of JADGDT010000020.1, from coordinate 25,148 downwards.
AAAGAAGTTTGCTAAGCATAAATCCCAATGACACTTTACTTATTAAAGAACAGCAGTTGTACTCCGCACAAGAAAAAATAACTAATACCTTAATTCAAGATGATAGGATTACAACATCAAAAATTGATTATTTACTCAAGAAATTGAATTTTATTAATATTGAAATAAGCTCAATACACAAGGAAATTACAGAAAAATACCCTGAAAATAAATCGTCAAATATATCAATAGAAGCAATTAGGGCGAAATTACAAATAGACAATGCCATACTTATAGAATACTTCTATGGAGACAAAAATATCTATCAGTTTTCGTTAACAGAAAGTGATATAACTTTTCACAGGCTTATATTAGGTAAAAATGAAATAAAAGAATTTATTCACTTTTTCGATAATGCTTCAATCATCAATAATGACATTTCTAAATTCAAGAAACTAGCTTTTGAGTTATATGAAAATTCAAATTTTCAAATTACTTCAAAATACAATAATGTAATTGTTATTCCGGATGGTTTATTAAACTTCATTCCTTTTGATGCTCTAATTACAGAAAGTACAATTTCCAATAATTTTGGTAAAATGCCATTTGTTGTATTAAAACAATATCTAGCATATAATTCAAGTGCTGAATTTTATTATAACGGAAAAGATATAGGTGAAAAAAATAGAATCTTAGGACTATTCCCCGTGTATGAAAATACAAATAAAGTTCTTGAGTACTCAATTCAAGAAGCACAAACTATTACTGATTTTGGTGATTCTAAAGTTTTTATGAACGACCAAGCATCCATATTTAACTTTAAAAAAAATATTATTGATTTTGATATAATCCATTTATCTACACATGCAAAAGGTGGTTCGTTTACACAGCCAGCAAGTATGGAGTTATACGATGGCACTTTGCTATTGAATGAATTATACTCGTTGAATATATCACCAAAATTAGTAGTACTTAGTGCTTGTGAAACAGGTATAGGAAAAGTAAATAAAGGTGAAGGAGTAATGAGTATTGCAAGAGGATTTCAATATGCTGGAGCAAATAATATTTTATTCTCTTTGTGGCAAATAAATGACAAATCAACCTCTGAAATAATAAAGGAATTTTATAGATATTTTAAAAACACCAAATCTATTGTAGAGGCAAATAGCATTTCAAAACATGTCTATTTAAATGATGATAAATTAAGTAATTCAAAAAAATCACCATACTATTGGGCTTCATTTTCTTACTATGGAAATTTTGATAAAGTTGAAAATAATTATATTAACTACTATTTAGCATTAATTCTAATATTAGTAATTATGTTGCTTTTGTTTTTGATAAAGCGGTACTATAAAACTTTAGGAGCTCATAAATACTTATAATTTACTAACTTTTTCCACAATAGTTTGAGCCATTTTCACATTCGATTCGTGAGTCCAACCTGCAATGTGTGGTGATAAAATTACTTTATCAGATTTGATTAAATACTGAAATGCCTCAGGTAATTCGTTTTCGGTGAACATATTTTCGAAAGATGATTTTTCGTATTCTAGCACATCTAAACAAACTCCTAGTACCTTTCCTATTTTCATTGCTTCTACCAAATCTTCTGTAACAGTTATTGGTCCACGAGCAGTATTTATAAAATAAATATTTTTTTTGAAATTTGATATAAACTCAGAATTAACCATGTTTATGGTAAGCTCGGTAAGGGGAGTGTGTATGCTTAAAACATCTGTTCTTTCAAAAAGCTCTTCTAACGAAACTTGTATGCCATTATCATTAGTTAAATTGGGTTTTAAATCGTGAAAAATAACTTCAACCCCCATTCCCGCAAGTACTCTTGAAAAAGCATTACCCATATTTCCATACCCAATAATCCCTACTGTTTTACCTCGTAGTTCTACACCTCTGTTCCCCTCACGTATCCAAATACCATTTCTAACCTCTCTGTCGGCTCTATTTAGGTTGTTGAATAGCGATAATAACATTCCTAGTGCTTGTTCGCCAACTGCGTTTCTATTTCCTTCTGGAGCTGCAATTAAGTTTATTCCTAATTGCTCAGCATAATCAACATCTATATTTTCTAGCCCTGCTCCTACTCTACCAATAAACTTTAGGTGAGAACCAGCATCTAAAAATTGTTTATCTAGCTTAAAACGACTACGAATAATTACTCCAACATAATTTTTAAGTTTAGATTCTATTTCTTGCTCTGACGATGTATTGTCGAGGACTGTTTCATATCCTAGATTTTCTAATCCTTTGGCAAGTGACTCGTGAGCTGTGTCTATAAAAAGTACTTTCATTCTAGAGTTTAATCGTTGAGTTGTTGAACTATTTAATTGAATGTAATTGCAAATGTAGGAAATTTGTTCTGATCAACTAATTACACTAATTAGTACCTATTTATTTTATTGTTCTGTTGATTAATACGTTGTTTGTGGTTGCAAATAAAGGTAATTAGTTCTGATCCACGAATTACACTAATTAGCACTAATACCAAAAACAATATGAAATGACCTTTATAAATTGTTTCTATTTTCCTTTTTCATCTAGAATATTTTTATATTTTGGGTAGACCCACCTAGCCGTCGAGGCTGGTGGTGTTCGCATGTATTATAATTATACCATATTGTTATATTATCGTTCATGCTCGGTTCTTCATTAAATTTAATATACATAACTAAAGTTTCGCCCCCACCCTACTAAGCCACTAATTTTAGTGACCCATCCTTTAGATTACATGTTTCAATAAATTTAAGATTATCACTGTAAGCCGTTAAAACACTAATGATTTTGTGAGTTTCGTCCTCTCCAAGTAAAAACTCCAAAACATTGGATAAATCGGCAATTAATGCTAGAATTCTTTCATTTAGCCTATGTTCAATGTAGTCTTGTTTAAGATTCTTGAATAATCATCCAATAGTTCCATAGGCTTCTATCCAGTACTTTAGACTTATTAACAAATAGTTGAATCATTACAATTGTAGTTTGAGCCACTTGAATATATAACTAACTTAGATTCAACTTGTAAATGCAACTTTTAGATTATATCGTAATATTAGACATGGGATATCTAGAAATAGCGTAATATTTAACATCACAAGAAATGACATTAAATAATCACAAAATCTCTAAAATTATCTCTATCAATTATATTTGAAGTTGCACTATAAGTTTCTAAGAAGCTGTTTGGAAGTTTAGTTGATTTCTTTGCTTTCCACTTAAATTCATATCCGTGCAAATCGCTATTTAGCATTTCAACATAATCTACCTCTTGTTGATGTTTTGTTCTCCAAAAATACATTTTGGCTAAAGTTTGCTTATAGTTAATTTGTTTCATTCGCTCAGCAACAAGAAAATTTCCCCATAAAGCATCTTTATCCGTACGTAAATCTAAACTATTGAAATTACCAATAATAGTATTTCTAACTCCTACATCGTAAAAATAAATTTTGCTGTTGCGTTTAATCTCGGTACGTAAATTTCTATTGAAACTCGGTAATCTGAAAATCACAAACCCTTTTTCGAGAATATTTATATAACTTGAAACTGTATTCTTATCTATGCAAACAGTTTTAGATAGCTCGTTGTAGTTAACTTCATTTCCTATCTGAAATGCTAAGGCCTGCACAAGCTTCTCTAGTACTTCTGGCTTTCTGATATTGTAGGACGAAAGAATATCTCTATACAAATAACTACTTACAAGTTGCTCTAAAACTACAGCCTCTTCTCCGGGGTGATTAAGAACATCTGGATAAAATCCATGAATCAACCTGTTTTCTAGCTGTTGTTCAGATTTTACATATCCAACTTTGTTTTCGTATTCTTCCCAACTTATAGGGAACAAATTATATTCCCATTTCCTACCTGTTAATGGCTCGTTTATAGATTGAGCAATATCGAAAGATGAAGAACCACTAACGAAAAGTTGTACATCCTTAAACTGATCGATAATTATTTTTAAAGTTAAACCAATGTTAGGAACTCTCTGTGCCTCATCTATAAAAACTACATTATGGCTACCTAAAATACGTCTAATTTGTTCTGTGTTGGGATTTGTTAAAAGTACTTTTGTGCTAGGGTCGTCAGCATTGAGAAATAAGTGTTTTTTGTTTTTTAAAACAGTATTTATTAACGTTGTTTTTCCAACTTGACGGGAACCGACTAAAACAATAGCTTTGCCTTTCCCTATTTTTTTATCCAAACTATCTTGTAAAATCATTATATACATACATATGATCTTTATTCAAAGGCATGAAATTATTCCATATTCACCAATAGTCGCGACCTATAGTGATTATATTCACTATAAGTCGCACTTATTGTTATTCTGTTTATTCTGAATTTAAATAATTTAAGGCCATCTTTAGTTCTCCATAAGAGTATTTTTCATCTAGTTTAAGTCTCAATTCTCCCAATGGCAACTCTTCGTATTTTTGAGATTTTATGGCTTTGATTATTTCTTCACTTTTTTTGCTTCCTAATAATTCAGATAATTTTATTGAGCCATCTGATACGTAGTTAGCAAGGTGCGATTCAATTGTTGAAGATTTTAATTCTCGTTTCTTGGCAATATCATCTATACTCAAACCACTTTTATACATTTCGTAACTAGTCTGTTGAGTTTCTCCTCTTTTTGGTGCTTTTTTGGATTTTACATTTTTTGTTTCTGCAGAAGTGGTTTTAGTTATGTCTATATTCTCAGTATCACAATATTTTTTTATGATGTCGATAATTTCATTCCCATATTTCTCTACACGTATTTTACCCATTCCTTTTATCTTACGCAACTGAGTTGGTGTTGTTGGTAAATCGCTACACATATCATACAAAGAATCTTGTGTGAAAATCTGAAATAGTGGAATGTTTTCGTATTCAGAAGTATCTGTTCGGTATGAACGCAATTGTTCGAAAAGTTGGTTGTTTACATTTATTTGAACTTCTTTTTTTACAACTTTGGGCTCGTTAATTTTAGCAAAAACTGCATCGTTGCGAAGTTGCATATATTTTTTAGAATCAAACTTCTCATTAAGTCCTTTAAAACAAAACTCTTTAATTTTAATCAGCTCATTGAATCTTTTTAGATGTTCTTTTAAATCTTTATTTACCGCCTTGTTATCTGTAGAAAAGGTTAAATCACCTAAAGGCTTTTCTATAAATTCTTCTACCTGTTTATCGAAATATTCTAAACCCTTTGATATTCTATTCTGAATATTATTATTTGCTTGAGGGTCAGTAATATCAATACTCAATTCTTTTAGTTGACTTTTAAACGAAACACCAACTTTGATTAAATTATCGATGCCTTGTTCTTTTATAATTTTTATGGGGTCAAGATAATTCCCACGTAATGTATTTTGATTTTGATAAGCAATTTGCAAGGCTCTGTATATAGGATAATGAAGTGGTGTAAAATCAAATAGCTCCGAAATTAAATTTAGCTGATATTCTTTTTCGGCATCTGAGAGATCTTTATTTGTTGGGGGGTTATCTTCTATGTTTTTTGTAAAAGAAGTAATTGTATTGTCGTGAATAATACTTTGTGGAGCTAAAGGAGTTCGCAAAACTATTCCTTCTAGTGTCTTACAACGACTCAATGCTACATAAGTTTGTCCGTGAGCAAAAGAAGACTGAACATCGATTACCGCTTTTTCGAAAGTTAATCCTTGACTTTTATGTATTGTAATTGCCCAAGCCAAACGTAAAGGAATTTGCTCGAAAGATCCTTTTACTTCTTCCTTAATCTCCTTAGTTTTGTTATCGATTGTGTAGGTGATATTTTCCCAAACCTCAGTTCCTGCTTCTATATCCTCAATATCTCCTGGACATCTTACAATTACAGATCCTTCATCAAAATCTACAATTTCACCAATTTTACCATTGTAATATCTTTTTTCGGGATTGCTGTCATTTTTAACAAACATAACCTGTGAACCTGTTTTTAGTTCTAGATTTTCTTGAGTAGGAAAGTTATTTTCAGAGAAATTACCTGTAACTATTGCTTCAAAAAAGGTTGGGTTGCTTTCGATCTTATTGAGTTTATTCCTATTTATTTCGTTTGCTTGATTATTGTGGGTTGTTAAGGTGATGTAACCATCTTTATCCTTAGGTGTAAAGTTGGGAATATGCCTCTTGTTTAATTCATCGATAGAATTTTGAGTAATACTGTTATTCCTTATTTCATTTAAAATATCAATGAATTTCTGATTCTGTTGACGATAAATTTTCTTTAACTCAATACTTCTAGTAAAACTATCTCTAAAGGCTTTACTGCTAAAAAAATAAATTGTATCGTAGTGGGGTTTTAGAATATTCCATTCGTCATCGCTAACTATTGGTGCTAACTGTTGCAAATCGCCAATCATAAGTATTTGAACTCCTCCAAAAACCTTTTCTCTATTTTTATACCTCCTTAATATTTGGTCTATTCCATCAAGTAAATCTGCTCGTACCATACTTATTTCATCAATAATAAGTAGATCTAGAGATCGAATAATATCAATTTTACGTTTATTAAATTTTCTCTGTACAATGCTACCATTGCTATTTCCTTGAGTTCCACTTGGAAGAATTGGACCAAAAGGCATTTGAAAAAAAGAATGTATGGTTGTTCCCTTTGCATTAATTGCAGCCACACCTGTTGGAGCAACAACAACGTGCCTTTTTAGAGAAGATTCTTTTACTTTGTGTAGAAAAGTTGTTTTTCCTGTTCCAGCTTTACCCGTTAGAAATATATTTCTATCAGTTTTCTTAATAAAATTCCAAGCTAGATCCAGTTCTTTGTTTGATTCCATAAAATCGAGTATTTTTTTAGGTAGAATATTCTGAAAGATTTACAAAAACAAGAAGTCACAATTTATGATTTAATTATAAGTTTAGATAGAGATTTGGCAACAAAATATGTAGATATAAACGATGCTATTTTTATATTTAAAATTACATAAAGTTAATGCGGTATATTCTTAAAAATAAATACGTTTTGCAGTGATATTATTTCCAATAGTAATAAGAATTAAACAATGAACAAGTATTAAAAGAATTGGTTAGTTTTATAGTCTTAAAAAGAGAGATAAAAACTTCTATAATTAGGGATAGTAAAATACAAATATTCTTGCACTACTTTAAAGTAACGCAAGAACAAACACATATAAAATAATAAGTCATGAAATCAGAAGATTCACAAAGAGGAGGTTCCAGAGTTACCTGCAGAATAGTTCATACTAAAACGGGACTTTATTTTAACGGTTATTCTTATTACGGCAAAGAAAAAAATACTCTTTCTAAAGATAACGCTAAGGAATACAATAGCCGTGGAAAATCTGATGAAGAAATTTTCGAATTAGCTTTTGGTAATAACATGGAAAGAAGCGAGGGCGTTACATATATAAGAAATGTAATTGTTTACGAAGGGAGTGATTTACACAAGATTCTTTTAGAGTTTTATGATATATACGAATACCTCCCAATAGGAGAATTTCATGTAGTACGTAGCTAGTGGTATAATTGGCTTTGCTGTTAAAAAAAACCTGTGAGTTAATTAACTCACAGGTTTTTTTATGTTTTATAAACAGTCAACCTATTGGATAACTCAGAATAATATCTATTTACTATTTTCTGCTTTAATGTAATTTTCTAGAGCCATAGTCATAGAAGGTGTTTCTGGCGATGGAGCTAATATATCTACTTTTAAACCTAAATCAGATGCAGCTTTTAAAGTAGTAGATCCAAATGTTGCAATTTTAGTTTTATTTTGAACAAAATCTGGGAAGTTCGCAAATAAAGATTGAATTCCAGAAGGGCTAAAGAAAACTAATATATCATAAAAAACATCATCAAGATCAGACAAGTCACTATGAACAGTTTTAAAGAATATACCTCTTACCCAATTAAGTTTTGCAGAGTCTAATTCTTTCTTGTAATTTGATTTCAATACATCAGAAGAAGGCAACAAGTACTTCTCAGTTTTATGCTTTTTAAGAACTTTACTAAGCTCTTCGAAAGTTCTAACACCAACATAAACTTTGCGTTTACGATAAACAATATATTTTTGTAAATAAAAAGCAATGGCTTCAGATTGACAGAAATACTTCATAGAATCTGGCACTGAATACCTCATTTCCTCTGCAACTCTAAAGAAGTGATCTACAGCATGTCTACTTGTAAGAATTACTGCTGTAAAATCATTTAAATCGATTTTTTCCTTTCTTACTTCCGAAGCATCTATTCCTTCTACATGTATAAAAGGTCTAAAATCAACTTTTATTTTTTGCTTTTCAGCAAGGTCGAAGTAAGGAGACGACTCTGTTTTAGGTTCCGGTTGAGAAACCAAGATAGTTTTTACTTTCATCAGTTTACATTACAGTTATTAATGTTCTGATGGCGCTTTAATTATACTCATGGTAAAGTATTTAATATAAATTCAGACAAAATATCTGACTAAAACACCACAAATTTATGCTTCTTAGAAGCTTATGAAATCATTGATTTTTAGTATAAATATAAGTTTTATATATATAATAGCAGGTATGATTTCCAGTGTGCAAAGGTATAAAATTATATAGAATAAAGAGTATTGTTTTTGAGCTATTATTAAATAGCTGGAATACAGGTACTGAATAGCTAAAAGAGTAATAAATACTGACACTAAGAGAGTTAAAGATATATCTTTATCTAAAACAGAATATTGATGAATTAAGAGAAATGGTAGAATGACTAAAGATGAAAGGCTCCTAAAACTCAGCTTGAAAAAAGAAAATTGTTTAGCTCTTTTTATTGTAGAAAGGATAATATTTATGATGAACCTCAGAATTATTTTTAGAACAAAAAAAATAAAAATTATCAATACAAAATATAAAAAGGTCGTAAAATTATAATTATCTATTAATTCTTTATAATACTCTGTGGAGATGAAAAATAATGTTAAACTTATGATCAATAAGTTTATAGGGAAAAAAATAATATTAAATGTACTAGTAATAAGAGGGGAGTCTTTTAAATACATTGAAAAATATTTATTGCTAAATATTTTTGTAGTCAAAATAACAAAACGCTTTTGAAATAATAATTTGTTAAGAACTAATAATACAAAAATCAGAATAAACGTAAGGTTTATCCAATCGCCGTTAAGTATATTAATCATTAATAATTGACTTGACATTTATCTTTTTTATGATCTTACTATAAGTAAGTGGTTATTTCTGTCAAATGTACATTTCAAAACAAAAGCATTAGTAGATATACCTGAAAAGATATTCACAAAAAACACTTTATATATTAACACCCTAAAAATAAAATCTAATAATTGTTGATTCTGATAAAAAAACACTTATCAAAAGTAGTGAAGCTTCAAATATTTATATATTCGCAATATGATACTAGTTACAGGAGGCACAGGATTACTAGGTTCGCACCTATTATATCACTTATTGCAAACAGAACAAAGAGTTAAAGCTCTTTATAGAAATAAGGAAAAGTTTGAGCAAGTGAAATCAGTATTTGCTTATTATACCAAAAATCATACAGAACTTTTTGAAAAAGTAGAATGGGTGAAAGGTGATATTCTTGATCTGCCATCATTAGAAATAGCTTTTAACAATGTTTCAAAAGTCTACCACTCTGCTGCTATTGTGTCTTTTGATAAGAGAGGTGAAAAACTAATGAAAGAAGTAAATATTGATGGAACAGCCAATGTGGTGAATTTATGTTTATCAAACAATATACAGAAACTATGTCATGTTAGTTCTATTGCAACATTATCAAAACCATTAGACGAATCTGAAGCAACAGAAGAGGATTACTGGAACCCTGATGCTGTAAATAGTGGCTATGGAATTTCTAAGAATGGCGCAGAAATGGAAGTTTGGAGAGGTATTGAAGAAGGATTAAATGCAGTTATCGTTAACCCATCAATAATTATTGGTCCAGGTTTTTGGAATACTAGCTCAGGGAAATTATTCACGGCTGTAAATAAAGGGATGAAATTTTACACAAATGGTGGAAGTGGATTTGTTGGAGTAAACGATGTTGCAAGAGCAATGATTTCATTGATGGATTCAGATGTGGTAAACGAAAGATTTGTGATTAATTCTGAAAACATTTCGTATAAAAAAGTTTTCTCTTCTATTGCTCAAAATATAAACATACAACCGCCAACTATTCATGCAAAAAAATGGATGCTTTCTATAGCATGGAAGCTAGATGTAGTGAAATCAATCTTATTTGGAGCAAAACAAAGACTTACCAAAGATTCTGCAAAGAGTGCAATAACTACTAGTAAATTCAGTAATAAAAAAATAATAGAAACATTAGATTTTTCATTTGAACCTATTGATAAAGTAATAAAAGAAGTTTCTGAAAAATATTTGTCAGAATAAGAACTATCAACACTGTCTATTTCTAAAAATTAATAAATAATCAAATATGATACTTGTCACCGTTAATATTAGTGACTATTGTTACATTTGAAATTATTAACTTATAATTCATTACAATGAAAAAATATCTAGCAATATCCCTACTAGCTTTAGCTTTTATAGGGTGTAATAATGAGGAAACTAATTCCGAATCACCATCTGATAATCAGGTTAAAAATAAAGAAATTGTATTATTAACTGTCGATCAGTTATTAGATCAAAAAGATAAATTAGTTAATCAAGAAGTAATCTTAAAAGGCACAGTAGACCATGTTTGCAAGCATTCGGGGAAAAGAGCTTTTGTATTTGGAAGTACCGAAGATTTAAGAATAAAAATTGAAGCAGGTGGCGAAATACGTGGCTTTGATGCTGATCTAATAGGTAGTGACATTGAAGTAAGAGGGATTTTAATAGAACAAAGAATAGATGAAGCATACATAAACCAAATGGAAGATAGTATGAAAGAGAACCACGATGGGGAAGGTGACGGAGAAGGACATGATGAAGAAGAAAATAAAAAACAAGAAGATCAGATAAAAAAATTACGAGAGGAAATTGCTTCTACCGAAAAAGGGTACAAATCTATTTATCATGTAGATGGAATCTCTTTCACTAAATTTGATTAATAATATTGTCTTATGAATTTAGAAAAATTCAAGAAAAGAAAATGGCGTATTTGGTTTCGTGTAATTCATCGTGATTTGGGGTTCCTTATTTTTGGGTTAACATTTATCTACGCTATTTCGGGCATATCGTTAAATCATATTAACGATTGGAATCCGAGTTACACAGTTTCGAGTAGTGTAATTAGTTTTGATGATAGTCAAAGTAAGTTGTCTGCTAAGAACTTACTAACAGAAATAGCTCCAAGTCTTACCTATAAGAAACATTTTGAAAGATCGGATGGTTCAGTTCGTATTTTCGTAAAAGGAGGAGTTGTAGATGTAATTGCTGGCAAAAAGGTTGCAATTATTGAAGTTATAAATAGGCGTCCATTCTTTTATGAATTTAATTTTCTGCATTACAATCGTGAAAGTTTATGGGTTTGGTTTTCAGATATTTTTGCTGTGATACTTATAATAGTATCAATTAGCGGTTTATTTCTTGTAAAAGGCAAATATGGTATTACTAAATATGGACTCTATTGGACATTACTTGGAATATTAATTCCATCGGTTTTTTTGATGTTAGTAATATAAATACATACTTAAAGTTTAGAAAAGGCTTATCTGAAATAGATAAGCCTTTTCTTTTATTAGTTTCTACTTTCAAATAAATATAGGTATCATTACTTTTGCCAATTATTAATAACTCTACAAATAATTTCTCTTGAAGATAGTTGTATTTACAGATGGTTCTGCATTAGGTAACCCTGGTCCAGGAGGCTATGGTGCCATACTAGAAACGGAAGATAAAAAATATAAGAAAGAGTTGGCTCAAGGATTTATAAAAACTACAAATAACCGCATGGAGCTATTGGCAGTAATTGTGGCTTTGGAGGCTCTTAAAGGACCTTCGGAAGTTTTAATTTGGTCAGACTCAAAATATGTAGTTGATTCTGTAGAAAAAGGATGGGTTTACGGTTGGGAGAAGAAAAGTTTCAAAAATAGAGTCAACTCCGATTTATGGATACGTTTTCTTAAAATATATCGTAAGCACGATGTAAAATTTAAATGGATAAAAGGCCATGCCGGACACCCTGGCAACGAAAGAGCCGATCAGCTCGCAGTAATGGCAGCAAATTCAAAATACTTAATAGCTGACGAAGGATACGAGAATATATCAATGGGTTAAGAAAAACATAGATTCATTAGTACTTGTATTAATAATTTGAAGTCAACAGCTATCTTTCTAATTCTTTGCTACTATGAATTCTACAATAAAAAATAAAATTGTTATAAAATGAAAACAAAACAAGAAATAGTACAACCATTTGTTCAAAAAGCGGAACACCTAAACCCTTTCCAATTTCAGGATTTCATAAAAGAGAATTCTGAAACTTTAATTATCGATTTACGTAGCGATGCTGAATTTAACGCAGGACATGTACGTGGGGCAATAAATATGAACAGAGGTTATGTAGAAACTTCGTTAGCCGAAAAGATACCTAATATTAAAGACGACACCAAAATAGTACTTTATTGTATAGGAGGAGGTATTAGTGCGATGACACAGATAGCTCTTAAAGAATACGGGTATAAAAATGTATTAGATCTTTCGGGAGGGATAAATAACTATGTAGATAAAGGGTTTTCGTTATTTAATATTTTGGGAGAATTAAAGTTTGAAGATTTTGGTGCTGTAGAATAAAAAACAAAATCTAACACATGTTTTTATATGACAATAATTTTAAATTGTTCTGTAAATAATTAACTCTCATTTCACTAAATTTAATGTTGTGATTTATTTATCGATATAAAAATAATCTATACTTTATAATACATAAATTTATAAAGTAGGTTTACTTTTGCAAGTAATAATTTTAAACATAATTATTCAGTTATGCACGAAGCACTTTCCGACGCTCTATTGTTTCACAGATTACAATTTGCGTTTACCATTACGTTTCATTATCTGTTTCCTCAATTAACAATGGGGTTATCATTAATTATAGTATTTTTAAAAGCTCTTCATTTAAAAACAAATGATGAAAAATACAACTCAGCTTCAAAGTTTTGGGCTAAAATATTTGCCGTAAACTTTGTAATGGGAGTTGTGACAGGAATTCCTATGGAGTTTCAATTTGGCACAAACTGGTCTAGGTTTTCTGAATTAACAGGAAATATAATTGGTCAGACTCTAGCTATGGAAGGAATGTTTTCTTTCTTTTTAGAATCTAGTTTCCTTGGAATATTTCTTTTTGGAGAAAAATTAGTTGGCAGGAAAATTCATTTCCTTTCGGCATTTCTTGTGTTTTTAGGTTCTTGGTTAAGTGGACTGTTTATTATAGCAACTCATTCTTGGATGCAAAATCCAGTTGGTTTCGAAATTTTAGAAAATGGAAAATTTGTACTTACCGAGTTTTCGGCATTATTTTCTAATCCTTGGTTGATACCTTCTTATTTACACAATCAAATGGCATCATTGTTAACTTCTTCTTTTGTTGTAGCAGCTGTTGGAGCATATTATTTGCTAAAAAAAGAACATAGAAATTTTGGCAAACTATACGTGAAATTAGGAGTGAATTTTGGACTTTTTGCGAGTATAATGTTAGCTGTACCTACGGGCGATTGGCTAGCAAAACAAGTAGCAGAACATCAGCCCGTAACCTTAGCAGCAATGGAAGGTTTATTTGATTCTGTAGAAGGTGCACCAATTGTACTTATAGGTCAACCAAATATGCTTCACCAAACATTAGACAACAAAATTGAAGTGCCTAATGTACTTAGTTTCCTTACTTACGAAAGATGGGATGCAGAGATAAAAGGGTTAAATGATTTCCCTAAAGAGGATTGGCCTACAAGCATACCAGGTCTTTACTATGCCTACCATATGATGGTTGGTTTAGGAACAATTTTTATATTGATAATGGTTATTGGAACATTCTTTTTGTGGCAAAGAAAATTATACAATCGCAGGTGGTATATGTGGATTTTGATGTTTGCGTTTCCTTTCCCATATATTGCAAATCTTACAGGGTGGTACACATCTGAGCTAGGTCGTCAGCCATGGTTAGTCTATAATTTACTTAGAACAAATCAAGGTTTTTCTGAAACAGTATCGGCAGGTAATGCCTTATTTACTTTACTAGGGTTTATTGGACTTTACATTTTACTTGGATTATTATTTTTAGGACTGGTAGGAAAAGTAATTTATCAAGGACCAGAAAAAATTAATTTAAATAAAGCCGAATAATCATGGAAATATTTTGGGCAGTAGTAATAGTAGCAATGTTAACCATTTTCGTGATTTTAGATGGGTTCGACTTTGGAGTAGGTATACTTCATCTTCTTTTTTCGGAAGATGAAGATGAGAGAACAAAAATGACTCAAGCAATTGGGCCGTATTGGGATGGTAATGAAGTTTGGTTAATTGCAGGAGGTGGAGTCTTGTTTTTTGCATTTCCAACACTCTATGCAACAGCATTTAGTGGTTTTTATTTGCCATTGATAATGGTTTTATGGCTACTCATTTTTAGAGGTATAGGCTTAGAACTAAGAAACTTATTAGAAAATGAAATATGGAGAGTAATTTGGGATAAAGCTTTTGGGTTGGCTAGTTTGTTTTTGGCAATATTTTTTGGTGCAGCTTTAGGAAATGTAGTACGAGGTGTAAACCTTGGAGGTGTTGTAGATGGTGTGTCAAGGTATGAAACTCATAATTTCTTTGTTCCCCTTTGGAATTCTTCATTTTCACCTTTTATGCAAGAAGTGGGTGTTTTAGACTGGTTTACAGTACTACTAGGGCTAGTTGCAGCAACAACACTTACAACCCACGGAGCAAGTTGGTTGAGGTATAAATTATCTGGTAGAACTAATGCTAAGATGAAAAAACTTATACCTATTTTCTTGAGTGTACAAGTAGTATTAGTGATGATATCTATTGTTTCTATTTTTGCACTAAAGCCAAATCCTATGAACAATTTCGTAGAGAATCCGTTGTTGTTTATTTTCCCGATACTAGCATTGGCAGGGCTAATTGGAGTTTTTGTTATGAATAGAATGAATAAAGAAGGTGCAATTTTCTTATCATCGGCAACTTTTATTTTTGGTGCAATTTTAACATCAATAATGGCAATGTTCCCAATATTGTTACCATCAACAAATAGTGTTAATCCACCTTTGACAGTACAAAGTATGAAAGCTACAGATTACAGCTTAGAAGTAGGGTTGTATTGGTGGATATTTGCAATGCTTCTTGTTGTTATTTATTTCGTAATAGTTCACAAACTATTTAAAGGAAAGTTAGACAATATCGGTTACGATCATTAGTGTAAAAAGAATATATAATCAAAAAGTCCAACCTTAGACGGTTGGACTTTTTTGTTGTAGAAATCATTGTAATATCCCTATTAAAATAGAAAAATATTTTTATTTAGAACTTATAAAACCTGATACACTAATGTCTGATGTTTTACCTTCATCATCATATTCTGTAAATATTGCATTAGAAAACTCTATTCTAGAAGTACTAACTACTTTAACTTTTCCTGATTTTGCCAATGCTGTTCTCGTTCCCATTGCTAAGTAGCACATAGTACCAATATCTAATAATGCTCCACTTTTAAATTCTTCTTCATTAAGTAAGATACCAAGTTCTATGTTTGAATTTTCGGCAGAAATAGTTCTAATTCCTATAGCAGCACCATTAAATACAATTGTACCTTCTTCCTTGGTACCATCTATCATCAGACTAAATGTTCCTTTTTCATCTTTATCGCTAACATCAATGCTGTCTTTACCACAAGATGTAAATGCTGTCATCCCAACAATCAGGAACATAGATACAAGGGAATGCAATTTTAAATTTTTCATAGTATAATTA
The DNA here is from genome assembly GCA_016744755.1 of Ichthyobacteriaceae bacterium. GTDB lineage: Bacteria > Bacteroidota > Bacteroidia > Flavobacteriales > JADGDT01 > JADGDT01. The sequence goes on along the minus strand of JADGDT010000020.1, from coordinate 9,264 downwards.
TTTTAAGATTTATTTATGATGTAAAACTATAACCTTGAGTGTTAATATTAGTTATACTTTAGTACAAAACCGGATAGTACTTTAGTATGATTTCATGAAATTGGCTGGTTTTATTAAATTCAGAACCTTAATAATTGTCTTCTTCAATACAACAAATGTCTTCATTGAAAATACTATCTTCGCAAAAAAAATATTCATGTTAAACTATTCTTTTATAATTCCAGTTTTTAATAGACCTAATGAGATAAGAGAACTTCTAGAAAGTTTTAGTCAAGTTGAGTTTGATAGAGATTACGAAATAGTTATTGTAGAAGATGGGTCTAGTGAAAAAAGTGATTCAATTATCGAAGAATTTAGTGACAAGTTAAATCTTTCGTACTATTTCAAACTAAATTCCGGACCTGGTGATTCTCGTAATTACGGAATGCAAAGAGCAAGAGGAGAATATTTTATCATTCTTGATTCTGATGTGATTCTACCTCCAAATTATTTACAAGAAGTAGATGGTTTTTTGGAATCAAATTATGTTCATGCTTTTGGTGGACCAGATGATGCCCATGATTCGTTTAGCGATTTGCAGAAAGCTATAAATTTTGCGATGACATCTTTTCTAACCACTGGAGGAATACGTGGAGGGAAAAAACAAGTTGGAAAATTTCAACCACGAAGTTTCAATATGGGGATTTCTAAAGAGGCATTTGAAGCTACAAAAGGTTATGGCAAAATACACCCTGGCGAAGATCCAGATTTAACTTTCAGAATATGGAATGCTGGATTTGAAACTGCTTTAATACCCGATGCCAAAGTTTTTCACAAGCGTAGAATATCGTGGAGTAGTTTCAGAACCCAAGTGTATAAATTTGGAGTTGTTAGACCAATTTTATCAAAATGGCATAAAGGCACTGGGAAAATAACTTTTTGGTTTCCAACATTATTTACACTTTACTTATTATTTGCTTTGGTAATAAGTCCCATTTGCCAACTTCCAATTCTTTTGGTGACAATATACCTACTCTTGATAATGAGCAATGCCTTATCGCAAACTAAATCACCCAAAATTGCTTTGATGTCGGTAATTACATCATTAATTCAGTTTACATCTTATGGATATGGATTTTTGCTTTCTAATTTTAAACTTCATATTCTAAGAAAAGAACCAAAGGAAGCTTTTCCGAATTTCTTTTTTAAATAATTTTCTAAAACTCAGTAATGATTAACGATATCTTCTTCTCTAGTTTCTTAAGTATGGGCGAAGCACTTGCTCGTATTTTCATCATCATAATAGGTGCAGGATTGCTAGTTAGAAAGAATATTGTTTCTCAAACACAAATAGATGCTTTATCTAAAATAACTGTAATTGTTTTATTGCCTAGTTTAGTATTCTCAAATACTCTTCAACATTTCAATCCCGAATCACTACCTTTTTGGTGGATGTTACCTATTGTTGGAATGTCCATGAGTTTAGTTGGAGTTATTTTTGCTTCTGGTGTCTTTTCAGTCAATTTCAAAAAGAAAAGGAATTACATCGCCATTTCATCTATGCAAAATGCAGGATATTTAGTTCTACCAATAGGTCAAGTACTTTACCCTGATCATTTCGGTGAATTTGCACTATTTTCATTCTTATTTATTTTAGGGTATAATCCTATTTTATGGACTATAGGCAAATATTTGGCAACATCAACAGACGATAAAATTGAGTTCAGTTATAAAACTTTAATCACACCACCTGCTGTTGCTAATATTTCATCCTTAATTTTGGTGTTACTTGGTTGGCAGAATATATTCCCAAAATCGGTAGTTAGTTCAGTAGATTTACTTGGTCAAGCAGCTGTACCTATTGCTACTTTTATTTTGGGAGCAACTTTGGGAAGTGTTTCCTTAAGAAAGTTTCCACATATTTTTGATATCCTAAGGGTTGTTTCTGTAAAATATGTACTACTACCCCTTGCCACTATTTTCATTTTAAACTTCTTCAACATTGGAGAAACTCATCCGCTTCTGGCCGATTTTTTTGTGATTCAAGCATCGGCAGCTCCAGCAACTGGATTAATAATTCAGGTACGTGCTTATGGTGGGGATGTGCAAAAAGTTGCAGGAATGATGATAGTGACTTATGTTGTTTGCTTAGTAACCATGCCGTTTTGGATAGCTATTTGGCATATGATACTTGTTTAATTTTTATAAGGATAGCGTGAATTCTAAATACTCTTCTTCCATATCCAAGCACCAGAATTATCGGTAATCTTAATAGATTTCATGAAAATTACTGCATCATCAACATTATTGAAACTCTGGTAAGCAACCATGTAAAAACCTTTTTTATTAACTCCAATTATTTCGGCACTAATTCCCTTATAATTCAGAATTCTGATGTTTTTTTCAGCATTGCTTTTAGCAGAAAAGGCACCAGAAATAACATGATATTTCAATTCCTTATGCTCAATAACAATCGGTTTTATTACCTTTTCTACAGGAACTATGACCTTTGTAGTTTTTTCTTTAGTCCTAGAAACTGGCTCTTCAACAATAGTGTTTTCAGGAATAATGCTAATGTTAGCATTACTTACAGGTGAATTACCCGTATTCATCTGATAAAAAGAAAGAGCACCTATTGCAATAAATGGAACAATTATGGCAGCGTATCTAACGTATTTTCTTATGTCTACTGAACTAATAGATGAATCATCGCTACGCAGAGACTCTACTTTAGCCTTTTCTCCAGCTCTCTTTATTGCAAGAGAAGTGAAAGACGATAAGCCATAAGATTCCGTTAAGTAATTGACATCTTCTATAGAGGTAAATTCAAGATTTCTATCTTCGTTTAAGCGGAAACTACCAATTTTTTTTATATCGAAAGTTTTATCTTCTTCTAGTAGTATTTGCCAATCAGCAACACTAGTTTTAATTACTTCTATAGCATGAGTGTAAGAGATTTTCTTAGCTTGAACAAGATAGTTAGCTAAAAGTCCATCATTTTTATCTAGATTTCGGTTAAAAGCTATTTCTTTTGTTGGAGGAAAAAACTTATGCTGAGAGCTTATATTTTTAGCAGGAACTTTATTAGTGATAAATCCACCAAAACCAGGTACAATTACGCATTCGTATCTGTACAATAAATCGCCTATATATTTGTCTAAAACCATAGCATCAAATTAATTTCATGATATAACGAAAATACTAAAAAATGAAATCAGATTTAAATAAGTCGGTAATTATTATCCACACATAAATTTAGGTTATCAACAATTGAAAGAAATTGAGATGTAAAAACATATAATTTTTTAATGCTGAAATTCAGTTGTATGTATGTTTTTTTTTAAAAAAAGTGAATCTTACCTACTTGGGATGTGTACTTATTAACAATTTCATAAAAGTGCATTTTTCATCTAACTCTAATGTTTTTAGTCCTGAATTTATATTCTCAAAGATATACAATGTTCTATTCTTTAACTTCTAAATATATATTATATCAACAAACGAGGGTAAGAATATTATTTGTAATTTAATATCTGAAATACTTAAATGTAAATTTACTTATGATAACAGACGAAGAAATAAAATATACAATTGCGCTATACCGTACGAAAGGGGTTGGATTGCAAAGAGCAAAAAAATTGATATCAGCTTTTGGTAATGCAGAAGATGTTTTTTCGGCACGAAAAATTGACATAATAAATATTGCGGGTAAAAATATGCTCAAAGATTTTCCCAACAAAGATGCACTTGAATTTGCAAATAATGAGTTGGAGTATATAAAACTACACAATATTACTTTTTTGAGATTCGATGACGAAGAATATCCTTTTCTTCTGAAACAATTATATGACGGTCCTTTATATATTATGTTGAAAGGAAATTTTAATCTAAATTCGGATAGATTTATCAGCATAGTTGGAACAAGAAACATCACAGGATATGGCAGAGAATTTTGCGAAAAATTGGTAGAAGAATTAGCGCCCTACAACCCAACAATCATTAGTGGATTGGCTTATGGTATAGATATAACAGCACATTTATCAGCAATAAAAAATAAGTTGCAAACCATAGCTGTAGTTGCTCATGGTCTAAATCAAATATATCCTAAAAATCACTCTATCTACGCCACTAAAATTCAAGAAAATGGAGCAATACTAAGCGAATTCAATACTGATGAAATTCCGGATAGAGAACACTTTCCACAACGAAATAGAGTAATTGCTGGAATATCTAAAACAACAATTGTTATTGAAGCTGCACAAAAAGGAGGAGCTCTAATTACCGCCGAACTCGCAAATGATTACAACAGAGATGTATTTGCTCTACCAGGCAGGGTTGGAGATTATTTCTCCGCAGGTTGTAACAACCTAATCAAACAGAATAAAGCCATATTACTAACATCTCCCTCTGAGTTGATATCTTATTTAGGTTGGGATGAACCAAAAATACAGTCAGTACAAAAAAGTCTTTTTATTGAAACTACAGTAGAAGAGGATACTATAATAAATGCTCTAACAACTAAGGATTTAGAAATAGATGAATTATCTATATTTGCCGATATGCCCGTGTACAAAGTAGTAACAATACTATTGACGCTAGAACTAAAAGGGCTAGTAAAACCAATTCCTGGAAAGATGTTTAAACTTATTTAATTTAGGGCACTTCGTCTATGCTAATTTTAAATGTATCAACACAAATTATTTTTGTGAAGCTTTTAACTACATAAATTATTGCCAAAGATAAAATTACCTTATATTTAGTCTAATACTTTTTAAGAAAGATAATGTCAACCATTTCAAACCTCTGTTAAAACCAAAACCACTACTTTATGAAATCTAAAAGCAATAAAATATATATTATTGTAGCTGCTATAGCATTTGTTGTTTTTAGTGGCTTTAGAACTGATTACTTCGAAATATCCAAACAGCTTGATATTTTTGCTACACTTTTTAAAGAGTTAAATATTTATTATGTAGACGATACCGACCCAGACGAACTGATGCATGAGGCTATAAATAGTATGCTAGCTACCTTAGATCCGTATACTACTTTTATGACAGAAGACGAAGCTGAAGGCTTTCAAATTCACACATTAGGAGAGTATGCAGGTATAGGAGCATCAATTAGGTTAATAGATAACGAGATTGTAATAGCTCAGGTTTATGAAGGATTCGCAGCCGAAAAGGCAGGGATTAGATCTGGTGACATACTTCTAGAAATTGATGGTAAAAAGATTAACAATCAGAATTCATCAGAAATTAGTAGTACTTTAAAAGGCAGTGTAAATTCGCAAGTAGAAATTAAATATAAAAGAATAGGAGTGAAGAATCCTATCACAGTCAAATTCTCTAGGGAAAAAATTATAGTAAATGCTGTTCCTTTTTCAGGTATGATTAATCAAGAGGTTGGATACATCACACTAAACTCATTTTCTAGAAAAGCTACTAAAGAAGTCTCATTGGCTTTCGATAATCTTAAGTCTGAGGGAATGAAATATCTAGTATTCGATTTAAGAGGAAATCCTGGAGGACTTCTATCGCAAGCTGTAGAGATATCAGGTTTGTTTTTACCACGCAAAACATTTGTGGTAGAAACTAAAGGTAAAATTAAGGAGTGGAACAAGAAGTATGTAACAAAACACAGGCCTAAAGACACTGATATTCCAATAGTAATACTTACTGATTTTGGAACAGCATCAGCTTCAGAAATTGTTGCAGGTGCATTACAAGATTTAGATAGAGCTGTAATTATGGGTAGCAGAACTTTCGGTAAAGGATTAGTTCAGCAACCACGATCGCTTAGCTACGGAACAAAATTAAAAATTACAATTGCTAAATATTATACGCCTAGTGGTAGATGTATACAATCTAAAGATTATTTTCATAAGGATAAAAATGGGAGACCAAATGTTATACCCGATTCGCTAAGGACAGAATTTTCAACTAGGGGAGGACGAGTTGTTTTTGATGGAGCAGGAATTGAACCAGATATAAAAGTAGAAGACGAAGAATTGTCTAGCTTTGTAATATCTATGATAAATCAGAATTTACTGTTTCAATATTCTGTAGAATACTGTAACAAAACTGAAGAGAAAATAGATCTAGCAAATTTCGAAATATTAGAAAAAGACCTAAATGATTTCGAAAAATATATCAATAATAAGAACTTTGTTAACGAAACAAAACTAACAGATAAGTTGACAGAATTTAAAGAGCTTGCAGTAAAAGAAAAAATGATTTCGAAGCTAGGTAAAACTATTACTGATTTAGAAGAAAAACTAAAAAAAGGTAATCACGAAATGTTTGCAAATGATAGTAATATCATAAAAAAAATATTGGAGTTAAGTGTCATAAACAACGATCATCACGAAAAAGGTAGATACTTATACAACATCAAAAATGATAAGCTTATTATTCAAGCTTCAAATTTTTTACAAAATAAATCAAAATACAACGAACTATTAGTTCTAAAGAAGTAGACTATTTTATAGCCTCTACAACTTCTTCATCTTTAACTTCTTTGGCATCAAATTTTACTGGTAATTCTATCAAATCTAATCTATATTTCATAGGTTTCATCTCTGTAATAAATATCTCTTTTACATCTTTATCAATAGGTTTTGCATCTGGTAATTTTTGTTTTTGACCATCAACTTGTTTGCCATTTTTCCAAAATCTATAACAAACATGAGGTCCAGTAGCTAAACCTGTTTTTCCCACATAACCAATAACTTGGCCTTGTTTAACAGTTTGTCCAACCTTTACAGCTCTTCTACTCATGTGTAAATATTGAGTTGAGTAAGTAGCGTTGTGACGTACTTTTACATAATGACCATTGTTTTTATTATAGGCCGATTTTGATATAGTACCATTTGCAGTACTAATGATTGGTGTTCCTGTAGGAGCGGCGTAATCCGTTCCTAAATGAGATTTCCACCTGTGTAAAACAGGGTGATATCTACGACCAGAATATCTAGAGCTAATACGAAAAGTTCCGTATTTTAAAGGAGCTTTCAAAAATGCTTTTCTAAGGTTTCTTCCAGTTTCATCAAAATATTCTGGAAATTTTCCCTTATCGAAAAAGAAACTGTAAAACGATTGACCATTGTTATAAAACTCACAAGCTTTAATTGGCCCTATACCAACGTAAGTACTGTCATCTATATATTTTTCATCAAAAATCACTTTAAAATAATCGCCTTTCTGGAGTCTGAAAAAGTCAATTGTCCAAGCGTAAATTTCCGATAATTCGTTAGAAACTCTATAATCTACATTTTGATTGTCTAAAGCCTCTGAAAGTGATGATGAAATAATTCCAGAAACTTCTCTTTCCTTAAGTTCAACCTCCTTTTTACCACCATAAACTTTTATAGAATCGCGCATATCAAACACAATGTAATCTATGTCGTTAGGCTGATAAATCATTACCTCAGCAGTAGTAAGCGAATCGTTCTTGCAAAGCAAAGTATAGTTTTTATTCCTCTGCATCCTCTTGATATTAAAAATATCCTTCGATTTTTCTACCAGCTCAAGCACAGTGGGGTATCCTATATTCTGATTTTGAAGTATCTCGCCAAAAGTCTGATTTTTAGCAATTTTGTTTTTTATTACAATGTAGTCGTTTGTCTTAATCCCAAATTCGTAAGTATCAATAATTTCAGGAACAACAATTTCTTCTACTTCAACAGTATCACTTTTATCTGAGTTATTGTTATTACACGAAAAAAGCATGGATAATCCTGCAAGAGTTATGAAACTTATACTAAGTATTTTTATATTCATTTTGATGTGTGTTCTATTTTTGACAAAAATATTGTTTTATACTTATACAAAACATTATTTCGGCTTAAATATTACATTTTCCGAGGCATTTATTTCTATGCGCCATCTCGGGCTATCCGCTTGTAGTTTTATCCACAACTACAATTCACAATAATTTTGCGAGGGTCTCACTGAAAATTGTGAGCCCTCGCAAAATTTTATTCATTTATAGTTGCTGTTAAAAGCTATCACTACTATCCGGGGCGTAAAAATACATCTCTAATCCACACTACTTTTTAGTTAAACCTTAAATCCGCAAGGGTTTTCGTTGCGAAAAGCTGAAATGTGCTTTGGCATTGGTGTAGCGCAGAAAAAAGTAACGCAAACATAGCCTTAGCTATGGTGAGTAAGTTTTTTTGAGAATTGCCAATGAGAATGTGCAGTACAGCTTTGTAGTAGATATACCTTTGCGGATTTAAGGTTAAGGGATAATTGCTAAATCAAGTAAAGTAAATCAATATACATTAACGGTTAATTTATATACAAGTTCTTGAATCTAATTAGAATCAATATCTAGCTTATATACCTGAAGTCTAGCAACTATTAACAAATGATATTTTTTGAAAGGAGATAGGTCTTAATTTCCACTTATGCCCCATAGGGGATTAACCTTAATAACTAAAGAAGCTAAAAATGATATAGCATAGCTCCATGGGAGCGAAACATAACACTCAAAACTTTTATATGACTCTAGTATATTTACGACACCTTGAGGTCTATATTTTTGCTTTGGTGTAGATATTCATTACCAATAAAAAAACACTACTTTTGCACAAAATTTTTTAAGAAGTGGGAAAGAATAAGTTAAAGCGTTTTAGAGATAACGATAGATTTGAAAATGTTGTTCAACCAACTCGAGAAGAGGTTGAAAACGGAATGCCTCAGAAAGGAAAATGGGCTCAAGAAATGTTTGGTAACGACAAACCGATAGTTCTAGAGTTAGGCTGTGGAAAAGGAGAATATACTGTAGGTATGGCAGAAGCTTTTCCTGATAAAAACTTTATTGGAATAGATATAAAAGGAGCTAGGTTCTGGAGAGGTGCAAAAACTGCGATAGAAGAAGGGATGAATAACGTGGCTTTTATTAGAACACAGATTGAACTTATTGACAAGATTTTTGCAGAAAATGAAGTGAGTGAAATTTGGATTACTTTTCCCGATCCGCAAATAAAGTATAAAAGAACAAAACACCGTTTAACTAACGACGAGTTTCTGAGAAAGTATAACGCCATACTTAAACCAGATGGTCTTATGCACTTAAAAACCGATAGTGAATTTATGCACGGTTATACTTTAGGTATCTTACACGGGCAAGAACAAGAAATTATTTATGCCAACCACAGAATATATCAATCTGAAGGAGTACCTGAGTTTGTAACAAAAATTCAAACTTTTTACGAGCAACAATATCTAGAAAAAGGGAAACCTATAACTTACATACAGTTTAAACTTAAGTTTTAGTTTA
>JADGDT010000019.1:34521-36990 GCA_016744755.1 Ichthyobacteriaceae bacterium | reverse complement strand
ATTAAATTTACCATCAGTTTCTGAAATTGTAGCTAGTTTTTTATTAACAATAATGGTGGCAAAAGGAAGAGGCTCTTTTGTATTGGCATCGATAATAATTCCGGAAATGCTATTTTGTGAATATCCAAGGGAAAGGAAACTAACAAAAAGTAGGGTTAAGAGTTTTTTCATTTATTTTTTGAGTTGTAGTTACCGTAAATAAACGAAATAATTATTCTGAAATTATAATAAAACTATTAATTATATGTTAATTATTTCGCTATAGCTTCCGAAATAATCCAACCACCTGTCCAAGCATTTTGGAAATTGAAACCACCAGTTACAGCATCGATATCTAGTGCTTCGCCAGCGATGAAAAGATTTTTATGAAGCTTACTTTCGAAACGTTTAAAATCTATTTCCTTTAACTTTACTCCTCCAGCTGTAACGAATTCTTCTTTAAATTTTGTTCTACCATTTACTGCAAATTCTCCCTGTGTAAGTTCTGTTGATAGTTTTAAAATTTGCTTTTTGTTAAGGTCAGCCCAGTTTAATTTTTCTGATATTTCGGAATACGAAATAAGGCTTTTCCACAAACGAGTTGGTAGAGAAAATGGGTTGTGTTTTAATACTTGTTTTTTTGGTGAATCTTCTCTTAAATCTGCAATAGCATCAGAAACAGAATCTAAACTATGCTCTGGTAACCAATTTATAATTGCAGTATTTTGGTAGGATTTATCAAACATTTCTCTAGCTCCGAAAGAAGACATTTTCAAAACTGCTGGTCCACTCATCCCCCAATGTGTAATTAACAATGGCCCTGATTGCTCTGGTAGCTTTGAATACTTCAACGAAACAGTTGCGTTTTCTACTACTACTCCCATTAACCCATCTATGCGTTTATCTTTAATTTTGAAAGTAAATAATGAAGGTACTGGAGCTATAATATCATGTCCTAAATTTGATAATTGTTCCCATATATTTTTACTACTCCCTGTGGTTATTACTAGCTTATTTGAAGTGAACATTTTGTTCTTAGTTCTTGTTTTCCAGATTTCTCCTGCGGTAATTTCTACAACTTCCTGACCAGTGTAAATATCAATTTCATACTTCTTTGCTAAGTTCAGGAAAACATCAATAATTGTCTGCGAATCGTCAGATTTAGGAAAAATACTTCCATCATCAGTAGTATAAAAATCTACTCCTCTACTCTCAAACCACTCAACAGTATCGCCAGAAGCAAATGTATGAAATGGACCTAAAAGCTCTTTTTCTCCACGAGGATAAAATTTAGAAAGGTCTTTAGGAATATAACATGCATGTGTAAAATTACACCTACCACCTCCAGAAATTTTGACTTTTGCCAAAACTTTAGTTGATTTTTCGAGTATACAAATTTTTAAATCAGTATTTTTCTCAGCAATATTTACAGCTGAAAAGAAGCCTGCTGCGCCTCCTCCAATTATTACAATATCATATTTCATAAACTAAGAAGAGCTAATTTGTTATTTTAAATACTTCAATATATTCTCCAACATTACCAACTTGATCACTTGCTAATAAAAGCAAAGCATAATTTCCAGCAGTAGCATCACTTGGTATAACTATAGGTATATCTATAGCTACTTCTTTTACATCTCCTGTTATTAATTCAGAATTAAATAACAAATCATCAGCGGTTAGGTCATCTATAGAGCGTATAATATATACTAGCTTAGACAAGCCTCTTCTTCCGTATGCCGAACCTTTTAAATTCATAGTTTCACCAGCTGCAATAGTATAATCTGTAAAATCTGGTTCTGTGATGGTATAAGTTGGCATATCTTCATTAGCAACCAAAAAATTACTTTGTGCAAAAATCGCAGAATTACCAGCACCATCTACGGAATAAACAACACAGTGATAAGGCCCTGCAATAGCCTCATCGTCAAGCTCAACCCCTTTATTATCTCTAATTACAATTTTATTATTAAAACTTATTTTTTGCTCTGTACCACTTATTTCACCATTACGTGTAAAATCCCACTGTGATGCGTTTTTTATTAAACTTACTTCGTAATTATTGGGATGTTTATGTCCATCACCAGCAAAATGAATATCAAATTTATATGATCCTAATTCTTGATTATCTACAAAGTTTGCAGAAAATTGGACATTTGTTCCTATGTAAAATTGAACTTTGTTAACCGAATCAAGATTAACAATCTCCAAATTTTCTATTATAGGCAGTTCATCGTCGCTATTTATATTTGGCGAACAAGAAATTATTGCTATTGCAAACAATGTTAATACTAGGAACTTATTCATTTTTTACTAGTTTATTGTTAGGCTCTACTTTTAATTGTGTGGGTATTCTAATTTAAAAATAACCATCATCCTGAGGTCTAAGTTTTTTTTTAAAAAAACTCCAATGAGCTAATGACGATTTGAGTCTCGCAAAGTCGTCATGGGTAGTAAAGTTATAATACCTTCTGAAATAGATACTTCGAC
>JADGDT010000019.1:29500-34421 GCA_016744755.1 Ichthyobacteriaceae bacterium | reverse complement strand
TTTTTTTAAAAAAACTCCAATGAGCTAATGACGATTTGAGTCTCGCAAAGTCGTCATGGGTAGTAAAGTTATAATACCTTCTGAAATAGATACTTCGACTCCGTTTCGCTTCGCTCAGCATGACAATTCTACCACACTCCTTGAATGTTAACCAATTATTACAACAAAAACTTATCTAAATCGGAAAATGAGATTTTTGTTTGATCACCACTTTCCATATTTTTCATTGTTATCTCGTTTGCATTCATCTCTTCTTCTCCTACCAAAGCAACAAAAGGAATGGCTTTTTTATTGGCATAATTCATCTGTTTTTTCATTTTGGCAGAATCGGGGTAAACCTCAGAGTTTATACCATTCTCTCTAAGCTGGCCAACAGCTTTCATGCAATACAAAGCTTCTTTATCTCCGAAATTTACAAACATTACTTGTACACCTTCATTTTTAGAATCGGGGAATAAACCTAATTCTTCAAGCACAAGATAAATTCTATCCAATCCGAAAGAAATACCAACTCCCGAAAGTCCTTTTAATCCAAAGATGCCAGTTAAATCATCGTAACGTCCTCCACCACCGATAGATCCCATTTTTACACCCTTAGCTTCTACTTCGTAAATTGCTCCTGTGTAATAATTAAGTCCTCTTGCAAGTGTAACGTTAAGTTCTAAATCGGCAACTTTTAATCCTAAAATCTCAACGGTAGAAATAACTTTTCTCAATTCCTCTACTCCTTTTGTACCAACTTCAGAATCGGCAAGTAAAACTGCTAGTTTATTTAGTTGTTCTTCGTTAGTTCCGTTAAGCTCGAACAAAGGTTGAATTTTAGAAATAGCTTTTTCTGAAATACCTTTTGTAAGCATTTCTTCTTTTACTTTATCTTCTCCTATTTTGTCTAGTTTGTCTAGAGCAACAGTCATGTCTATCAACAAATCGCTAATGTTTGCAACATCGGCAACACCTGCAAGTATTTTTCTATTGTTGATTTTTATGACTACGTTTTTCAATCCTAGTTTAGCAAAAACCTCATCGTAAAGCTGAACAAATTCAACTTCTTGCAACAACGATGTTGAACCTACAACATCAGCATCACATTGAAAAAACTCACGAAAACGACCTTTTTGTGGTCTATCGGCACGCCAAACAGGTTGAATTTGATAACGCTTAAATGGAAAAGTTATATCGTTGTTATGCTGAACTACATAACGTGCAAAAGGTACAGTTAAGTCGTAACGCAATGCTTTTTCTGAAATTGAAGAAGTTAACTTTGTTGAGTTTTTATCTACCAAAGCTCCATTATCTGCCTTCTTTAAATAGTCACCAGAGTTTAATATTTTAAAAATAAGTCTATCTCCTTCTTCTCCATATTTACCCATCAAAGTTGATGAGTTTTCGAATGAAGGTGTTTCTATCTGATCGAATCCAAATTTCTTAAATGTATCTTTTATTGTAGAAAACAAATAATTTCTCTTTGCCATTTCTGTAGGAGAAAAATCTCTTGTTCCCTTTGGTATGCTTGGTTTTTGTGCCATTTATTTTTTTTATTAGTGATACAGTAATACAGTAATGAGTAATACAGTTAACTGCTTCACTATTTAACCGCATTACTGTTTTACTACTTCACTGTTTCACTGTTTCACTATTTATTCAAATCTTTCCTCTCTTTAGTTCCGTACAAATCATGTATAAAATTCTGGAATTTCTTAACTATTATTTTTCTTCTAATTTTAAGAGTAGGAGTTAACTCTCCTTTTTCCATGGTAAACTCCTTGGCCATTAATTTGAACTTTTTAACTTTTTCAAATCCTGCTAATTCTTTTTGTAATTCGCCAACTTTTTTATCGTAAAATTCTTTTATTGAAGAATGTAAAAGTAGCTCTTCCATATTAAGATATTTTATCTCCATTAGCTTAGCGTAATCTTTTAGAGCTTCGAAATTTGGGACTACAAAAGCAGTTACATAAGGTTTTTCATCGCCAATAATCATTGCTTGCTCAATAAAATTATCATCTGTAAGTAATGCTTCTATTTGTTGAGGAGCAATATATTTTCCTCCAGCAGTTTTCATCAAATCTTTAATTCTATCTGTAATAAACAAACTACCGTCTTCTTCTATTCTACCAGCATCGCCTGTTTTAAACCACTCGCCTTCAAAAACCTCAGCAGTAGCTTCTGGTTTATTATAGTAACCTTTCATTACCGTTGGTGCTTTTACTAGAATTTCATCGTTATCACCAATTTTTATGTCTATTCCGTTTAGGGAAATTCCAGCCGAACCAATTTTGTAATTATTCACTGGAAAAGCTGACACTGTAGCTGTAGTTTCGGTTAGACCGTAGCCCATAGTTACAGGAATACCAACTGCTCTCATAAATGATTGTATTTCTGCGGAAAGTGGTGCTCCTGCAGTAGGTGTAATTTTTAAATTTCCACCTAGTACTCCCTTAATTTTATTCAGTACTAGTTTATCTGCAAGGGCTTTTCTAACTTTAACCTTATTTGGAATTTTTTGTTCACGATTAACTAAATCATGATAAATTCTACCTTGTTTTACCGACCAACCAAAAATTATTTTCTTAGTTTTTGATGCCGTTTCCAAACCTGTTTGTATAGCTTGATAAACTTTTTCGTAAACTCTTGGAACTGTACAAAAAAGTGTGGGCTTTACTTCTTGTAAAGTTTCGATTATCAATTTTGGATCTGATAAAAAAGAGACCTTTATTCCTCTGTGAATACAATACAGAGTCCAAGTACGCTCAAAAACATGGCTCAATGGCAAGAAACACAACGAATGGTCTTCTTCTGTTACAGTTGAAAGAAACTCATCGTGCATACCAAATGTTGAAACAAAATTATTGTGAATAAGCATAACTCCTTTTGGCTCGCCAGTTGTACCTGAAGTATAATTAAGAGTAGCTAAATCATTTAATTCAACATTAGAAAATCTTACTTCGAACTCCGATTTTATCTCCTCCGTAACTTCAATATCAACAAATGAAGAAAGATGTTGAGACATATTACCTTCTAATCCTAAATCATTATCAAAAACTACAATATTTTTAAGTTTTGTATCTTTCGATGATTCAATTTCTATTGCTTTTTCGTATTGCCCAAAATCGCCAACAAACATTAAATCTATATCAGCATCATTTAAAACATACTTAGCTTGATTAACTGTATTTGTAGCATAAATAGGCACTGTAACACCCCCAATACTCATAACAGCAACATCAGTAATTACCCAATCCATAGAGTTCTGAGCAAATATTGCTACTTTATCCTGATGCTTTACTCCATTCTTAATAAGAGAATATGCAAGTTGTATAATCTTAGATTCTATTTGACTCCAAGTATATTCATTCCAATTACCAGATTTATCATCCTTAGATCTAAACCCTATGTTGTTTGGATTTCTTCTAAAACTTTCGAAAATAGAACTTACTATTTGATTACCCATATCTATTATTTTTTATTGTGTTGTGCTGTATAAATAAGCACAAACTTATGTTACATTATTTTAATTTATTAAGAGCTTTTTTATATACTTCTTCATACTGAGGTACAATCTGATTTATATCAAAATCTCTTGATCTTTTGTAAGCATTTAATTTAAACTCTTTTAATCTTTCTTCGTCACTAAGAATGTATTCTCCCATTTGAGACATTCTGTCTATATCTCCAACATTGCAAGTAAATCCAGAAATACCATCGGTATTTACTTCTGATAAACCACCTGCATTTGTTGAAATAACTGGTGTCTTAGCAGCCATTGCTTCCAATGCTGATAAGCCGAAGCTTTCTTTATCTGACAATAAAAGAAATAAATCTGAAAGACAAAGAATTTTACCTACCTCATTTGATTTACCTACAAAAATCACTTTATCCTCTATGCCTAATTCTCTACTCAAAAGTTCAGCCTTTGCCTTTTCTGGCCCTTCTCCTACCATCATTAATTTTGATGGTATATTTTGTTGAATTTTATTAAACACTCTAATTATATCCTCTATTCTTTTTACTTCTCTAAAATTAGAAACATGAGAAATAATTTTTTCAGTTTCGTTAGCTATTGTATATCTAGGGCACGATTGCTCTATAACTTCATATTTCCTATGATCTATAAAATTATGTACTACCTCTATCTCTCGCTTTATTCCAAAAAACTCAATTGTATCTACTTTCAAACTTTCGGAAACACAAGTTACAATATCCGATTTATTTATACTAAATGTAACCGCTGGTTTGTAAAATGGATTTTTACCAACCAATGTAATATCCGTTCCGTGTAGCGTTGTAACAATAGGGATATTAATATTTTCTTCTAATAAAATTTGTTTTGCATTGTAAGCTGCATAAGCATGTGGAATGGCGTAATGTACATGTAATAAATCTAATCCAAAGTTTTTAACAACATCTACAATTTTACTTGTAAGTGCTAGTTCATATGGTTCGTACTGAAAAAGTGGATATTCGGGAACTCCTACCTGATGAAAGTTTACATTACTGAAATAGAAATCTAACTTTACAGGCTGACTGTAAGCTATGAAATGAATTTCATGCTCCTTTGCCCCTAAAGCTAGCCCTAACTCTGTAGCTACAATTCCACTACCTCCGTAAGTTGGATAACAAACTATTCCTATTTTCATGCCTTTTGCCTTTTGCCTTTTGCCTTTTGCCTTTTGCCTTTTGCCTTTTGCCTTAGAATTTATACAAAACTACAATTCTTTTAACAACTACTCCTTTACTCTACTTCTTAACTCCTTCTTTATACTTATCAGTTTTAATCAACTTACCTTTTGCATCGTAGTGTTTCCACTTTCCTACTTTCTTACCTTTTGAATATTGACCTTCTAAAATTTTCTTTTCATTCTCGTCGAACTCCATGTAAACACCATCAATTTCGTTATTTTTGAAATTATATATAGATTGT
>JADGDT010000019.1:21350-29400 GCA_016744755.1 Ichthyobacteriaceae bacterium | reverse complement strand
CCTTTTGAATATTGACCTTCTAAAATTTTCTTTTCATTCTCGTCGAACTCCATGTAAACACCATCAATTTCGTTATTTTTGAAATTATATATAGATTGTACTTTGCCATCTTCGAAATAAAACTTTGACTCTCCTACTATTGTTCCATTTTCGTAATTATATGTTGCGCATAATTTACCACTGTAATAATACCATTTACTTTCGCCTGATTTTACACCTTTACTATAATTTTCCGAACTACTCAATCTCCTATTAGTAGAGTAACGTTCTACTGTTCCATCTAATAAGCCTTCTGAGTAATTTTTTATTACAGCAACTCTTCCCCTTTCAAAGGTTAATTGCTTTCCATCTAACTTATCAAATAAGTATTGCTCTTGCTTTTCTAAACGACCATACTTATCTAACTTTAATTGAATACCATTTTTAACGGTATCAACCATTGTACCTAGAGATTTTATTTGTCCGTTAGTATAAGTTGATGTGATTATACTATTTTTAATTTGTGTGTTTTCTTGCGAGAAAGCAAAACTGTTAGTAAATAAAATTACAAGTATAAAAGCTAATTTTCTATTCAACATAATTAATGGCATTATATATTACTGTTTGTATATTGGTTCTAATATTTTCTTCGGATAACTTAATATTTTCTGATGTTGGATATGTTCTGTTCGACAAGAAAATATAGACTAGATTCTCATCTGGGTCTGCCCATGCCATAGTACCTGTATAGCCTGTATGTCCGAAACTCAAGTAAGAAATACAATCGCAAGTCGGTCCTTCGCCTTCTATCTGTGGTTTATCGAAACCTATTCCTCTTCTATTTCCTTCGCCACAATACTGGCAACTAATAAATTCATTTAATACTTCTGAAGATAAATATCGTTTACCTCCATATATTCCACCTTGAAGATACATTTGCATTATTACTGCCAAATCGTAACTATTAGAAAACACACCTGCGTGTCCAGCTACTCCACCCAACATGGCTGCTCCTGCATCGTTCACATCTCCTTGTAATTTTTTCTGCCGGAAATTAGTGTCTTTTTCTGAAGGAATAATTTCTTCTAATTTAAACTTATTAATAGGTTTGTAGGCAATTCGTTGCAACCCTAATGGTTTGTACAACATATTGTCTGCTAACTTATCTAAAGTAATTTTTTTCTTTTCTTCAATAATTTTCTGTAAAATATAGAATGGCAAGTCGCTGTACTTGTACTCTAAAGTATCTCTTAACGGTGAGTGAAGAACTTCGTAAAACACAGAATCTCTCATATCGTTTCTCAAGTACATATTCTTAGCCACTTTTAGTTTGTGATTAGAATCGTAGTTAAACTTGTAATACTTTTTCCTATCTACATTTCCATATTTATCAAGAGTCATCTTGTACAAAGGCAACCACGGACGTAAACGGGCATAGTGTGCCATCATCTGACGCAAAGTAATATCTGCTTTTGAAGTTGTATCTAATTCTGGTAGATAATTTTTTAATGGAGTATCTAAATCCAACTCTCCATTCTCTACCATTTTCATAACTATGGGAGTGGTAGCTACTATTTTAGTTACCGAAGCAATATCATAAACATCGCTATTTCTAATTCCTTCCTTTTTCTCGTAAGTTTTATATCCGAATGATTTCTGATAAACTATCTTCCCATTTCTAGCTACCAGAATCTGGGCACCAGGCATAACAGTATCATTTATTGCCTTAGAAACTATGGTATCAATCATGTTCAATTTAAATGAGTTCATCCCTTCTTCTTCTGGTGTTGAATAAGACAACCTTCCAATAGATTTAAATCTAAGGGATGTACCTAGTTTATATTTTTCGTTTATAGAAACTGGAAGTACTCCATTTGGTGAATCTGCTCCAAATATTGTAGAAGCAGTGAATTTTTGAGTATAAACAGTATTTTTATACGAAACTAAAATAGCATCAAAAAAAGAATCATCTCCAAATTCATCTAAATTATATGGATTGCCGATAAAATTTAGAATAACTATCTTGTCTTTCGAAAGCTCTTTTATCTGAGCTTGCATCTGAGCTAGTTGTTTTTTGAATGTAGATTTACTTCTTCTACTCTTGTAAAAAGGATTATCAACAGATATAATTATGTGAGAATATTTGCTGATTTTATTCTTTACTGAAGAAAAGTTACTAGAGGTAATCACAAAATCATCAACCTTCGTGTAGTTGTTCAATCTCGAATTTAATTCTGTAAAACTATCACTTCCAAAAATAATGTTAGCAATTGGTCTAGTTACATCTACAATTGGTAAAGCCTCATTTTCATTTTTGATTAGGGTAATTGACTCACTAGCTACCTTATTATTTATATATTCCGAATTGCTATTATTTAAATCTGAAATTAGATTTTTAGTTTCAACAGGAACGTAATTATCTAAACCAGCCCAGTATTTGGCCATCAATATTTTTCTGACACTTTCATCAAGCCTATCTTCTGATATATTTTTCTTTCTTATTTCTTCTTTAAACTTAGTTACAGTTTTATTTATATCTCTAGGGTAAAGCAGAATATCATTACCCGCTTTAAATGCCTGAATATTTATTTCTACATTAGTACCATAACCTTGAACTCCTTTCATATTCAGAGCATCAGAAATAACCAATCCTTTAAAGCTCATCTCCTTCTTAAGAAGTGAATCAATAATTATTGGAGATAGAGATGTAGGTAGATTTGAATTTTTATCTAACGATGGTACTCTAAGGTGAGCAACCATAATTGCTGGAATACCATTATCTATTAATTTTTGAAAAGGGTAAAGTTCTACATCCATTATTCTTTCTAATGAAGCATTTACTGTTGGCAATGTTTTATGAGAATCTTGCCATGTATCGCCATGTCCAGGGAAATGTTTACCACAAGACAATACTCCTTTATTTTGGTAAGCGTGAAGTGTAGATACAGTAAAATCAGAAACAATTTTTTTATCTTCTCCAAAAGATCTCAAACCAATAATTGGGTTTGTGGGATTAACATTAATATCTGCAACTGGAGCATAATTCATATTAACACCTAATCTGATGCATTCGTTTGCAATTTCTTCGGAAACTAGATAAGCATTCTCTTCATTTTTACTACCTCCTATTGCCATTTGGTAAGGTAGCTTTGGTGTTTTGTCTAGACGCATTGAAACTCCCCACTCTGCATCCATTGCAATAAGTAAAGGAATCTTAGAAATAGATTGGTACTCGTTGGTTAATTCAGCTTGTTTTATTGGAGTTCCTTTAAAGAAAATCACAGTTCCTACATGGTTCTCTTTTATTATTTTTGAAGTTATTTTTTTGTTGTTATGCTTTACATCAGAATAGGTATCTATAGCAAATAATTGTCCTATTTTTTCATCAATACTCATAGTATTCATCACACTATCAACCCAAACCGTTTGGTTTACATTTACGTACAATGGCGACTTTGTAATATCTTCCTGACTAAATACAATTAGTGGAGTAAGAGAAACAATAATAATATAATATAAATATAATTTCATTGACCTATAAATCAGGGATGTATAAAATTTTATTGGAAAAAATAATTCCCTGCAAAATATTAAAATTGCAGGGAATTAGCACTTATATATTTAATAAACTTATCTAAAGATTATTGGCTTTAACAATTATCTCGGCTATGTCTAAAACTTTAATCTGATCGTTTAAATCTTTCATTTTAATACCATCAGTTAACATGGTATTACAGAAAGGACATCCTGTTGCAATAATATCAGGATTAGCATCAATTGCCTGTTTTGTTCTAGCTTCAAAAACTTCTTCATCTCCATTTTCTGCTTCCTTGAACATTTGAGCTCCTCCAGCTCCACAGCACATTGCGTCAGATTTACAAGAATTCATCTCTAACAACTCACCTTCCATTTGTTTTATCAAATTTCGTGGTGCTTCGTAGATGTCGTTTGCTCTACCTAAGTAGCAGGGATCGTGAAAAGTAATACGCTTTCCTTTGTATTCTCCACCTTCCAGAGTAAGTTTTCCTTGATCTATCAGATCTTGTAATAACTGTGTATGGTGAATTACTTCGTAGTTTCCTCCTAGCTTTGGATACTCATTTTTGATGGTATTAAAACAATGCGGACAAGCAGTAACAACTCTTTTAACATCGTAAGCATTTAATACTTCGATATTAGTCATTGCCTGCATCTGAAACAAAAATTCGTTTCCAGCACGTTTTGCAGGATCGCCAGTACAAGATTCTTCGGAACCAAGAACTCCGAAATTAACTCCTGCACTATTTAGTATTTTCACGAAAGAACGTGTTATTTTCTTTGCTCTATCATCATAACTACCAGCACAACCTACCCAAAAAAGTATATCAGGATTTTTTCCTTCGGCTGTTAATTCAGCCATTGTTGGTACTCTTAATAAATTTCGATCACTCATTTTTAATTTTTAAAAACTTATATGGTAAGTTCTTTTTTAACCAATCTAGTAAATTTACCCTTGTATCGAGTAGATTTTACTTTGTGGCTATCTATCCAGTGATAGTTTCCTCCTCTAGGTTTTCCCATAATAATACCGTGATATTTGAAACCGCTTTCTTTAAGCCATTTCTCTGTTACCTCACGGTGTTTTTCTGATCGAGATGTGAAAAAAGTAATTTGATGACCTTCATCGAACCAAGAGTTCAATTCTTTTAGTGCATCAGGATATGGTTCTACAGTTATCATCCTCTGTACTTCCTCATTGGGAATATCATCACAGATTGTTCCATCTATATCTATTAAGTAATTCTTAACCGATTTTGGTAGAACTGGACTAATGTGTTTCCCATCTACAACTATTTCTTCTAGCTGATTTTCAATATCCTCTTTTTTCATATGTCATTGTATGTCTTATGTTGTTGGTGTTACAAAGCTACATAAATCAACAATAACCATCTCTTAAAAGTGAAACTATATAAAGAACTATATTCAAAAATTATAACTTAATTATTTTAAAGTTACTAATAACCTCATACCATAATCAAATTAACTTACACATCGGAACTTCTCCCGATTAAATATCATTGCTTTTACAAAGACATTACTCCTCATCTTTCCAGTTAAGTCTATCAGATGGTGAATATTGCCAAGGAGCTCCATTGTTTTCGATGTTAGTCATCATCATGTTAAGCTCTGTTGGTGCTGCAGATTGTTCTAAAACAAGGTATCTACGTAAATCCATAATTATAGAAATAGGATCTATCAACACCGGACAAGCATCGGTACAAGCGTTACATGTAGTACAAGCCCAAAGTTCTTCGGGAGTGATGTAGTCGTTTAACAGTGATTTTCCATCATCTTCAAACTTACCTTTTTCATCTACAATTTTACCAACTTCCTCTAGTCTATCACGAGTTTTCATCATAATATTTCGCGGAGAAAGTAACTTGCCTGTTTCGTTTGCAGGACACACATTAGTACATCTACCACACTCTGTACAAGTGTAGGCATTCATTAGTTGCACCCAATTTAGATCTAAAACATCACTAGCTCCAAGTTTTCCTGGTTCTTCTTCATCTCCTTCTGGCACCGCATATGGGTCGGCATCAGGATCCATCATCATCTTAACTTCTGTAGTTACTGCTTCCAAGTTATCCAACTCTCCACGTGGAGTAAGTTTTGAATAATAAGTATTTGGGAAAGCAAATAGTATGTGTAGGTGTTTAGACCAGTACAAATAATTCATGAAGAATAAGATTCCAACTATGTGAAACCACCACATTCCTCTTTCTAAAACAATAAGCGATATTTCGCTCATTCCACTTAGTAAAGGAGAAATAAATTGACTAATTGCAAATTGACCAGTTGCGTGATAATGCTCGGCTCCTAATTGTTGTAAATTCCAATCGGTAGCATTCATAATTAAAAATGCCGACATTAAAAGTGTTTCAATGTAAAGAATATTGTTAGCATCGTTGAATGCCCATCCTTTCATTTCTGGTTTGTGGAAACGTGTTAGTTTAAGAATATTTCTACGCAACCAGAAAATAACAACCGAAACAATTACAAGGAAAGCTAGTATTTCAAAAGCGTTAATTAGAAAAGGATAAAGTGATCCTAAAGGTTCTAAAAACACTCTGTGAGTACCGAAAACTCCGTCGATAATTATCTCTAGTAGTTCTACATTAATAATAATAAATCCTGCATAAACAATAATATGCAATAAGCCTGCAAGTGGTTTCTTGGTCATTTTGCTCTGACCTAGTGCAACCCACAAAACAGTCTTCCATCGTTCTGAAGAGTTATCGCTTCTATCGACATTTCTTCCTAGCTTGACATTGCGGATAAGTTTTCCCATGTTTTTTGCAAACATGAAGATTCCTATCACTAGTACAATAACAAACAAGATATTGGACAAATAGTTCATAGTTAGTTAATAAAAATTGGTTTATAATTGGTTATTCATTCTCAGATATTGATTAGTTTATTCTACAATTGGCTCATTAACAGGCCCAACATATCCTTTATCTTTCTTTCCAAAAACAGAAACATGTACGTAACGTTTTGGGTTTAACTTCACATCTTCAAGCAAGTCATGTAACTCCTTTGTTGTTGCTGTAAGGTTATCATACAACTCTTTGTCGTGTAATAACTTTGATATAGTACCATCACCATTATTAACAGTGTCTAATGTAGTTTTAAGTTGCAACAACACATTATTGAAATTATTAACTGTAGATGCTATTTGAACTTCAGACAACGAATCTGATAAAATCTTGAAATTACGAGACATTGCATTTATGTTGTAAAAAATAGAATCTATTGACTTGCTATTGTCTTTTAACTTTGAACTTACAGAAGTAAAATTCTCAAGGTTTTTGTTAAGATTAAAAATAACCTTACCAATGTTCTTACCATTGTCTCCTCCAGTGAGCTGATTTATATTATATGCTGTAGTATCAAGAGATGCCATTAAATGTTCTAACTTAATTTTAATAGGTTGCACCTCATCGTTCAAAACAGTTGTAATAGAAGGATCAATTGTTCCTCTAAGTGTATCGCCACTAACTGCTAATTCTCCTCCTTCTTTTACAATAATAGCCAACGATTTTGCTCCCATTAAATCCGCTCCATAAATCTTTAAAATACTATTTGTAGAAAAAGGAAATGGATTATCTATTTCTAATTTCACTATAAGCTCTCCAGACATGTCTGGCAAGAAATTAATATCCGAAACACTACCTATCTGGAGCCCATTAATAGTTACAGGTCTACCTTTATCTAGTCCATCTACATTTTTATATTCTGCATAAAATACACGAGTTTTTTTAAGTACGTTTCTACCTTTTAGGAAATTAAACCCCCAAACAAACGCGACTAAAGTTACTACTGCTATAATTCCTGCTTTAACTTCACTTCTAATTTTCATATACAATAATTTGATATTTTGGTCAGTCCACCTTATGTTAAGTTGTTGTGTTAGTCTAAAAACAATTACATAAAACCCTTATTAAATAGCTCATCATTAAATATGTGTTTTCAAATATATAACCGAAATTACACAATAAACATGATCTATGTAATAGTTTCAAAAATACATCTAAGTTTTCATGATTAACTAAATAATATAAAAAAAACCGACACATTTAATAAATATACTAAATGTTTCAGTCTTGATTTTATCAATAATTCAATATTAACTCTAATTATCTACTTTTATCTTCCTTCAATGCTCTACTTAGTGAAATTCTTTTTCCATTTTTGAATGAAACAATAAAAGAACCTTTAAAACCTTTGTTCTTTACTATTCTTTGAGATGATAGAACTTTATCGTAGCTAGAATTTCTATTGTATATATATTTATAAGTAGCTCCATCTTTGTAATAAGATATACTTACTAAACCTTTAAAGGTTTTATCTTTTATAGAAATTTTCTTCTTAGAGCTAAGTAACTGAATGGCATATTCTATCCTATCTACATTTTTAGGAATTACTTTCTCTGTTTCAACTTTAGGAGTAGGGACATTCTTTTCTTCTACTTTTACATGTGCAGTTGTGGTTGTAGTAGCATTAGTTCCAGTTGCTTTAACATCTGAAG
>JADGDT010000019.1:11183-21250 GCA_016744755.1 Ichthyobacteriaceae bacterium | reverse complement strand
CTGTTTCAACTTTAGGAGTAGGGACATTCTTTTCTTCTACTTTTACATGTGCAGTTGTGGTTGTAGTAGCATTAGTTCCAGTTGCTTTAACATCTGAAGGTTTAGGATCTATCATCATTGCAACTGTAGATTTTGCCTCTATTTTCTCTGTTGAAGATTTTACTTTGGGCTTTTCTACTTCTTCTACTTTGGGTGATTCTTTTGCAGTTTCTTCAGCTTTGGCAACCTCTGCTACGGCTTCTTCTACTTTGGGTGATTCTTTTGCAGCTTCTTCAGCATTGGCAACTTCTACTACGGCTTCTTCTACTTTGGGTGATTCTTTTACAGCTTCTTCAGCTTTGGCGACCTCTGCCATAGCTTTTTCTCGTTTTGATAGTTGTAACGATGCTTCTTCTACTTTATCAGATTTTACAGTTTCATCTACTACAGTTTCATCTACTTTGGATGCATCTACTACATCTTCACTTACAGCAATTTCTTTTGTAATATTTGGATTACTATAGTTCATTCCACTTTGCTCATCCCAAAACTTTTTATATTCTTTAAAACCTAAAAACAAGGCATTTGCAACTTCGTAAGTACCTCTCTCCGACATTAAATATTTAGCATCTTTATCGTTTGATAAAAATCCAGCTTCAACCAAAATACTTGGCATAGAGTTTCTTGCTAAAACCCAAAAACCAGCTTGTTTAATACCGTTAGAGCCTCTACTTCGCAATTCTGTATTTTTCTTGAAATTTTTCTGAACTAGTGAAGCCAACAATAAACTATTTTCTAAATATTGTTCTTGACCTAAAGTTAATCCTACTATGGATGACATGGAGTTAGGATCAAATCCCTCGTAGTTAACAGAGTAATCATCTTCAAGATAAATTACCGAATTCTCTTTTTTTGCAACATTAAAATTATTCTCATTCTGATGTGTTCCTAATACATAGGTTTCAGAACCATTTATTGTACTATTATTGTTAGCATTACAGTGAATAGACATAAATAAATCTGCATTATTATCATTTGCAATCTTAGGTCTATTAATAAGTTTTATAAAAACATCTGTTTTTCGGGTATAAACTACCTTTACATCGCTCATATATTTACCTACAAGCTTCCCAAACTTTATAGCAATTTTTAAAGCTACATCTTTCTCGTATTTTTTATACTTATTGTTTCCTGTTGTTCCAGAATCATGCCCTCCATGTCCTGCATCTATTACAAGTGTAAATGGTTTTTTTGCTTGAGAATATGAAGCTGTAGCTAAAAAGCTAAACATCAATATAAATAAGAATATTTTGTGTAGTGATATAAATTTCATTTACTAAAAGTTAGTTATAGTTTGATCTTAAAAACACAACAAGAAATACAATAATGTACTTATTTAGGTCGTTAGTCAATCTAGAATATTTGTGAAAATAACATTTTTAAATAAATCAGCACAAATAAAACCAATTATTACCAATTTTACTTAACTTTTGCTCGATAAGTTTTAGGATAATTAGCCTAGTTTTCAATAGTGTAGAGAGTATAACATAAAGGAATGTAAAAACTATTTTTATATGCTGTATTTTTGGTTAATTTTGGTCTTTGCTAAAAACCTACAATAATAAGAAGGAACTAACATTTTGTACAAAAAAAATTACTACATATCACTGCTATTTACACTGTTTTCGGTGTTCATATTTTCTACTAGTATGGGGCAGGTGGTTTCGGAAAATGACAGTACAAGAATTTCTACAAGTGAAAATAAAATTGATGATACTAAAAGTGAATTGTCTACTCTCCCGAGTGATTCTACTCAAACAGATTCACTTGCAAATAAACCAAAGCCTTTACTTTCTGATGTTGTAAAATATACTGCGAAGGATACAATTAGGTCTAATGTAGTTACACAAGAAGTATTTTTGTATAACGATGCGGAAGTTAACTATGGCGATATAAACTTAAAAGCGGGTAAAATTGATATAGATTGGGCAACCAATACAATAAAAGCTACAGGTATACCTG
Source organism: Ichthyobacteriaceae bacterium (assembly GCA_016744755.1). Taxonomy (GTDB): domain Bacteria; phylum Bacteroidota; class Bacteroidia; order Flavobacteriales; family JADGDT01; genus JADGDT01. The sequence goes on along the minus strand of JADGDT010000019.1, from coordinate 19,249 downwards.
ACTCAACAGGTACTACTACTCAGAAACCTATATTTACACAAGCAGGAAAAGTTTACAAAACTGATACTATTTCTTATAATTTCGATTCTAACAAAGGGCTTATCCAACAAGTTAGAACCGAAGAAGGAGAAGGTTACCTTACTGGTAAGAAAGTAAAAAAAGTAAACAATGATGTAATATATGTTAGACATGGGTATTTTACTACTGATAAAAAAGAACATCCTGATTATTATTTGTGGGCAAATAAAATTAAAGTAATCCCTGGTAAAGAAATAATAACCAGTTTTACTCAAATGTATATTGCTGATGTTCCTACACCTTTAATTTTACCGTTTGGTTATTTCCCAACAACAGAAAACAGAAGATCTGGTTTAATATTTCCAACGTTCAATTTTACCGAGTCGCAGGGTTACGCATTGCAAAATGGTGGTTACTATTGGTCCATGAATGACTATTTCGACTTGATGGTTACAGGAGATATTTACACAAATGGATCTAATGGTATTAGACTAAAATCTAACTATTCAAATAGATATAAATACAGAGGTAATGTAGATTTAAGATTCGAAACAATAATTCAGGGTATTGAGGGTAGAAGTGATTATTCTAAAGCGACAAATTATAGTATAGGGTGGTCGCACTCACAAGATCAGAAGGCAAATCCTAATCTCAGGTTTTCTGCTAGTGTAAGAATGTCAAGTTCAAATTATTACCGACAATCATTCAACGAAGTAAATAATGATAATCACCTAAATAATACTGCCAACTCATCAGTCTCTCTTGTTAAAACATGGGATGATTTACCAATAAGATTATCTCTAACTGCATCGCATTCGCAAAATAACAATACAAATGCAGTTAATATGACCTTGCCAAATTTAAGGTTCGACCTTGATAGGCAGTTTCCTTTTGCTCCTAAAAATGGACCTAAAAAAACATGGTATCACAATATTGGGTTTTCGTATAGTATGAGAGCTGAGAACAAAATAGAAACTAGTGATTCTCTAATGTTTAAATCGGCAATGTTCGACAACATGAAAAATGGTATGGAACACAACATACCTATTAGCACTAGTTTTAAAGTCGCAAAATTTTTCACCGTATCTCCATCTGTTAATTACAAAGAAAGATGGTATCTAAATAGTGTCAATAAAAAATGGGATAACGAAACTAATCAAGAAGTTATTGATACAATACCTGGATTTGTAAGAAACAATGAGTATAGCTTTTCTGCAGGAACAAGTAGCACAATCTACGGTATGTTTAATTTTGGCAAAAATTCTAAAGTACAAGCTATAAGACACGTTATTAAACCAAGTGTCTCTTACTCTTACCGACCTGATTTTGGTGACCCAGATATGGGAAACATCGATTATTATAAGCAAGGTTACATGGGTGAAGTAAAAGAGTTTTCTAAATTTGAAAATGGTGTTTACGGTTATGCTAGAGGTGGTTTGTCTAGTTCATTAGGACTATCTTTAAAAAACACATTAGAAATGAAAGTAAAATCGGACTCTACCGAAGAAGGTTCTAAAAAAATAAAAATACTAGAGAATCTGAACTTTAGTACATCCTACAATATGGCTTCAAAGGATTTTAAATGGAGTCCGTTGAGAGTTACTGGTGGTACTTCTTTTTTCGATAGGAATATGTCGGTAAACTTTAATGCTGCATTCGACCCTTATGCTTTAATAGAAGATGATGATGGAACTTTCGTAAGGGTGCCAAAATTTAATTATGACCTAACAGGAGAGTTATTTAGAATGACAAATGCTGGTTTCACTGTTAACTACCGTTTTTCTAGTACAAAGAAGAAATCAGACAAAAAAGGAGATAAAAGTGGTAATGCTAGTAATAGGTTTACCGAAGATGCCTTAGACGATGGACAAGATAGAGATAGAGGTACTGATGATAATGATAATGCTGTAAAAGCAGTAATGGGTTACCTAGATTACTCTGTGCCTTGGAGTTTTAATGTTAACTATTCTTTTAATTACACCAAAGCAAATAATGAACCAAAACTGGTAAATACGCTAAATTTTAATGGTAATCTGAAAGTTACTGAAAAGTGGGATTTTGGTTTCTCATCGGGTTATGACTTCGAAACTAAAGGACTTTCTTATACCAGACTTAATTTCAACAGAGATTTAGATACTTGGATAATGAAATTTGAGTGGGTACCATTTGGACCCCGTTCTACATACTATTTCTTTATTGGTATTAAAGCATCTATGCTTCAAGATTTAAAATATGAAAAAAGAAAGTTACCAGATCAGCTTCTTTAATTGATTAAATAATTTGGTGATTTAAATAAAATATTTTTTATGCAATACTAATTTAATCTAGAATAAAAACTTATGAAGACTATTATCAATACAGATAAAGCCCCTGCTCCTATTGGACCATACAATCAAGCTGTAAAAGTTGGGAATATGATATTTACTTCTGGACAAATTGCTTTAGATCCAAAAACTGGCGAATTACACACTACTGATATTGTTACAGAAACTAAATTGGTAATGGATAATGTTGAAGCTATTTTGAAAGAAGCAGGAATGAATTTTTCTAATGTAGTTAAATCTTCCATTTTCATAAAAGACATGAATCAGTTTACTACAATTAACGAAGTTTATGGTTCTTATTTCACAGAAAACGAACCTGCTAGAGAAACTGTAGAAGTGGCCAGATTACCTAAAGATGTTAATATTGAAATTTCGGTTATTGCTGCAGAATAGCTTCACCAAATTTATACACCTACCTTCTCCTGTATAGTCTGTAATCATTAATGATAAATCACAAAAAAACCACCTCAAATAAATGAAGTGGTTTTGTATAGTAGGATAAATATTGTTTTTAATAAAAAATTATTTTTTTACTTGGCTTACAATTGACTTGAAAGCCTCAGGATGATTCATCGCTAAATCTGCAAGAACCTTACGATTCAATTCGATGTTATTAGCTTTAAGTGCACCCATTAACTGAGAGTATGACATACCATTGATACGAGCACCTGCATTAATACGAGTGATCCAAAGAGAACGGAATGAACGTTTTTTGTTCTTACGGTCTCTGTATGCGTATACTAATCCTTTTTCAACTGCGTTTTTCGCAACTGTAAATACATTTTTTCTTCTTCCAAAGTATCCTTTGGCTTGCTTCAAGATTCTTTTTCTTCTGGCTCTTGCAGCAACGACATTTACTGATCTAGGCATATTTTCCTATTTTTATTTTGTAGAGGGCGGTAGATTAAACTACACTTTGTAAATTTTGCTCCGCTACATGGTTAATAATTTTACCGAATCAACTCAAAAAAATGAGTTAATTATTTTAGGCACAATTGGTTTTTGATGTTTGAAACATCAACCTTATGTACTAAACCTGACACAGTCAAGTTTCTTTTTTGCTTTTTAGTCTTCTTCGTTAAAATGTGACTTTTAAAAGCGTGTTTTCTTTTTAATTTACCAGTACCCGTCAACTTAAAACGTTTTTTAGCACTAGATTTTGTTTTCATCTTTGGCATCTTCTTTCAGTTTTTAATAGTCATCCTACCTACTATCTTTGATGCTTTAAGCATTGTCTTTAAGCTAGATATTTCTAACTTACAGTATAGCTTACTGCTCTAATTACTTTTTCTTTGGAGCTATAAACATAGTCATACGCTTACCTTCCAATCGTGGCATTTGCTCTACTTTTCCGTACTCTTCCAATTCTGTTGCTAGTTTAAGTAACAAAATTTGTCCTTGTTCTTTGAAAATAATAGAACGTCCTTTAAAGAAAACAAAAGCTTTAAGCTTTGCTCCTTCTTGTAAGAACTTTATTGCGTGCTTCTTCTTGAATTCGTAATCATGTTCATCGGTTTGTGGACCAAAACGAATCTCTTTAATTACAACTTTAGAAGCTTTAGACTTCATCTCCTTGGTTTTCTTCTTTTGATCGTACAAGAATTTCTTGTAGTCAATAACTTTACAAACAGGTGGTTCTGCTTTTGGCGAAATCTCTACCAAATCTAATCCTTGCTCTTCAGCAACTTTTTGTGCATCACGAGTTTTGTAAACACCAATTTCAATGTTCTCTCCCACTAGGCGAACTTCCGGAACTCTAATATCGCGGTTAATTCTGTGTGGATTCTCTTTGATTACTCTTAGAGGACGACGTCCTCCCTTTCTTCTAATAGCCAGGGCCTTGAGATTTTAATTAATAATATATTTTAAAATTGTTTTAATGTTTTGCCGATCTCATCGTTAACAAGTTTAGCAAATTCATCAATAGTAAAGCTTCCTAAATCGCCTTGACCGTGTTTTCTGATAGAAACCATTCCTTCATTCTCCTCGTTTTCTCCAACGATGATCATAAAAGGAATTTTAGCAACCTCAGCATCACGAATCTTTCTACCGATTTTCTCTGCTCGCTCGTCAATAAGCGTGCGAATTTCGGAATTTTCTAGCACTTCTGAAACTTTTTTAGCATAATTATGATATTTCTCACTTATAGGCAATACAATAGCTTGCTCGGGAGTCAACCACAACGGAAAATTACCTCCAGTATGTTCAATCAATATAGCTATAAATCGTTCCATAGAACCAAAAGGAGCTCGGTGTATCATTACTGGGCGATGATCTTTATCGTCTGCTCCCTTGTAACTTAGCTCAAAACGCTCTGGTAAATTATAGTCAACTTGTATTGTTCCAAGTTGCCAACTTCTACCAATTGCATCTTTTACCATAAAATCCAGTTTAGGACCGTAGAATGCAGCTTCTCCATATTCTATAGTTGTATCTAATCCTTTTTCTTTGGCAGCATTTATAATTGCAGCTTCCGCTTTCTCCCAGTTCTCATCAGAACCAATATACTTTTCTTTATTTTCTTTATCCCTAAGCGATATTTGAGCTGTAAAATCTTCAAATCCTAAAGACTCAAATACATATTTCACAAGGTCAATTACAGCCATAAACTCATCGTTTAACTGATCAGGAGTACAGAAAATATGTGCATCATCTTGAGTAAAACCTCTTACACGAGTTAAACCGTGTAACTCTCCAGACTGCTCGTAACGATAAACCGTACCAAACTCAGCATAACGCTTTGGTAGATCTTTGTAAGACCATGGTTCAACATTAAACATCTCACAGTGGTGAGGACAGTTCATTGGTTTCAATAAATATTCTTCTCCATCTTGAGGAGTACTTATTGGTTGAAAACTATCAGCTCCATATTTTGCATAGTGTCCAGATGTAACATACAACTCCTTTTGCCCAATGTGTGGAGAAATAACTTGTTCGTATCCAGCTTTTTTCTGAGCTTTCTTAAGGAAATTCTCAAGGCGTTCGCGTAATGCAGCACCTTTAGGTAACCACAACGGAAGCCCCATACCAACCTTTTGCGAAAAAGCAAAAAGTTTAAGTTCCTTACCAAGCTTACGGTGATCACGCTTTTTAGCCTCTTCAAGTCTTTCTAAATATTCTTTCAGAAGTTTCTGCTTAGGGAAAGAAATTCCATAAACACGAGTAAGTTGATCATTTTTTTCATCGCCACGCCAGTAAGCACCGGCAATACTCATTACTTTTACAGCTTTTATAATTCCTGTGTTTGGTATGTGCCCACCTCTACAAAGATCGGTGAAGTTACCGTGATCACAGAAAGAAATAGTTCCATCTTCAAGGTTGTCAATAAGCTCAACTTTAAATTGGTTACCTTCTGATTTATATTTTTCTAAAGCCTCATCTTTAGATATTGTACGTAAGCTAAACTTCGATTTCTCGCGAGCAAACTCCAACATTTTATCCTCTACCTTCTTAAAATCCTTATCATTAAAAGAATATTCACCAAAGTCAACATCGTAGTAAAACCCATTCTCAATAGATGGTCCTATAGTTAGTTTTATACCAGGGTAGAAAAATTCTAAAGTTTGCGCCAACAAGTGAGCTGATGAGTGCCAAAATGCATCCTTACCTTCTCTACTTTCGAAAGTAAATAAGGTCAACGTAGCATCCGTATTTATTGAAGTGGTGGTTTCTACAATAGCATCGTTAACTTTTGCAGAAATTACATTACGCGCCAAACCACTACTTATAGAGTTCGCAACATCAAACGGTGTTACGCCTTGTTCAAATTCTTTTACAGAACCGTCAGGCAAAGTTATCTTAATCATCGACTTTAATTTTTACTTTTATTTCGAATTGGCAAATTTAATAAACTTTTAAAGTTTGAGGTTTATTTAATCAAGTAATTTTAAGGAGTTTTTTTTAGAGATTTTTATTGTTTATGCTCATAACGATTAATATATGAAAAGAAAGTGGTTCTAAATCTTAAATCTTTCATTTTACAATTATTCTAAAGATTTCTCAACTCTAATGAGTTCAACAACACCTCTGTACAGATCTTTTACGGCTTCAACTTCTGTCACTCCTAATCTTCGTTGATTGCTGATATCGAATATAGCATCTTTACTTTCGGAATGCTCGCCGTGTACACCTCTTATTTGTAGGTGATTGTTTTTAGTAATCTCCTCTAATAGTTCTTTATTATTGCTGAGTTGTGGCAAAGAGATATGAACACTCGCTCGCATAGCAGTCCCAAGATTTGTAGGACAGGAAGAAATGTATCCCAGTCTATCGATATAAGAAAATACCAATTCTTTTTCTAGTTGTTCTAATGCAGTAGCCAATCTTTGAAAAACAGACTTAATATCAGCACCTGTTTGCATTGCAATAATTCTCATCTGATCTTCTTCGTTTACCCAAACAAGAAAATCTTTTTTATGATTGTGAAATATTCCTCTGCCTTCTGGCCAATTCCTATTAAGACCTGATGCTTCCATAAATCTGTCGCCCTGCTTAAATAAAAAATGGTCGTTAATCATTTCTTCTTTTACAGTATCTGACATGTTTTTTAAGGAATAATAGTTTCCAGATAAATCACCCTCTAGTAAAGAAAGAGCATTCTTAACTTTGTCTGCCACTTCTTTTCTTTCTACATCGGAAATCATTGAGCCAAGAGGGAAACCCTTGAGGTTTCTACCAACTCTTATCCTTGTAGATAAAATATATTCTCCTCCTGCATCTGGATTTTCTAACTCTAAATCAGCTAGGCTGAGATTACTTTGGTGATTATCTTCCTTCCTGAAGCCGTGATAATCTTCAATTATAGGATCAAGTAAATCAGAGAAAATATCATAAGATTCCTCATCACCAGCATAAACTCCAATTCCACTGTCATGATTAACTAGTCCTGAATTTATAGCTTGGGAGAGCGTGTAACCTAATGTAGTTTTTTTGTTAATCAATTTTCTAAAAACAGCCTCACTAAGGTATTTCTTTAGAAGTGATTTGTTGTCAGGTTTGAAATTTGGAAAATCCATGGAGTATTAGTTTTATTTACAGTTCACAAAAATCCACTTTTATTGTGGCATATCATTAATATTTGAGGATAATTTATGCTTAGGCACTCATTTTTTATTAGTTCAAAACTTATGTATCCTATATACTTAGCTCATATTTAGCTTACTTTTTTTGAGATAATCTTTGAACGAATTATTAGAACCAAATAAACTATAAATGAAATTACACCTGAAATAATTAATCCTGTAATAACTGAAAAGTTACGTCCCGTGTCTCGAATTACTTTATTCATCGCCTCTTCCTTCTCTTCCGTGTTTTCTGGATGGCTAAAAAAACCATCATTATTCAAATCAAATTTACTTAGATTCCACTGGCAATAAACATCTTGAAACATTGCTCCACCTACTAAAATTAGATATATTATCAAGAATAGTGTAATACTAAACCAAAGATTCTTTTTTGAACTATAAAATAACTTTGCCCTATTACCTATTAAGATTATCAATAAGGTTATACTTGTAATTGTAGGAATTAGTAAATGTATAGGTATGGAGATTGGATTCATTGTGCTTTATTTAATTTTTAGTTTTAATTATTCCATTCCTGTAGAAGTATAAAGCAGTGTTCAAAAGCTGTTCTATAATTTCCACCTCTAAATCTACATTGGGGTTTATTCTTAATATCTTCATTCTTGTTCTGCTTCCTTGCTCAAGAAAATGACTTTCAATT
>JADGDT010000019.1:0-11083 GCA_016744755.1 Ichthyobacteriaceae bacterium | reverse complement strand
AGCTGTTCTATAATTTCCACCTCTAAATCTACATTGGGGTTTATTCTTAATATCTTCATTCTTGTTCTGCTTCCTTGCTCAAGAAAATGACTTTCAATTCTGCCACCTTCAACAAAACCAATGTAAGGTTCTGTTGTATTCTTATCTGTCCATAAATAGCAAAACATTTTGTTTTTGTAGTAGAAAAATGGTGCTTTGTATTTCCAATGCATAGTTATATTTTCATCTTGTCTAAGAATAATGTCTTTCAATGACAATATACACCCTCTGTTTGGCTCTGGTAGATTTAGAAAATAGTTATCTATATTCAACATAGCAAGTACCTATTCTAGAACTTTAAAAATATACAATTCGTGAATCTCTTTTGTGTAACCTGAATAAAAACCAATAGGCATTCCGTTTACAACTCTTGTCCCTCTATTGAAATGAACAATTAATGTATTGTTTGTATCGTCGAATGTCAAACCCTCAATCTCACCATTGAGTTTTACTTCTTCAAAAGTTTTTACCAATGTTGTTTGAGCATTGGTTTTATCTAAGTTAATATCAATGGAATACATGTTATCGGGTTCGTTGTCTTCGGCATCGCCATCATCTGCTGTTATGTAAACTTTGTTCTTCCATACTTTTATGCCTTGTTGTTTTTCGGGAACTGGAAATATGTGAGTCTTACCTAAGTATTTGCCTGATTCTAAATCGTATTTGTAGAGGTAGGCTCCATATATCCAATCGGCCATCCAAACAATTTTATTCTTTGCATCTACTGTAATTCCGCAAACCTCCTTTTGACCAGATTTTGGTTCCCATGAATACAATTTCTTAAATTTCAATGTCTTACTATCGTAAATAACAATACGAATATTTGACGCACTACCATCATTAAAATATTCAGCACCTGCAAAAATTTCACCATTGTAATAATCTATATCTCCAAGGTGATTTAACTCTATGTCCATTTGCTCGAATGGTGAAGTGTTTGAAGCTACAAGCTCTCCTTCTTTAGTGTATTTAAATAACGATTTACTTCCACTCACATAAAAGTAATTAGAATCAACAGCTACACCTTGTCTTCCTGCTACATCTATGGTTTTAATCAACTCAAATTGTTGTGCATTTATGTTGAATGCAAAAAATAGTAGTGTAAATAGAAAACTTATATGTTTATTCATGAGTAATATTTTTATTGTTGCCTTTTATAAATCTTCCTCTGCCTTTTAGCTTCAAACAAAATTATGGCTGCAGATACAGAAACATTCATTGAGTCAATTTCTCCTTCCATAGGAATAATAATATTTTGTTTTGATGCTTCTAGCCATTCTTCAGTTAATCCTGTAGCTTCGGTTCCTACAACTATTGCTGATGCTTGTATATAATCAATTTCGGTGTAAGGTTTAGATGCTGTAAGAGCCGCAGAGTAAATATTTACATTGTTTTCTTTTAGCCACAAAATTATCTCTTCATTAGTTCCTGTAACTACGTTATTTGTGAATACACACCCAACACTAGATCTAATAACATTTGGGTTGTACATGTCTGTTTTTGGGTTTGCAATTATTACTGCATCAATGTTTGCGGCATCAGCAGTACGGAGTATTGCACCAATATTTCCTGGTTTTTCTAGACTTTCGCCAATAAGAATTAGTGGATTTTTGTTGTTTAGCTTTAAATCTGAAATATTATGATTTTTAGTTTCTGCTAAGGATATAACTCCTTCGGTAGTTTCGCGATAAGCAATTTTTTTATACACATCATCCGTGATAGCAATAAACTCTGGGAGTTGATTTTTATCGAAAAACTTTTCTATTACTGATAGCTCAACAATTTTAGGTAAAAAAAGAATTTTCTTGATTTTATAATTTCCCTTGATTGCTATACTCAGCTCTCTCAATCCTTCAATTAGGAATAGCGATTTCTTTCTTCTAACTCTAGATTTATCTTTGAGCTGAATTAGCTCTTTTATAAAAGAATTCTGTGTACTTGAAATTTCTTTAATCATTCTAATTTACGCTTTATACTTTGTGTGTAGTCCTCTAGTAATTTTCACTGACAGGTCTAGTAGAATTATTTTAGGGTTACCATTTCTTTCGATATGAAAAATTGCTAAATCCATTTCATTCATCATATCTACAATGTTCTGACCGTGAACGTAACTTATAAATTTTTCGAATTTAAAACCTTGAACATCAAATTTAAGGAATGATAATTCTGTTGCCTCGTAGTTTTCTAGCAATGCCTGGCGGAATACTCTTGTTGCAAATTTCAAGAAATTAATCTGAAATTGTTTACCTTTTTTAGCCATTGCATCTGCCCAATTTACCAACATTTTTAAATCGGCTCTAAAAGATGCTCTTACCCAGTTAACAAATAGTTCTTGAAATTCAGAATCACTTTGGTTATCTGAAATTATACTTATTGCTTTGCTAATATCTCCGTTTGATTGTACTGCTATATCCTTTGCTTTAGTCTCTAATATCTCAAAATTATCGAGTAAATAATTAGTTACATCTACATTTGTAAGCTTGTTGAAATATACAATTTGAGTACGTGACTGTATGGTTTTGATAATGGCTTCCTCATCTTCGGTAACAAAAATGAATAGAGATTTTCCTGTTGGTTCTTCTATTTGTTTTAATAGTTTATTTGCCGTGGCTATATTCATCAATTCAGGCTTCCAGATTATCATCACTTTATATCCACCTTCAAAAGCTCTTAGCGACATTGTTTTTACAACATCAGCAGCTTCGTCAACAGAAATTAAACCTGTTTTTTTTTCTATGCCAATTTTCTCATACCATTCTTGTATTGTTCCAAATTTACCATCGTTAAGAAACTCTCTCCACTGAATAGTAAAGTCCTTAGATGTAGGTTTAGATTTTACTGTAGGAGTAGAACTTACTGGATAAACAAAATGCAAATCAGGGTGATTTAAACCTTTAACTTTACTATCACATTCATTTTTATTCTGATTCTGTGAGCACAAAACGTACTGAGCATACGCAATTGCAATAGATAGAATTCCGGCTCCTTGAGGTCCCGAGAACAATTGTGCATGACTAACTTTTTGGTTTTCAACCGAATTCTTGAGATGTTCTATAACTCTCTTATGTCCTATAATTTCATCAAATAGCATGTGCGAATTTAGGCTTTTTGGTTTAATGGTAAAAGTGATTAGTTTTAAAGTTATAGGGTGATGGTATTAATAGTAAATATTAAAAATCATATTCCTTATTTTACCATATAACTTTGTGAAATCTAAAACAAACTCTCTATTATTTGAGTTTCAGAAATACCTTCTGCCTCTGCTTTATAATTTTTCACAATCCTATGTCTTAATATTCCGAAAGAAACAGATTTTACATCTTCTATATCAGGAGAAAATTTTCCATTAAGTACTGCATGAACTTTTGATGCAAGAATTATATTTTGAGAAGCTCTTGGCCCTGCTCCCCAATCTAAATACTTGTCTACCAACTCTGTTGACATTTCGGTATTTGGTCTTGTTTTAGACACCATTGTTACAGCATATTCTATAACATTATCAACTACAGGAATTTTTCGCAATATTTTTTGAAACTCAATGATTTCAGCTTTAGTTACAACATTATTTATTTTCACATCTTGGTTAGATGTAGTTCTTCTAACTACTTCAACTTCTTCCTCATAACTAGGATAGTCTAGATATACCGAGAACATAAATCTATCTAATTGAGCCTCTGGTAAAGGATAAGTTCCTTCTTGTTCTATTGGATTCTGGGTTGCTAAAACAAAAAATGGCGGATCAAGCTTGAAATGTGTTCCTGCTGCTGTCACAGATTTTTCTTGCATAGCTTCTAGCAATGCAGCTTGTGTTTTTGGGGGAGTTCTATTAATCTCATCTGCTAAAATAATATTTGCAAAAACTGGACCTTTAACAAATTTAAAAGCTCTGTTCTCATCTAAGATTTCAGTTCCAATAATATCAGAAGGCATTAAATCTGGAGTAAACTGTATCCTATTAAAATCTAATCCCACAGCTTGAGCAATGGTATTTATCAGAAGTGTTTTTGCTAGTCCTGGAACTCCTATCAATAAAGAATGTCCTCCAGATAAAATAGAAATTAACATCTGTTCTACTGCATCGTCTTGACCTACTATAACTTTACTTATTTCGTTTCTTAATTGCTGAAACTTACTTACTAAATCCTTTACTACTTCTACATCTGACATCTGTAACTCCAATAAATATTATTTAAAGCTAATATATTACAATCATCTAAATAGATACAATAAATACTTATTTATATTACTTTTGTGTGAACATTACAAATAAAAAAATATTCAATTGAAAATTCAATCTAGAATAATATTAACTATTGTAAGCTTTCAGCTTATTCTGATAATCTCATTTGGAGTAACTATTTACTATTTCTCTAAAGACTACGTAAACAAAAGTTTTGAAGTTGACCTAAAGCATAGAGCTAATACTAACGAGAAAATATTTTTAGAAAAAAACTTAATTTCAAAAGATAAGTACAACGATATTCTTAAAGAATATGTTAAAAAATTAACTGATGAAAAGAGATACCATATTGCATTTCCTTACAATACAGATTCATTAATAAGTGGAGAAAACAGTGTACTTCCTAAAGAATTTATCGAAAAGTTACTTCGACATAAATCATATTTCTACTCAGATGAATTGATTAAGTATTACGGAGAAGAGTTTTTGGTTAACGATAAAAAATGGTTAATTATTATTTCTGCCAAAGATTTATCAGGATATAATCTACTGTCAGAATTAAAAAATATAATTATAGTTGGAACAATTTTCATCTCTATAATATTGTTTATTGTTAGTTTTCTTCTATCAAGGTCTATTCTTAAACCTATAAAAAATAAGATTTATAGTGCTATGAGAATATCAAGTAATAATATACATGAAAGAATAAATGTAGAAAACCCAAATGACGAAATAGGACAACTTGCCATTGCATTTAACAGGATGCTAGGTAGGCTTGAAGAATCTTTCAAATCACAGAATTCGTTTATAAGTAATGCTTCTCACGAAATCAAGAATCCATTGACTATGATTTCGGGTACAGCAGAAATAGCACTATTAAAAGAAAGAAGTGTTGATGAATACAAGAAGACTTTAGAAAGTATTTTACAAGATTCTGAATTTTTAAATTCATTAGTGAATCAACTATTTTTACTAGCTAAAACAGATAGTAATTTCGAAAAATTACCAAAATATAAGTTCCTATTATTTGAAATTCTAGAAATAATAAACAATCAGAATAATAAATTTTATCCAAATAAATTAAAAGTAATAATTAGCGACAACTCACAAGGAGTATTGCTGTTTGGAAATAAAGAATTGTTGATATCAGCTATTCAGAACCTAATAGATAATGCTATAAAATTTTCGAATGGAAAAGAGGTGGTACTTGAAACTATAAGAATAGAAAAACAAATAAAAATAACAATAACAGATAATGGCCCGGGGGTAAAAGATGAAGAGTTAATATATATTACTTCTGCTTTTTATAGGTCGGAAAGTGTGAGAAATATTGAAGGACATGGAATAGGTCTAGCATTAACTAAAAAAATTATCGAACTACAAAATGGGACTTTAGTATTCAAGAACAAAAGAATTTCTAGTGGATTGTCTGTAGATATAAATCTTCCGATAACGAATTAATAGCTTACAAAAAAGCACTCCTAAAAAAGAAGTGCTTTATCATTATTAGTATCTTTTATAATTACTCCTCCTCAGGGAAATTAGTTTTAGTATAAAGTACCAAGTCTACCCTTAATGGCTGGTTAGGAGCAATTTTATCATTTCCAATATCTTTGTACCCTAGCCCCGAAGGAAAAATAATTATGCCTCTACCGGGCACTTCTGTATCTACCCTATAAACTGGATCTAAAACTGATGAAGCTATTACTCCCGTGAAAAAATGATTTGCCATGGCAGTTTTTACTCCCGTAATACGTGAAGCAATTTCTAACTCCAAAGCATCTGCATCATTTTCAGATGTAGAGAGCCTAGTATCGTCCAGTAAATATTCATTAAAATCAACAATCATCAGTTCTGCCGAAGATCCTCCATCAATATTTTTACCTTCTTCTATTTCTATGTAATAATAGTAATATACAACTCCACCCGAAGTGCTAGAATCTTTTAAAGCAATATCTGCAAGAGTTACATCGCCATTGTTAGCTGGTATTATAGTCCAGTTAATATGATTATCAGGATGAACAGCTGTAGAATCAAGCTTATGAGAGTTTAAGTATTCAACTATAATTTTATCATCAATTACTGATTGTTCTGCATCAGGAACTCCCTCGTCTTTAACACAAGAAAACACTGAGAATATCAGTAATAGAATAATCGATATGTTTTTACTCTTCCTCAACAGGTATATTGTCATAAATAACTACATCAAACCTCAACACTCCAGATCCATATGCTAACCCAGAAGGAACCAAGAATATTCCGCGTCCAGGAGTATCAATCAATTCACGATAAGGTGCATTAGAATCTCCAGGAAAAACATCAGGTTTCAATCCTGAATTGAAATTAACTAGACCAATCTTCCACCCTTCTATAAGTCCTTGAACATCAAATTTAACTGTAAAATTAGAATAATCAATTCTACTACTCATTTCCGAACCATATAATGAGAATACATTATAATCTACATCTATATTATCTGTATCGGTAACTAATTCACCTTTTCCTATATCTTTTACATAGTAGTACATTTTATAATCTACCCCATTAAAAGTCGTATTTATTACATTCTCTCCCATTAAATCGAAAAGTGTAATAGTTTCTTCGGTATCATCGTCTTCTAACTCAACAATTTTCCAATCTATATTGTTAACCATTTCTCCAACATAAAAATCTTCAAATTTATAAGATTTCATATATTCAATTACCTGTTCATCATCAGCTTTAGATTGCTCCGCTGGAGTTAATATTTTAACCTCGTCATCTTTCTTACAAGCAATAATAGATGTAAATATTGCTAACAGTAAAATAATTTTTTTCATTAATTTGCTCTTTAATTATGTTTAGTATTTATAAAAACATTAAACTTCGAGTATTATTGTATGTGAATCTTCACGTATATTTGGGGTCGCAAGATACAATTTTTAGACAATTACTATAGAAATGAGGATAGATAAATATTTATGGAGCATTAGGGTATTCAAAACAAGGACTATTGCATCCGATGCTTGTAAGAAAAATAAGATAAGCATACAAGATATTAATGTTAAGTCTTCGAGAGAAGTAAAACTTAACGACTTAATAAAAGTTAGAAAAGACCAAATATATTACGAGTATAAGGTACTTGACATACCTAAAAGTAGACTTGGTGCAAAACTTGTACCTGACTTTAGAGTTGATGTAACTAAGCAGGAAGAATTAGATAAGTTAGATCAAATAAGACATTCTAAAAACTACTACAGAGAGCGTGGTACAGGAAGACCTACAAAAAGAGACAGGAGAGATTTAGACACATATTTCGAGAAAGATGATGATGATTTTTAGTGAATAGTTTTACTAAATTTTGGCTTTTAGTCTCAACTAAACAACTCTACAATTAAAAAACACAACAAATTATTACTTACTTTTGATTTTTAATAAACTACAAAATGGAGAAAAACTTAATTCTTACAAACGACGAGATTAAGCACAAAATAAAAAGAATAGCTTATCAAATTTACGAAGCAAATGCATCTGAGAGTGTAATCTATCTAGCAGGAATCACAGGTAATGGCTTTGTTATGACCAACAAAATTGCAGAAACTCTTAGAGAGATTTCAGATTTAGAAATTAGAACTATTGAAGTTTTTATAAATAAAAAAGATGTTTTAGCTGAAGTTAGCACATCTGTACCTCTTGAAGAGCTAGAGGGCAAATCGTTGGTTCTTGTAGATGATGTATTAAATTCTGGTAAAGTGTTAATTTACGGTGCTGTCTATTTTCTGAAAGTTACATTAAAGAAATTCTTAACAGCTGTATTAGTTAATAGAAATCATAAAAGATACCCTATTAAAGCAGACTTTAAAGGTATTTCTCTTTCTACCACTAGAAAAGAAAGAGTTGAAGTTGTATTTGAAGAGGGGAACGACAGAGCCTATTTGATGTAAATAACGGTTGGTGTATGGGGTGTTGGGCGATTTTAAATTAGTAAAAACTTTCAATATAGTACCGAGCACCGTTTTAATTTTTTTCTTAATTTCTATTTTCAAAAGTAAATAATTATAACGGTGCGTATTTTCTAAAAAAAATAAACTTCTATAAGCGACAAATTCGCTCAATACACTATACATTGTTTTAGAGCCTGTGCATTCACGTTTATAAATTTATTAATTCGTAATTTGTACTACGACCTCCTGATTTTTCTTGCTTTAAAATTCCTTTTTCTATTAAATCTTTTATATCTCTTAAAGCTGAATCTGGAGAACATTTTGCAATTTTAGCCCATTTAGACGATTTTAATTTTCCATCGAATCCGTCTAATAGTTTATTAAGCATTAACCTTTGGCGATTATTTAGTACAGTTTCTTTATGTTTATCCCAGAACTCAGACTTATATAGTACTTTTATTGTTGTCTCTTCTGTAGCTTCTAATGCGTTGTATAAACAATTTAAATACCAATCTAACCATTCTGTGATATCTCCATCACTGTATTGAACTTTCTGAAGTATTTTATAGTATAATTTTCTTTCAACTAGAATCTGACTAGATAAACTAAAAAACCTAAGAGTGCTTTCATCAGATTTAGCTAGCAACATATCTGATATAGCTCTAGCTATACGTCCATTTCCATCGTCAAAAGGGTGAATAATGATAAACCAAAAATGTGCTAAAGCTGATTTAATAACTGGATCAATATTATTATAATTATTTAACCACTCTAAAAAAATATTCATTTCACCTTTCACGATATCAGCTGAAGGTGCTTGAAAATGAATTTGTTCCTTTCCCATTGGCCCAGAAACTACTTGCATTTCACCAGTGCGATAGTCCCCTGTCTCTATCTTTTGCATTCCACTTCTTCCCGTTGGAAAAAGAGATGCATGCCAACTAAATAAACGTTCTTCATCTAAAGCTTTATCATAATTTTGAGTTGCATCAAGCATCATTTCAACTACACCTTCAACATCTCTATCAGAGTAAACCATACCTGCGTAATCAATTCCAAGTATTCTAGCAATTGATGAACGTACTTGCTCATAATTTAGTTTTTCTCCTTCAATCTCCGAAGATTTTAAAACGTCGAGGGTTAAAGTAGAAAGCATGGCTTCTTCTTTAACTGAAAAACCCAGTGAATTCATTGTCCCCAATAATTTTCCTTGTAGATGACGAACTTTTCCAAATATTATTTGAATATCGCCTTCATTCCATGTAAAATTTGGCCAACTTGAGTATTGATATATGTATTTTGCCATGATAAAATTCTATTATGCAGTAAATATATGAATTATTCTCCGTATATTTAAGTAGAATAATCATTGTATTCTCTGCATGTGTTTGATAGCATTGGCTCTAACAAGTCACTAAAAGCACATCCAAATGAGGTAACACATCTCATTTGCGATGTGTTTTTTATTTAATAACCCACATTAATTCTTCTACAATTTCATCAATAGATTTATTATCGGTTACTACTGATAGCTTTGCTTTGTTATAAAAGGGTAATCTTTTTGATAAATGATCTGATATGAAATTCTTCAATTCAACATCAGATAAATCTTTAATTATAGGTCTTTTAGATTTCTGATTTTTTAGGTATAAGTAAAGTGTATCAACAGAAGCATTTAAGTAAATTGATTTAGTACTTTCATTAACTACTTCCATATTCCCTTCCCTAATAGGAGTTCCTCCGCCTAAAGACAAAATTATATTATCTTTATGAATAAAATTTTTCAAAGATTCAGTTTCTAAATCCCTAAACCAACTTTCTCCTTTTATCTCAAAAATATCAGATATCTGCATTCCCGTTTCAGAAATAATATAATCATCCAAATCAATAAAATCAAACCCCAGTCTTTTAGCAAGCAACTTACCGTAAGTAGATTTCCCACTTCCCATATATCCTAATAAAGTAATAACATTGCCCATTTTAAAAATATTTTTTTTTGAGAATTCGAAAGTAACCAATAAAACACTAACCATAAAAACATTTCCATTTTTAATGCTTGTACCTCTACAAATCTATATGTTTTCCTACTTTTATAATTATTTCAAACCTTTAAAAATATTATAATTCTCAAGTTTTCAAGACCTTGCACAACATGACAAACTAAACAATAAAAATATATCAATTTCAGTTAAAATAATTATTGTTTAATTAAATAATCATAGTATATTTGCACCCGCAAAACGGCAATCAAAAGATTGTTTTTATTGACCTGGTAGCTCAGTTGGTAGAGCATCTCCCTTTTAAGGAGAGGGTCCTGGGTTCGAGCCCCAGCCCGGTCACATTTTTTAATTCAGATATAAGAATTAAATATTAAGAGTTTTTTACTGATAAATCTTAATTAAAGATTATTCATTTATTTATTGACCTGGTAGCTCAGTTGGTAGAGCATCTCCCTTTTAAGGAGAGGGTCCTGGGTTCGAGCCCCAGCCCGGTCACATTTTTTAATTCAGAGATAAGAATTAAATGTTAAGAGCTTTTTACTGATAAATCTTAATTCAAGATTGTTCATTTATTTATTGACCTGGTAGCTCAGTTGGTAGAGCATCTCCCTTTTAAGGAGAGGGTCCTGGGTTCGAGCCCCAGCCCGGTCACATCTTTTAATTCAGATATAAGAATTAAATATTAATAGTTTTTTACTGATAAATCTTAATTAAAGATTATTCATTTATTTATTGACCTGGTAGCTCAGTTGGTAGAGCATCTCCCTTTTAAGGAGAGGGTCCTGGGTTCGAGCCCCAGCCCGGTCACAAGTTCTTTTTAAGATTGAATTTCTTAATTACTAATTTTATAAGCCCACGTGGTGAAATTGGTAGACACGCAGCCTTGAGGGGGCTGTGCTCGTAAGGGTGTGCTGGTTCGACTCCAGTCGTGGGCACGAAAT
>JADGDT010000140.1:3401-7413 GCA_016744755.1 Ichthyobacteriaceae bacterium | reverse complement strand
CCTCTTGGTGCTGGGGGTTTTCTTGTAGCTAATATTTCTTGCGATGACAATAAAAATGTAATAACAACGATTACAAGTTTATTTTTATATTTTGAGATAGTCATATTTTAAAAATTAGAGGTTAAAAGGGAAATTCTCTGTGTTGTAACACCTGTACTAGATGCTACTTTTAAAATATATATACCGCTACTTAATTCTGTTGTAATTTGTTTTTCTTTTAACGATGAGTAGTTATTGCTAAATACAAGTTGTCCGTTTGTATTAAATACTTCTACATTTACATCTTCTAAAGTTTCGGGTGAGCTAATATAAACATCACTGTTGTAAGAGTAAATTTTAAGATTTTGTGTTAAATCTTTATCACCTAATGAACCTCTATTGAAATAAAGTGTGAATCTACCGTACTCATCATCTTCATCTGAGTATTGAAAAGTATAATCTTCGTCCATTAAATTGGTGAAAGTACCCTCTGCTTTATCTTCTAAAACTATTTCTGTAAAATCAGATACATCGCTTAAAGAGAATACTACTTCTCCATTGCTTTCCATTACAAAGCCCATATCTATAAGGTCAACCTCTGTAGTTTGGCAAACTGCAAGTTTCTTGTTATCGGCACTTATAAATGATGGTGTTGGCGAGTATCCAAACGAGTTTAATTTGTAGGCATCGTATCTGCTATCGAAATTTTCGGTTGCATTGCTATTTACCTGAAACTCTATTTTATCTATTACATTATTTGAAACTGCATTTAGCTTAAAATAATTAGATTTTGAATCTTGCTTTTTATTGAAACCATTACTTGCATGGTGCGTTCTTGCATCATTTGGTATGTTCATTGTCATATCTCCTGAATTACCAGTAATTACAACTCCAAATCCTTGTCCTATACTTATGTTTTGGTTCGTCTTATCAACATCGCTAGTATTGTATGTTTGCCATCCGTTTGATAAAGTAGTACCATTATTTGGAGGATTATCAGGATCTGGAGGGATACCATTTCCTGTATCTACATAAAAATACATAGTAGCATCTATTAATGGGTTTGCAATTGCTACAACATCCCAATCTAAGTTAGAAGGAAATGGGTTACCAACAAGGTTAAAGCCAGCAGGTAAACCAAAATAAGTATTCCCTACTCCTGCTAATAAATCTCTTGTTTGGTCTTCTGAAGTATATGTATCACTAAAAGTAATTGGGTTTGGCATACCTGGTATTCCTGCTTGATTACCGTCGAACTTAACTACAAAACCTTCTCCTACTTCTAATGGATGATCTAGTGGACTAATAGCTACAAAATCTCCTGGTAACTCATCGTAATAATTAAGAAAATGACCTTTAAATATACGAGATTCTTCTGCCGTTACAGGCGAAGAAATTAATTGCCATTTAGTAGCAGTAGCATCTATCCAACGTTCTACATTGTATGTTCCTGTACCTAGTATTGTAACTGTACCTTCTGTTTTTAATGAACCTGTACCTGCAGCACCAACTCCTGTAGATTCTATAGTTATTGTTCCTCTATTGGTAATACTTTTTCCACCTGAATGTGCAATATCTAGTTTTGCACCCGGTTTTATTAATATCACTGCATTAGCCTTATTATTTATAATATTTCTTATTGAAAATGTACCACTTGGAAAAGTAAGTTCATAATACGACTGAATAAGATCAGGATCATCAGTGGTGTAATCATAATCATTACTATTAGTTAAGGATCTTGTAATTGTACAATCTCCTAAGAAATTTATTTCTCCTCGTGATGAATTCAAAATAAAACCATCAATAGTAACACCATTAGCTATATTTAATGTACCTGTACTGCTTAATTTATTAGCAACTGTAACTGGGTCAAAAGTAATATCATTATTAATATTTATTACTTTAGTATTAGTTAGTTTTCCTTTAACAACTATTGCAGAAGAGATATCTAGTTCAGTATTTGATGCATGCTTGAATGGACCATCAAATGTAATTACATTTGTGAAGTTTATTTCTCCCGGAGTATTATTAAAAAACTCGGCAGTAATTGTTTTACCAGCAGAAGCAATATTCACTATTCCTTTATTTGTGAAGTTTTCAGTAACGGCGTCTAGAGTAATATTACCATTTAGATTTAATGTTGCACCTGTATTATTATTGAAATATCCAGTAATAATAATATCTGCACCCAAATTATAAATAGCTGATCCTGAATTACTGACACCTTCTGCCGCAACAGTGACAATTTCAGTTTGAGTTAAAGTACCACTATTATCAAGTTTTCCACCTATGGCAATAGCTTTATTAATTGTTAATACTTTACCCGAATTAATTATTAAGTCACCATTAAGTGTAACAAAATTCGAATTTCCTATTGTAATATTATCACTTGAGCCTTGTTGAAAAAAACCATTAAACACCATTCCAGGACTAGTAGTAGGAAACTCCACCTCTTTAACATGGCGGAAATCACAATTAAAAATTCCATTTTCTGGATGTACATGACCATTATTACTAAATGAACCAAAATCACCTGAACTATTTACTACAGTTATTGTTCCTCTATTGTGTACTTCTCCTAGAGTAGAACCTGAAGAAGCATTTAACATGCTATTAGCTGCTTTTAACTCTCCACCAGATTCCACTGTAAGTGTACCTACATTCCTAAAATCATTTGATGTTTCTAACTTTCCACTAGAATTTATTGTCAATTCACTACCTTGTATAATTGATATTTTAGCATATATATCTGTGATGTCTGTAGTTATTATAGGGTGAGAACCTGCACCATCAGTGTCTATTCTTGGAGTATCTCCGGGTACAGGTGTTGCAGCAAACTCCCAGTTAGCGGAGTTTGTCCAATCACTATCCACAGTTCCAAGCCATGTTTTTTCATATATATAAATAGTACCTGTTGTTGAACCACCTGGTGTATCAATAACCGTTCCCCCAGTACTAACATATTTTATTGAACCTTGAAAAGAACCATCCTTTAATACAGCAACTACAAGATCATCAGTATCAACTGATGTTTTTATAGTATATCTAGATAGCTTAATCTCTAATAATGATCTTGCACTATCCCATACTCTTAATAAAGCTATCTCGCCTAAATAATTTGAACCAATCAATCCTGTTGCAGTTGTAGCATCTACTGCATTGTGCATACCATCTCCATCCCAAGTAGCTGTATTTGGTATAAGTGTACTTACTGTAGAGTTAACGGTTATTCCACTTGCGTGAGGATGTAAAACTCTATAAGCATTGGCAAGAGAAGTATGAATCAATTCTGCATCGAAATACCATTTAATAGTACCTGTATTGTCTAAAACCATGGCTACGTGATACCATTCATCTTGAACTATAGTTTGTTCTCCGGGATCTGTTCGAAACCAAGTACCATACCAGTTTCCTGACCCAGCATCATCGGCATTAAACATTCCCATGTAGATTCTACCGCTTTCAAACCATGCATTAATTCCTCTAGTGTCATCTCCTTCGGTAAAAATCATTTGCTTTGAAGTGGATGTAACATCAGCAGGTTTAAACCAAAATTCTACCGTTCTAGTGTCTGATGTCTTATCATCTATGCTTGTAGAGGTCGGCATAGTAATAACATCAGGATCTGCATCTATAACTAAAGAATAAGGTGGCGGATTATTTTGCCCGTAGGCTACTACCCCTAAAAGGTAGGTTATTGTAAAAAGTAATTTTTTTCTCATAATGTTGTAATTTAAAATTTTAGGTGTTTGTTGCTTAAAACAATCATGCTGTACTCACATACATTTCAATATTTATATGGGTCAAAAAATTATATTCAATCAAAAAGGATTAAACACACTAAACATTGTGATTATCAGTATGTTTCTTCTTTTTGTTTTTCTTCTTATTTTTTTGTTTTTCTTTTTGTTTGTCAATCTGTTGTTGTGGCATCAACGATTTTTTTGTTGGACAATATTTATCCATAAGTTTCTGCATGTCTTCTGGTTTGTCAACATTTTCTAACAAAGGCAAAACAGGGTCATTTTTATCT
>JADGDT010000140.1:0-3301 GCA_016744755.1 Ichthyobacteriaceae bacterium | reverse complement strand
GCTTTTGCAAAAGGGAAAGCAGAACCATTGTCTGATAAGAAAATAATTAAAGTATTATTGTACATACCAGATTTTTTTAGAGCATCAATTACAGCTCCAAAAGTATCGTCTAGTCTCCTTACCGAATTGTAGTAGTGACTAAGCTCTAACTTTACTTGGTCTGTTGGGGCTAAATAACCAGGTACTTCAACTTGGTCAACAGTAAATAATTTTGAAGGTTCTTCGGCACCTGCCATTATTCTTTTGCTGTTAGGGTCGTGAAAAGGACGATGTGGGTCGTGAGAATTTACCATAAGAAAAAATGGTTTTCCTTCTTTTTTAGATAATTCGAATACCTCTGTAGAATATTGCGCATATTTTTTTGGACTTCTACCAGCTCCTAACTCACGGTAATCTTGTTCGTAATCCCATTTGTACTCCATGTTTGGAGTAGAGTGATCTATCTTACCAAGTACACCTGTTATATAGCCATTGTCTTTGAGTGTTTGCATAGAAGTAGGGTTCTCTGTTTTCATGTGCATGAATCCCATCATTCCGCTAGACACACCATATAGCCCAGTTGCCATAATTGATCTACTAGGCATACAAATTGGTGTAGCAGTATGTGCTTCACTAAATTGTACTCCTTCATCGGCAAATTTATCTATTTGTGGTGTTAGGTCAGGAATGTTTCTACCAAAAGATTTTATAGCTTCATAGCCAAGGTCATCGGCAGTGATAAGTAGTATGTTTATTGGTTGTTTGTTTTGTGCTAGTACATTGCTTCCAAATGCTACTATAAGTGATACAAGTACAATTTTATATAATATATTTTGCATAATATTTATTGATATTGATATTATAAATTTCAAATCTATCTCAATTACAGTGGATAATTAAAATAATAAAAGGTGTCAACGTCATTCTGAACGAAGCTTGCGGAGCTGAAGAATCTATAGCAAACAGGCTAAATACATAATTGATTAAACATCAATCCAAACCATTTCAGGATTAGTTGCCTTTATTAACTTTTCTTTTTTTATTCTACTCCAACCTTTAAGCTGTTTCTCTCTTTCAATAGCTCTATTTATATCTGTAAACTCTTCAAAATAAATCAAATAGAAAATATTATATTTTGAGGTAAATTTAGATCCTAAACCTTCTCTATGTTCTACTAATCTTCTTTCTAAACTATTAGTTACTCCAATATAATACATTGTTTTATGAATATTTGTAAGAATATAAACATAACTATTTTGCATAATGCATAGTATTTATGGTTCTAACACTCCCCGAGCTATTGGGGTAGTGGAATAATAGTCACCTTGAGACCTAAGTTCTTTCTCTAAAAACTCCAACCCGCCTTGCCCGCTACGACCATCGAGGAAGGTGAGCTAATGACGAATTAC
Source organism: Ichthyobacteriaceae bacterium (assembly GCA_016744755.1). Lineage (GTDB taxonomy): Bacteria > Bacteroidota > Bacteroidia > Flavobacteriales > JADGDT01 > JADGDT01. Next base: position 1,913 of record JADGDT010000140.1, on the reverse strand, counting down.
CGTCATACTGAGCGGAGCTTTTGCGGAGTCGAAGTATCTAATGAAACAGTGATCAACATAAACCTTTTCAACCGTAATATATCCTTCGACCTGCCTCGACAGTCAAGGCGGGTTCCGTTTTATTCGTTCCTCATAAAACTACACTCAGGATGACGCGTACTAAGCTACAGTGATAACATAATGTGAGCTATTTTGGAATAGACCTTTCGGCTTCGCTTTGGCTCCGCTCAAGGTGACGTATAGAGTTCTACACAAATAGAACTGAATTTTATTAATGTTTCTTACGAACAATTTTCTTATTAACCCACTCTTTAACTGGTGGCTCTTCGTACTTAACCATAAGTTCGTCAAGTTTTGTTTTCATCATTTTTTGTACTTCCACATATTCAGGATCATTATAAAGATTGTGCATTTCTTTAGGATCTTTTTCGAGGTCGTATAATTCCCATTCGTTAATTCGGAAATAGAATTTTATTAATTTATATCTATCTGTTCTAACTCCATATTGACGACGTACACTGTGGAAACCAGGGAATTCGTAGTAGTGATAATAAATTGCATCTCTCCACTCAGCTTTTTCATCACCTTGTTCAAATAAAGGTTTCATAGACATACCTTGAATATCTTCTGGAATTTCTAATCCAGCATAATCTAATAATGTAGGTGCATAATCTATATTTTGTACCAAATCGTGATTAAGTTGTTTAGCAGGAATGTGTCCTGGGTAAGAAATAAGTAGAGGAGTACGAGAAGACTCTTCGTACATAAATCTTTTATCGAACCAACCGTGCTCTCCAACAAAGAAACCTTGATCGGAAGTATAAATAACAATTGTATTATCTCTAAGGTTATTTTCTTCTAGGTAATCTATAACTCTACCAATACTAACATCTACCGATTTTAATACAGCGTGATAATCTTGCATGTAACGTTGATATTTCCATAATGCCATATCTTTTCCTTCTAGGTTTGCAGCATTCATAGCATCATTTTTACCTCTGTAAATTTTGTCCCATTCTGCTCTTTGCTCAGGTGTAAGACGTGCAAAAATATGAGGCCATCTATCGTAACGTAAACTATCTGATCCTACAGCAACAGACATTTTAAGGTCGTGACCTTCGTACATGTCTTTATAAATATTCATTTTTTGTAAACCTGCAGCTTTACGTCCTTTGTAATCATCGAAATAGTTATCTGGTACAGGAAAAGTAACACTGTCATACATTGCAGCATATTTTAAATCAGGCATCCAGTTACGGTGTGGTGCTTTGTGATGCATCCAAAGGGCAAAAGGCTTATCGCCATCTTTAGCTTTTTCTAACCAAGCTAAGGATTTATCGGTAATAATATCTGTTACATATCCTTCAATTTTTACTGTATCGGTAGCCGAAATAAAATCAGGGTTGAAATATTCTCCTTGATCATTTAGCATATCCCAATAATCGAAACCTGTAGGTAATGATTTTATATGCCATTTACCAATCATAGCAGTTTGGTAACCGCCTTTTTGCAATAATTTTGGTAGAGTTTGTTGGCTACCATCAAACAAATCGCCATTTTGCATAAATCCATTTTTGTGACCAAATTTTCCGGTAAGCATTGTTGCTCTCGATGGTCCGCATAATGAATTTGTTACATACGATCTATCGAAAATTACACCTGTCTCCGCCAACCTATCTATATTTGGAGTAGGTGCAACTTTACTAATTTCGCTACCGTATGCTGATATAGATTGAAAAGCATGATCATCGGACATTATATAAATAATGTTTGGTTTAGATGATTTTTCAGATTTCTCTGTGGATGTACTCGATGTACTTTGAGTACCATTACATCCCACCAACCCAATGGCTAAAGACATTAATGATATTTTTAATACGTTTTTCATTTTATTTTTCTTAATCGTTTATTTA
>JADGDT010000238.1 GCA_016744755.1 Ichthyobacteriaceae bacterium | reverse complement strand
GTTTTTTACTAGAAATAGTATTACTAGTTTATTCTCCTCATATTGGCTCAAGTCTATTGTTGCTGTTGATTTAATTGCAATTCAATAGATGCCGATAAATCACGTAAATTTTGTCACTCAATATTCTTTGGTAGAATAAATATTGACATAGAAATATATAAGAATTTTAACATGGTTTAATCAATTCCCATATCTTTAACATGGACTGGTGTAACACCCATCTTCTGTTTGAAAATTCTTGAGAAATAAGATGTAGATTGGAAACCTAAATCAAAGCATACTTCTTTAACACTTTTATTAGTATTTAATAAAAGCTCTTTTGCTCTTATAACTTTTAATTGTAGGTGATATTGCTTTGGAGATACACCTGTATGCTTTTTGAACATTTTTCTAAAGTATGAATACCCCATATTAAAATCAGAGGCAATATCCTGCATAACAATATCTGTTTCTACCTTATCTCTTATTATAAATTTTACTTTATCTATAGTATCTGCAATTTTATCACCTTTAAGCTCATCTTCTTTCTGGTTTGCAACAATAAGACCAAAAAGCCTAATTAACTCTCCACTAGAAACTAGTTGAAAACTAGGGCTTTCACTTTCAATTAAATCAAATATTTTGGTATAGCATTCAATAAATTGTTCTTTCCGCCCACTATTAATTATTGGTTTTGAGTGACTCACACCCAATATCGACATAAAATGTTCTGCAATTCCTCCTTTAAATCCGATGTAATTCTCTGTCCATCCAGTTTCCTCATCTGGCTTATACCTATGCCATTCGTTTGGAAATATAACAATGAAATTACCTTCTTCAACTTCAAAAGTTCCATGTTTGTTTTCGAAAGTACCTTTGCCTTGTGTTATATAGTTAAGCTGAAATTCTGATAGAATTCTGCCATTATTCCATGTAAAATAATAAGATGAAGGATGCTTTTTAGAAGGGTAGACTTCGTTTTTTGTTACTTTGGTGTTGCCTATGGCATTAATATAAATATCCCATTTTTTCTCTTCGTCGCCTATAGTTAGGTATTTTATATGACTATTCATCTAAGAGCATTTTGGTTAGGATATAATTTTAATTAAAAAATTAGATAATACTAAATCTATTTATCACATCAAATATTAGTTCCTTTTGTTATAATAAATAGTGTTTTATCAAAAAGTGTAACAGTAATATCAAATTGTGTATTGCTTAATACTTACTTCAATCTTTAAATTAGCAAAGTAAAACAATAAGACTGTGAAGTTATATTATTGGCATCTAAATTATAAATAGTTTTCGTTACCTAATACACAGTTGTAGAATTTATTTAAAAAAATAGAATTCGGTTTTACATTTATAAAAGATAATATACAAATATATAAAAAATGATTATGGGAAATTTAGTTAAAGAATCATATGAGTTGGCAAAAAGTAAATATGCCAAATTAGGAGTTAATACAGATGATGTATTAAGAAAGTTAGACGATGTAAAAGTTAGTTTACATTGTTGGCAAACTGATGATGTGGGTGGTTTTGAAACACCAGATGCTACTTTAGGTGGTGGAGGTATTCAGGTTACAGGAAACTACCCTGGTAAAGCTACAAGCATAAAAGAAATGCGTGCGGATTTAGATAAAGCACTTTCTTTATTGCCAGGAGAACAACGTTTGAATTTACATGCAATTTATGGTGAGTTTAATGAACAATTTGTAGATAGAGATAAAGTTGATGTAGAGCACTTTCAGGAATGGATTGATTGGGCTAAGGAAAGAAAAATGGGACTAGATTTTAATGCTTCATGTTTTTCGCATCCTAAGTCTGACGATGGTTTTACGCTTTCTAGTAAAGATGAAGAAATACGAGCTTTTTGGGTAAACCATG
>JADGDT010000237.1 GCA_016744755.1 Ichthyobacteriaceae bacterium | reverse complement strand
ATATTTATTATGAGTATTAACTTATATCTTCTGACTTACGTCTTTCAACTTTGAATTCTAGCTCAATACTTGATTAACTAATTTCGCAGCATCTTCGAACAGTATTGCTGAATGAACTTTAAGTCCACTATCGTCAATAATTTTCTTTCCTTCAATTGCATTAGTTCCTTGTAAACGTACAATTACAGGAACATTAAGTGCATCGCCCATACTTTTTGATGCATCAACTACACCTTGAGCAACACGATCGCCACGTACAATTCCTCCAAAAATATTTACAAGAATAGCTTTCACATTAGGATCGCTCAAAATTATACGGAATCCTTTCTCTACACGTTCGGCATCAGCAGTACCTCCAACATCAAGGAAGTTAGCAGGGTCGCCACCAGATTGTTTAATTAAATCCATAGTTGCCATTGCAAGTCCTGCTCCGTTTACCATACACCCAACATTACCGTCAAGCTTTACATAGTTAAGTCCGAAAGAATCAGCTTCAACTTCAGTTGGATCCTCTTCGCGAGTATCTCTTAGTGCAAATAAGTTTTTATGTCTGTACGAAGAATTAGCATCTATAGAAACTTTTGCATCTACTGCCAATACTTTATCGTCAGATGTTTTAAGTACAGGGTTAATCTCGAAAAGAGAAGCATCAGAACCTTCGTAAGCACTGTAAAGGGCTGTAACAAACTTCATCATTTCTTTTAATGCTACACCACTCAATCCAAGATTAAAGGCAATTTTACGAGCTTGAAATCCTTGTAACCCTACTTTTGGATCTATCTCTTCCGTAAAAATTAAGTGAGGAGTATTTTCTGCAACTGTTTCAATATCCATACCTCCTTCGGTAGAATACATAATCATGTTACGTCCTGTAGCTCTGTTTAGAAGTACTGACATGTAATACTCTTCGTTTTCGCTTTTACCAGGATAATATACATCTTCGAAGATTGCAACTTGATTTACAAGTTTACCTTCTGCTTTAGTCTGAGGCGTGATTAACATCATGCCAATAATTTTGTCTGAAAGATCTCTTACCTCGTCTATAGACTTAGCAAGTTTTACTCCGCCTCCTTTTCCACGTCCACCTGCGTGAACCTGAGCTTTAACTACGTACCACTCGGTACCAGTTTGTTCTGTTAATTTTTTAGCCGCCTCAACAGCTTCATCAGCAGTACTAGCAACAATCCCTTTTTGCACTCTTACTCCAAAACTGCTCAGAATTTCTTTACCTTGATATTCGTGAAGATTCATTTATATATAGTTTTTTAGTTTCTATGTTGTTATACAACAAGTTTAAATTTTTGGTCTTGTAAAAGTAAAAATCATATTGAAATAGAGTTAGTTTTACTTGCCATTTTTTATGATTTTTAACAGCTAATATTTTTTTACATATATAATTATATATATCTTATTTATTAGTGTAAATTATTGTGTAATTCCTAATACATCAAAGATTAAAGCAACAATATATAATATTACTAGCCTCAGATACGTTAATTTAATAGTATCTTTAATATATATTTTGTGATGTCAAGTTACTAAAAAGGGAATGGCAATGAAAGAGAGAAAAAATATAGTTGGTAAACAACTAATTAAATGCATAGGAGTAATAACTATTATGGTATTTATGATAACTTCTTGTGGCAGTAACAAAACACAAAAAGAAGATGACAAAGTAGAATACTCTACACTTAAATTCGATAAAGTTTCTGATGATAGTTTAGAGTATAAAATATTTATAGATGATATTGGATATGAATCTTTTTTGATAATGCAGAAGCCAATAAATTTTTATTCTCAACGCTACTACGAAAACTGGAATAGGTATTATGTAACCGATTGGAATCAGAAAGTTCAAACATCAATTTATCACTCTGCAAAATATCAAAATGTATTTGA
>JADGDT010000139.1 GCA_016744755.1 Ichthyobacteriaceae bacterium | reverse complement strand
TTATTTCAAAGGATTAACTGTAACCTTGCCTTTAAAAGATATCATAATAACAGCTTTAGCTTGTTGGTTAAACCCACCAGTAACTTCGTAACTAAATTCAGATCTTTCGTTTAGTATTTCGTTAATTACACTTAATACTTTACTATCAATCACTATTTTTTTACCAGCAACAATCTCCTCATCAGAGAAATTAAGAGTAGCCTTTTTCCCAGAATTACTTGTAATTACTGCTGTAGAAGGATTCGAAAATTTAACTCCTGTACTAGGATTTACAGAAATGACATTAATTGTAATTTCTGTTGCTTTAAATTTTCTAATCTTATCAGTATAAGATTTGTAGTCTTTTAATTCTCCTTGAAATAAATCAATTTTACCAGATTGTTTTCCGAAATTAGTGTCTCCATTTGTTTTTCCTAATGCTTTATTAGATAAATCAATATTTTCAGAACTAACTTCCAAAGGAATATCAATGTCTGCTAAATCGGATACTTTGTCACACGATCCTAAGCTTACTACTAGGAATAGAGCCAATAACGGAGTAAATAAGTTTTTCATAATCTTCATTTTAAATAGGTTATAATTATTGTAATTTAGTTATGCAAGATAAATGAATAAATAATTAAGATGCAAATTATTTTTAAACATTGTATTTGAAAAGGTTAAGCATAAAAAAGCTATCATTTCTGATAGCCTTTTGTTTTAATTATGTTAGTATATAAAATTAAAGAGGGTTTGCAGTAATCGTTACATCTATCTTAACTTTCATTATTACAGTTGCATTATTATTCAAACCACCCATGAAATTAACATCAAATTCTTCTTTATCGTTAAGTATTTTCTCAACTTGACTATGTACACTTGAAGGTACTTGGTATTTGTACCCTGTAAATATTGGAGTGTCTTCAGTAAAAGTAGATATTGCAGAGTGCTTAGAACTTTTCATTTCTAATTTAGTGCCATTTTTTAAATACGTATTCCTTTCTGATACACTCATAACTTCTACTTCAATTGCATTTATATCCCATTTTTTTATTTTATCTAGATATTTTTTAATATCAGAATTTCCAAGTGGGTTTATTTTATTGGAAACTAAGAACTCATAACCTGAAGTTCTTATATTTTTACCCAATGGAGGACTGATAGTCATATTGGGAGTTTCTAGATTTGCATCAAAATCTATATTTGTTAAATCTTCTATTTTGTCACAAGAGCCTAAACTTACTATTAGGAAAAGAGCTAATAAGGGGGTGAATAATTTTTTCATAATATTGTAATTTTATTTGTTATAGAATAAATGCAAAATACAAAAATTACGCTTAACATGAAAGAAAAATCTTACAATATAAAAGAAATAGATATTAATTATTTCTAGGGTGAAACTTATTTATTACATGCTTTAACTTGCTTTGTTCGGTATGCAAATAAATTTCGGTAGTCGCTATACTTGCATGACCCAATAGTTGCTGTATATCTAATAAATCAGCGCCACCTTCGAGCAAATGTGTAGCATATGAATGACGGAAAGTATGAGGACTTATTTTTTTCTTAATACCTGTCTTTTCTGTCAACAACTTAATTATAGTAAAAATCATTACTCTAGTTAATTGTCTCCCTCGTCGATTCACAAAAAGGGTATCTTCTTCGCCCGTTATAAAAGGGAAGTCTGATCTAATTTCGTTCAAATAGTATTTAATAATACTATTAGTGTCATCAGCAAGTGGTACATATCTCTGTTTATCTCCTTTACCTTGTACTTTTATAACAGATTCTTCAAGAAACAAATCTGATATTTTAAGAGAGATAAGTTCGCTTACACGCAAACCACACCCGTAGAGTGTTTCAATAATAACTCTATTTCTTTCTCCTTCTTTTGTACTCCTATCTATTTCCGACAAAAGTGAGTCAATTTCATCTTCCGATAATATTTCGGGAAGATTCCTTTGAATTTTTGGGGATTCTACTAAATCTGCAGGATTTGTAGTAATATAATCTTCGAGAAGTAAAAAGTTGTAAAACCCTCTAATGCCAGATAGTAATCTAGCCTGTGATTTAGGATTGTAACCAATTTTAGCTATTTTAAATATAAATTCTGATATTGTTACCTTATTAATTTTTATTGGATTGTTTAATTCTAATTGTAGGCAGTATCTACTTAGCTTTAGAATATCATTTTCGTAAGAAATAATAGTATTTTCTGATAACCCTTTTTCTAATTTCAGGTACATTAAAAAATCATTTATTCCTGTTTTCCAATCCATTTAAGTAATCTTTTATAATTATAATTAATATAGATGTTGACAAATATATTCAAAAACACATTATTTGTGTCTAACATTTTTATATACTTGTTGTGTACAAGCGAAAAAATGTGATGAAAATATGCGAAAAACATTATTAATATTAATTATTATGTCTACAGTACTTTATTCTTGTGGGCAAGAACACAAAACAGCACCAGTTAAAGCTTCAAAGGATTTAGAGAAACCTATGATTTTAGTTAATACTGAAATTCAAACACTTGTAAATATATCTGAACAACAAAATGTTGATACTAAATACATATATGTTGATGCTAATGACCAGAACCTAATAATCGAAAATAGCTATCCGAGAGGTGGTCTAAAATACACTGATCCTAACGGTATAAAATATGTTTATGCTGTTTTCTGGACCAGAATCACCAATGAAACAGAGAATCCTTTTAAATTAACAATGGAATTCACTGAAGAAACATATGATCTTCCGTCTTCACCAGGTAGATTATTTAAACTATTTATTCCCTCGGATACTATGACACCTGATAAAGAGCCTCTATTCAATTATGGCCTTGATTTAGAAAAATATTTAGATACTAACTTTAATAAGCAACATAATTTAATAAGAACTATAGCCCCTAAAGGTTCTAGTGGTTTTTATGTCGTAACCCTTTTCAACAAAGGAGTAGACGGAACTTTGAGAACAGGACTTAGTATAAAAGAGAAAAAACTTATTTATCGAATCAACGATAAAGAAATTGAATGTGGGAACATAAATTTGAAACAATTGGAACTTGAGAAATAAAAAGCCAGCACATAATAATAACTTAACAATGGCTATAATTAATAAGGGTTTTAGTGCTTAACTCTAAGTTCATAGCTTTTAACCAAGTCCGCCAAATCTTTTGGTTTGGCTTTAAAAATAAAAAGATAAAACAAAATAAAAAGTTTTGGATAAGTGCTTAATCGGAAATTAATTGCTTTTTTATTCCCGTACTAACCATAGCCAAGACGTTATCAATAGAATATTTTTAAATTTAGAAAATGAAAATACTTGTATTAAACGGACCAAACTTAAATTTACTAGGAAAGCGTGAACCTGAAATTTACGGAAATCAAAGCTTTCAAGACTACTTTAGTCAGTTAAAGTTAAACTTTAGCAACATTGATTTAGAGTACTATCAATCTAATATTGAAGGTGAATTAATAAATAAAATTCATGAAATAGGGTTTAGCTACGATGCAATTATATTCAATGCTGGAGCCTATACTCATACATCAGTAGCACTTGGCGATGCTATTAAAGGAATAGATACTCCTGTTATAGAAGTTCATATTTCTAATGTTCATTCCAGAGAGGATTTTAGGCACACTTCGTACATTGCACCTTATTGCAAAGGTACAATCGCAGGTTTTGGATTAAAATCTTATGACTTAGCAATACAAAGTTTCATCTGAATTTAGTTATTTTGGTCAGAAGATACCTGCCTAACGGTAGATAGATTAACATGAGGTTATATTCACTACCCTTTATTGTGTAAACTGGCTAATGCTCAATTCAGCAAGTAGTTTCTTTAACTCTTATAAAATCTTAAACCTCCGTATGAAAAATATTTCCCTTTTTCTTATCTCTTTACTTCTTCTATCCTCATGTAATTCTAGCGAAAGGAATGTCAGTCAAAAACAAGCCGTTAACTCAGAGAACATATCACTAGAAGAGAATTTTGTCCATGATTTTGACTTAGAGCAAATAAAAGAAAGAGGTGTGCTTAAAGCACTAACAGTTCATTCGCCATCTAGCTACTTTTTGTACAAAGGCAAAAGCATGGGATTTGAGTATGAATTGCTTCAAAATTTTGCAGAAGAAATAGGTGTTAAGTTCAAGATAGTAAAAGTTAACAATCTTGATGAGATGATAACTATGCTTAAAAAAGGAGAAGGTGATATTATAGCACATGGATTAACAGTAACAAATGAAAGAAAAGAAGATATAGCATTTACTAATTATTACAATTTAACTCATCAAGTACTAGTACAGCGTAAACCTAATAAATGGTGGCAAATGCGTCAGGATGACATAGATAATACTTTGATTAAAGATGTGGTTGAGTTGATTAACGATACTGTATCAATAAGAAAAGAATCTGCATATTACCAAAGAATAAGTAATCTAATAAAAGAACTTGGAGATACTATATATGTTGATATTATTGATGGAAGTTATAATACTGAAGAAATAATAAAAATGGTATCTGATGGCGATATAAAATACACAATTGCAGATAATAGTATAGCACATATAAATGAATCATATTATTCAAATCTTGATATTGACACAAAAGTAAGTCTTTCTCAAAGAGTTGCATGGTCAGTTAGAAAAGACTCTCCTGAATTGAAAAATGCAATAAATACTTGGCTTAGAGGTATTAAAAAAACAAGTTTTTACAATATTACATACACGAAATATTTCAAAAATAGACGACAGTTTAAAAAAAGAATGAAAAGTGATTATTCCAGTCTTAAAACAGGTAAAATCAGTGAATACGATGATATTATAAAAAAGTACAGTTCAAGAATTAAATGGGATTGGAGGCTAGTAAGCTCTGTAGTTTATCAAGAATCTAGATTTGATCACAATGCTAAATCGTGGGTTGGAGCTGAAGGTTTAATGCAATTAATGCCAAGTACTGCAGAAGAACTAGGAGTAAAGGATAATTCGCCTAGCGAGAATATTAAAGCAGGTACAAAGTACCTAAACATAATTTACCAAAAGTTTGATGATGTACCAGATTCAATACAAAGAATCAAGTTTACACTAGCTTCGTATAACTGTGGTTATGGGCATGTTTTAGATGCTCAGGAACTAGCTAAAATCAATAATAAAGATGAGAATAGTTGGGATAATGGAGTAGGAGAGTCTCTTGTAAAACTATCTCATCCAAAATATTATAACCTTAAAGGCATTAAGCATGGCTATGTAAGAGGTTTAGAACCTTATAATTATGTAAATGAAATCTTTGAAAGATTTGATAATTATAAAATGCTACTTAATAATAAATAGAATTCAATGTATCTGAATTAACATACTGTGATAACATATAATAGATAAATCCACTTGTAGAAAGGTATTCTACAAGTGGATTTATCTATTTGTGATGTGATGTTCTATTTAAATGCTATTCATCTTTTAAAATATAATTATGTGGATCTACAACAATATTCAGAGGAAATGTAGAACTCTCAAATTCAAATGATTGATTTTTAGAACTAATTGAAACCTTCTTTGTAACAGGAGTATTAGGATAATCTAAAAGCAAATAAACATTATTTAGAAATAAAGAACCTTCTTGAGTTTGAATAATATTTCCACTTACTTTTCCCTTTTCAAACTTCCATTTTACTTCGTACTTAGGAAGAAAATTTGAATAAATCCAAGGTTCAAGTAATAGTTTAATATCTTTACCGTAGTCCTTGCTAAACATGTCAATAAAATCACTAGTACTAGCATTAGAATACTTATATTTAGAATAAAAATCCTTTAATTTTTTAAAGAAAACATCATCGCCAATTTCGTTTCTAATCATATGCAAAACCCATGCTCCTTTATGATAAGAATATGCATTAAGCATAATAATTGGGTTGTTTACTTTTTCAGGAACAAGTACTCTATTCGGATATTCATTTTTATACTTAAGAACACTTAATCTAGCATTATCCATTAAGTAAATTAAAGTATCCTCACCGTACTTTTTTTCCATGTATACATTTTCTAGGTAAGTAGCAAACCCTTCACTCAACCATAAATGATTCCAGTCTGTTTCTGATAAAGTATTACCGAACCACTGATGTGCAATTTCATGAGCTATAAGGCTTTCATTAGTATATTTTCCATCAACACTGTGTTCGTCGTAAAAAATACATCCAGCATTCTCCATTCCTCCATATTGGGTTGTAGACTGCACATTGTAAAGCTTATCAAAAGGATATCTGCCAAGCATGCCTTCAAAGAAAGTTGTTACTTGTGGTGCAATAGAATAGTCTTTGAGTGCTATATATTTGTCTTGTGGATAAACAAAAGATTTAATTTTGAAGGGTGATTTTTGCACAATTTTTTGGATAAATTCTGCAACACCTATCACCATAACTTTAGTAGGTATTTCGTGTGTAGTGCTGTAATGATAAGTAGAAATAAGCCCTGACGTAGTTTTTTTAATAAACTTACCGTTGGATACTACTGTATATCTTTTTGGAGCATTTACAATAAATTCAACTTTAGCTTTATCTGAAGGATGATCGTAAACACTTAGCCAATATTTAGCTCTATTGGGCCAGTTATCACCAAAAAAAGTTCTATCTCCATATTTATTCTTACCAATAATTAGCCCATCCTTAGGTATTCCTCTATAAAAAATATTAACACTGAACTTATCACTGGGTATTGAAATATACGTAGAATCACTTATTCTATTGAAATCAAGTATTTGGTTATTACTTGTTATACTATCAATATACATAGAATTATCAAGGTTTAGAACTACCTTATTCTCAGTGGTAACACCTATAACTTCTGATTCTACGTAAATAGAGTCTGTACTGTCGCTAAGTGTAATATTGAATTTGTAATTATAAATATCTTGACTCTTATTTTGAGCAATACTAATGGAATATGTAATAAATATTAAAACAGTTAGAATAAAACTCTTAAGCATAGGAAAGTCTAGTTTGGTGTATATGACTCAAAGGTAGCATCTTCATAGAATATTACAATATGCTTTATCTTTTTATTTTTGTTAGATAAAGTCTCTACAGCAAGTAGTTTATCATTTTCAACTTCTACTTTTTTAATAGGGATATGTTCTACCGATTTTTCTTTAAATGTAGTTTTATCAGCCTTGTGTTTTGCTCCAGTGCCATTAAGAAGCCAATACATATTTATTTCAGGATACTTACTTAAAAGCTTTAAAATAAAATCTAAGCTTGGTTTATTACGTCCAGATAGGAGGTGAGATATACTAGATCTCTGAATTTCTAATTCATCGGCAATAGCAGAGGCAGTAATATTATTATCCTGCAAAATTTCCTTAAATCTTTTAATAAAAGCGTCAGTATCCATAATTAAAAGTTGATTTACATTTGTAACACGTTAAATATTTTACAAATATAATAATTATATTGATACAAATGTAAATAGTGTTACAAATGTAATTTACAAGATGTGATAAGTTATAGGTTGTAAATAATCAATGTTAAAGTAATAGATTAAGACTACTTTGTAATTATCTTATTTAACTGATAGTATAGTTGAAAGTATTACTTTTATAGTTTAATATTCAATCAAATATATTTGACTAGAAATTTATTAGCTTTATACAATACTAGTGTGTTACAAATGTAAACACTTTGAAATAACACTTAGTTTACATTTGTAACAATGTTGTTTGTTACAAATGTAAACAACACTAAAGTTGCTAATTGTAAACAGTTGTTTTACTTTTGACCAAACACACA
>JADGDT010000018.1 GCA_016744755.1 Ichthyobacteriaceae bacterium | reverse complement strand
ACTGCTAGAGGCTACAGAACCTTCAATAATTTTAGAAGTGCTATACTTTTTTTTAATGGTGGCTTGAGTCTTTATCCACACAAATAAGGGTAGAACCAAAAATGTAAATACTAAAAATATAAGCATCAAAGCTAAACGACTAAAAGCTGCTTGGATAATTAATTTCTATTGAAAGTACTAGGTCTTTAAAAGAATCTCATGCGTTTGTCTGGTAATACCTGTTATATATACTATATTGCACACTCGTTGTGTATATTACTGTCGTAATATCATACAATATTTGGTTCAACCGTTTTATAATAGACAGTGATTTACAGTCTGGGTGACTATAGAAAAGTCCGCTATTTGGCATACCAAAAAAATACTAGCTTGTTAGATACCGTGATTACTGGGCTTTACAAAAAAGTTTTAGAATGTATGATTTCGATGGAAGAATCTATCAATGATAAGAATCGTTTGATGCATTCTATATTCAGATAATAAATATTTCATAGTATTTTATTTTCATTTCTTAACACATAGTGTTTTGTACTTTATTGTTTCACAGTGTAATTCTGATTTCAATAGTTTTAAAATTATTTAATGAAATATTATTAATTTCAGTTTGATGTTTAAAATAAAAAATGCCCAACTAGAGTAAACTAATTGGGCATTTGGTATTTATATAGATATCTAAATTAAGCTTCTACTTTAGTTGCAAATATTGGATACTGAGACATCATCTCGTTTACCTCAGATCTAACTTCAGAAAGAGCATCTTCATTTTCATGATTGATTATTACTTTGTCAATCAATTCCACAATTTTAAGCATATCATTTTCTACAAGTCCACGAGTGGTAATTGCAGAAGTACCAATTCTAATTCCCGAAGTAACAAATGGAGATTTGTCATCAAAAGGAACCATGTTTTTATTCACAGTAATATCAGCTTTACTAAGTGCAGCATCTGCAGCTTTACCACTAATATTTTTATTTCTAAGGTCGATAAGCATCATGTGATTATCAGTTCCTCCAGAAACAATTTTATATCCGCGCTTAACAAATTCAGCAGCCATAACACTGGCATTCTTTTTAACTTGAATCATGTAGTGCAAATAATCGTCAGAAAGAGCTTCACCAAATGCAATTGCTTTCGAAGCAATTGTGTGCATCAAAGGACCTCCTTGTATACCAGGAAAAATTGCCATATTAAGGATGTTAGACATCATCTTTATAGTACCCTTTGGAGTTTTTTCTCCCCAAGGATTCTCGAAATCTTTACCCATCAATATCAAACCACCTCTTGGTCCACGTAATGTTTTGTGAGTAGTAGTAGTTACAATATCACAGTGAGGAATAGGATCGTTAAGGATACCTTTAGCAATTAATCCTGCTGGGTGAGAAATATCAGCCAACAATATTGCACCAACTTTATCTGCTATTACACGAAAACGTGCAAAGTCAATATCACGAGAATAAGCCGAAGCTCCTGCAATAATCATTTTTGGCTTTTCAGCTAAAGCTATTTCTTCTATTTTATCGTAGTTAAGAACACCAGTTTCTTCATCAACACCATAAAAAACAGCTTGGTAAGTTTTACCAGAGAAGTTTACTGGCGACCCGTGAGTTAAATGACCTCCGTGAGATAAGTCGAAACCTAGCACTTTATCGCCTGGTTTAAGAACTGCTAAATAAACAGCCCCATTTGCTTGAGAACCAGAGTGAGGCTGAACATTAGCATATTCTGCACCAAATAATTCTTTAGCTCTATCAATAGCTATTTGTTCAACATCGTCAACTACTTCGCAACCTCCGTAATATCTTTTTCCAGGATATCCTTCGGCATATTTATTTGTAAGTACAGAGCCCATAGCCTCCATTACTTGGTCACTCACGTAGTTTTCTGAAGCAATAAGTTCAAGACCTTCTGTTTGACGGTCTCTTTCATCTTCAATCAAATTAAATATATCGTGATCGCGTTGCATTGTATAAAGTATTTAGTTATTTATGTTTCGCCAAAAGTAATATTAATATTAAATATATTAAAGAGTTTTATACTTATAAATAAGTTTAAAAAAGAGCCTTCAAGTTATATGTTTTCGAAGATTATAACTATGAAGTTACAAATCTATTTTACAAATAACACCATATACACATTAATTAAATACATCTTTAACATATTAAATCATTAAAAACAATTAGGTATTTAAGATAGTATCTTTTGCCCTGATAGACTGATAATAATGTTTGAAAACATAACTTTCTATATTATATTTGCAC
This sequence comes from Ichthyobacteriaceae bacterium, assembly GCA_016744755.1. Lineage (GTDB taxonomy): Bacteria > Bacteroidota > Bacteroidia > Flavobacteriales > JADGDT01 > JADGDT01. Next base: position 37,503 of record JADGDT010000018.1, on the reverse strand, counting down.
CTAGGGAAAATGGAAATAAAATTTAGTTATGGAGAGAAAAGATATTGAAGAATATTTTAATGTGGCATTGGCTACATCGTTGGTTATTTTTGGATTTGATTTAGATAAATTACACATCTTGTTAAAATTCAATGAAGAAGAACCTTTTAAGGGTGCTTATATATTACCTTCTAAATACATTAAGCCAGATCAGAGTATAGATTTAAATGTAAAGAAATTACTTATATCGTCTATAGGTTCTGACGATGCTTACATAGAGCAACTAAACGCTAGTGGAAAGGTTTTTAGAAATCCTTTAGGAAGAGTTTTAAATATTGGACACTACGGTTTGGTTAGATTTGATCCGAAAGAAACTGAGAAATTTAAAAAGCAAGGACTTAAATGGTTTGCTTACGATGAAATACCTGATTTAGCTTTTGATCACAACACGATTGTAGACTTCGCTAAGGAGCGTTTAAAAAGAAGGGTTAAGCGTCGTCCAGTAGGATTTAATCTGTTGCCAAAAGAATTTACTATTGCCCAATTGCAATCGTTGTATGAAGAGGCATTGAATAAATCTTTTGATAAGAGAAATTTCAGAAAGAAAATTTTCAACTCTAAGCTTCTTATTGATTTAGAAAAATCTATAGAAACAAGTAGCGGGAAAGAATCTAAACTTTATAAGTTCGACGAAGATAAGTACGCAAAAATGTCGTCTATAGGTTACGACTTCTTATTCTAGTGGTTCTACCCTTATTTGTGTGGAAAACAAAAAAGTATTAGAGTAAAAATTAGATTATAAGATTACATAGTAAAGACAATAGGTACAGTAATCCTATAATCCTTTAAACCCTTAATCTTTTATTTTATTAAGAATGTAATTTATTCAAATTTCCACAACATTCGTGGTAGTACCATTCTAGTATTAGACATATTTACCTAACGGTAAAATATAGTCCTATGTAGATATGTTTTTGTATCATTACTTTTATGGAGAAAGTAGATTTTAGGAAGTTATCAATTCAAGAAAGAAGATGATTGTTGATACAATGCCTGATCAATTGAAATTACCTTATGGTCTATGGACTCGTAAAGCAGTGAAAGAATTAATAGAGAGAGAATTGAAAATTGTACTTGCAATTACAACAACTGGAGATTACCTGCGGTCATGGGGATATTCATCACAAAAGCCTAAGAAGAAAGCATATGAGCAAAATTCAAAAGCTTTAAAGAAGTGGTTAGAAGAAGAGTATCCTTCAATAAAACAGAAGGCTAAGGATGAGGGTGCTGAAATTAATTGGGGAGATGAAACAGAAGTTAGAAACAATAGTCAGCATGTATGTTCATATGCTCCAAAAGGAAAAACACCTGTAAAAACGAGTATGACAAAACGTTTTTCAGTAAATATGATATCCACAGTAACCAATCAAGGTAAGGTAGAGTTCATGATATATACAGGAACGATGAATTCAGATAGGTTTATAGAATTTATGGTTCAATTAATAAAAGTAAAAAAGAAGAAGGTTTATCTAATACTAGAGAACTTGAGAGTACACCACAGTAAACTTGTAAAGAAATGGGTAGAAGAAAATAAAGTTGAAATAGAGTTGTTTTATTTACCATAATATTCTCCTGAGAAAAACCCTGATAAATACCTCAATTGTGATTTAAAATATGGGCTTTCTGAAAAGCCTTCTCCCAAAAATCAACAAAAATTAAAAGAACTTTCAGAGTCATATGGATTTATTGAAATAAAGTCCTGAGAGAGTAATAAAATACTTTAAGCACAAAGATATAGAATATACTGCTTAATAGCTATTAATTATAGTCGGGTTAATAATGTATCTAAAAACTACAGAGTTCTTCGTGAAGGAAAATTATTGGTTGACATTAATAGTAATGCCATATTTTACGATGATGAAGCAATTGTCCTAGAAGGAACCCCTTTTGAGGTTTTTGCCTTTCTACTTAAAAGAAAAAATGAAATTATAACAAAAGAAGAATTACTTTATAATCTTTAGGAGAAACCTGAATTAGTAACACCTAACGTTATAGATGCGTGTATTCATCTGATAAGACAAAAGGTAGATAAAGTTTTAAATATTTCCACTATTGAAACTGTAAGTAGAAGAGGATACCGATTTGTCCTGAAAGAATAAATAAAATACACCAGAGAAATGGTGTGATTTTGATCTACCAATGGTTGAAGTAGTAGCTTGTGGCTGTAAAAACTAGTGAATACAAGTAGGCAATGGCTGACGATAGAAAGCCCCTTGCAGACTTTACAATGAACAGTTTTTTGCAGGTACAATTACAAACGTAAAGCATGATTAGGTTCTTATTAAAAAAAAATATTCACAACAAAAATCCCGTTCAGCATACACCGAACGGGATTTTATTTTATATAAAAATCAACTTCTTATAGCTCCATCAATTGCTTGATACGGAACCATTTTTTGTCAATTTCTACTTTTGCCATATCTAATAACTTAGCTGCCATTTCTGGATCTTTTTTTCTAACAGAAGCATAACGAGCCTCGTTGTAAATATAATCCTCTAATGGTAGAGTAGGGAACTTAGAATCTAACTGATATTGTTTACCCTGATCTTTTGTTGGATCGAAACGGTATAGTGGCCAGTGACCTGACTCTACAGCTTTTTTGTTCTGATCCGCAGCATCTTTCATGTTATATCCATGAGCAATACAGTGCGAGTAAGCAATTATTATAGAAGGACCTTCGAAATTAGCTGCCTCTTGGATAGCTTTTACAGTTTGCATGTCTTTTGCACCCATAGAAATTTGAGCAACATAAACATCACCATAACTCAAAGCTTGAAGAGCTAAATCTTTCTTAGGAATAACTTTTCCTTTTTCAGCAAATTTAGCTGATGCTCCAATTGGTGTAGCTTTTGATGCTTGACCTCCTGTATTTGAATAAACTTCGGTATCCATTACTAGGATGTTCACATTTTCGCCAGAAGCAATAGCGTGATCTAATCCACCGTAACCGATATCATAAGCCCAACCATCACCACCGATAATCCAAACAGCTTTCTTACGTAAGTTTTCAGAAGTAAACCTAAGTTTATCTTCAGAACCTATTCCGGCAGCTTTGATTTTAGCAATAGCCTCATCAATATTTGCTTCGTGAGTTTCTTTATCAGTATCAGTGTTTTCTTTGTTTGCTACAATAGCATCAAACAATTCAGTACCAACAAGTTCTTTGTTTTCCTCAAGGAAAGTGAAAGCTTTTTCACGTTTCTTATCAAGAGCAAGACGCATACCTAAACCAAATTCAGCATTATCTTCGAATAATGAGTTAGCCCATGCTGGACCTCTACCTTTATCATTCTTAGAGTAAGGAGTAGTAGGTAAGTTACCACCGTAGATTGAAGAACAACCTGTAGCATTGGCAATTACCATTTCATCGCCATACAACTGAGTAATTAATTTTATGTAAGGAGTTTCGCCACAACCAGCACAAGCTCCAGAGAACTCGAACAATGGCTCTAAGAACTGAGAACCTTTAACAGAACCAGCTTTTACCTTAGTACGATCAACATTAGGGATATCTAAGAAGTAATCCCAGTTTTTGCGTTCTTCTTCACGTAGAGGAAGTTGAGGAGCCATGTTGATAGCTTTTTGAGTAGGATCTTGCTTGTTTACAGCAGGACAAACAGATACACAAATCTCACAACCTGTACAATCTTCTACCGCTACTTGTAATGTATAGTATTCTCCTTTAAACTCTTTCCCTTTTGCCGCAACATGTTTCCAGGTTTCAGGAGCAGTTTCTAAGAACTTCTCATCGTAAACTTTAGGACGAATTGCAGCATGAGGACAAATAATAGCACATTTGTTACACTGAGTACAAATGCTCATATCCCATACAGGAACATCGGAAGCGATGTTCATTTTTTCGTATTTCGTAGTTCCAGTAGGGAAAGTTCCATCTGCTTGGAAAACAGAAACAGGAAGATCTTCACCTTTACCCGAAATAATTGTTCCAATTACATCTTTTACAAAATCAGGAGCATCCAAAGGTACTGGAGGCGCCATCATAATTGTAGAAGTAGCAGTTTTAGGATAGTCAACTTTATGTAAGTTAGCAACAGCCTGATCAACTGCGTTGAAGTTCATTTGTACTATCTTATCTCCTTTTTTAGAGTAAGATTTTACAATTGCTTCTTTAATCTTAGCGATAGCTTCTTCTGCTGGAAGAATACCAGAGATGTTGAAGAAACATGTTTGAAGAATTGTATTTGTACGTGATCCCATTCCAGCATCTTTTGCTACAGTTGTAGCATCGATAACATATAATTGGATGTTTTTAGCTATAATCTGCTCTTGAGTGTGCTTTGGTAAGTGATCCCATACAACATCCTTAGAGTAAGGAGAGTTTAATAAGAATACAGCATCTTCCTTAGCACTTTCTAACATGAATTCGAATTTTGTTAAAAATTCAAATACGTGACAAGCAATAAAATCAGCTTTTTCAACTAAATATGTAGCTCTAATTTTTTCTTTACCAAAACGTAAGTGAGATGTTGTAGTTGATCCAGATTTTTTTGAATCGTAAACAAAGTAACCCTGTACATAGTTATCAGTAGTTTCGCCAATAATTTTAATAGAGTTTTTGTTTGCACCAACAGTACCATCAGAACCTAGTCCGTAGAACATTCCAGAGAATACATCAGAATCGATAGTAAAGTTTTTGTCGTAATCTAAAGAAAGATTAGTAACATCATCATTAATACCAACTGTGAACTTTCTTTTTGGAGTTTCAACATCAAGGTTAGCAAATACTGCATTTACCATTGTTGGAGTAAATTCTTTTGAAGATAATCCGTAACGACCACCAATAACTTTAGGCATTGTAGCCATCTTGTCAGTAGAGTGGTATGCAGATATAACGTCTAAGAATAAAGGCTCACCAACTTGTCCTGGCTCCTTAGTTCTGTCTAAAACAGAAATAGCTTTAACTGTACTTGGTATAGCTTCCATTAATGCTTTAACATCGAACGGACGGTATAAACGAATTTTAAGTAAACCAACTTTTTCGCCATTAGCGTTTAAGTAGTCAACCGATTCTTCAGCAGCTTCAGCACCAGAACCCATCATAATGATGATTTTCTCAGCATCTGCAGCACCGTAGTATTCGTATAATTTATAAGAACGACCAGTTAAACTTGCAAATTTGTCCATTTCAGTTTGAACAATTGCAGGAACTGCATCGTAATATTTGTTTGTAGCTTCTCTGTTTTGGAAGAATACATCAGGATTTTGAGCAGTACCTCTAATCTCTGGTCTATCAGGATTAAGTCCTCTATCTCTATGAGCAAGAACTAAATCTTCGTCAATCATCTCTCTGATTATTTCGTCAGAAATCATGTCGATTTTAGCTATTTCGTGAGAAGTTCTAAATCCATCAAATATATTCATGAAAGGAATACGAGATCTTAATGTTGCTGCATGTGCAATCATTGCCATATCTTGAGCCTCCTGAACATTGTTTCCAAATAACATTGCAAAACCAGTTTGACGAGCAGCCATAACATCTTGGTGATCACCAAAGATAGATAGTGCATGCGAAGCCAAAGTACGTGCAGAAATATGTATAACTGTTGGTAATAACTCACCAGCAATTTTATACATATTAGGTATTTTAAGCAAAAGACCTTGAGACGCTGTAAACGTCGTAGTCATTGCTCCGGTTGTTAATGCACCATGAACAGTACCAGCGGCACCTGCTTCAGATTGCATTTCCATAATCTTAGGAACATTTCCCCAAATGTTCTTAACACCGTTAGCTGACCACATATCAGCATTTTCACCCATGTTAGATGAAGGTGTAATAGGGTAAATTCCGGCAACCTCACTACATTTGTATGCAATCCATGATGCTCCTTCATTACCATCTCCAATCATTTTCTTTGGAGACTTCAATTTATCGTTAGACATAATCGAATAATTAGTTATAAAATTACGTGTTTTTACTTGTAAAGACCTGTTGTGTAATGATTTTATGCTATTTTGAGCATCCCTTTACACGTCTTTGAAAAGTGGCATAAAAGTAGTATAAAATTCAATAACAATAACATGAGTTATATCATTAATGTGTGTGTTTTGTACACATACTAAAATAATGCTTTAGGGAGGTGTTTTATAATAATGTATTTAGATGTCTATATGTAATGTATTTAATTGTATTACAGTGTGTTATATTTAATAATTATCTGTAAGGATTAAATTATTTAGAAATATTCTATATTTAAAGAACTATCTTGTAAGAGAGATAATCATAGAATATTAGTGGTTAAATAGTAATAATTATACATGTAAAATTCAGCTAATAAGATACTGAAAGGCATTATTCTTTAATTGGGCAATATTCCTTTGTGTTGATTATTGTAGTTACTAACCTTTTAGATTAGTTATTCTTTCTTTTATTGGTGGATGAGAGTAATTAGTAAAAACATATAATGGGTGCGGTGTAAGGTTTGAATAAGAGTTTTTTGAAAGGTTTTTTAATCCGCTTATCAAGTCATTCTCCAGCCCGAAGCTTTTCGCGAAATTATCTGCTTGATACTCAAATTTTCTAGAAAGTATATTCATAAAAACGCCAATAAATTCCGATATAGGAGAGAAAAGAATACTGAAAGCAATTATTCCTAAATGAAATTTATTTTCAGAACCACCCAACGCTATACTCAAATCAGTATTTGTTAAAAATAGTGATAAGATGTAAAGCATAATTCCTGTTTGAGTTATGCCCATAAGTAGATTGGCTATTGTATGTTTGTGCTTATAATGCCCTATTTCGTGAGCTAGTACAGCAACAATTTCATCGGTACTCATTTGATTAATTAATGTATCGTATAAAACTATTCTTTTCTTTTTTCCGAATCCTGCAAAATATGCATTTGCTTTACTCGACCTTTTTGAGCCATCTATTACATAGATGTTATCAATTTCAAATCCAGCTTTTTCTCCAAAGCTTTTTATGGCTTGTTTTAAGTCTCCTTCTTCTAATGGTGTTTGTTTGTTGAATAGAGGAACGATTAAGGTAGAGTAGAAGAAGTTTAATCCAATGGAAAATAAACTGATAAATATCCAAGCTATCCACCAAAAATCATTTTGTACATAGTTGTAAATCCAAACTAGGCTAGTTAAAACTACACCTCCTATAATTGCTCCTAGTAGCATAGACTTTAAAGAGTCCATCCAAAATGTAAATTTGCTACTTTTATTGAATCCAAATTTCTCTTCTATAAAAAATGTGTGATAAAATGAAAATGGAAGCGAAAGTATTGTGCTTCCAAATCCTATTATAACAAAGAAGACTAATGTTTGGAATAGGGGAGAAGATACTTGTGATGAAATAAGAATATCTAATTTACCAAATAATCCGAATATGAGTATCAAAGCAGTAATTACAAAACTGATTGTACCTGAAATATTAGAAAATTTATAATTATCCTTTTTATAAAGCTGTTGTTTGTTGTATTCTTCTTTGTCGTAAATATCATCTACTAAACTATCAGGTTTTCTATCGAACCATTTAGCATTGAAAAAATCTATAATGCTTTCCCAAGCATGTGAAACAACAAAAATTGAAATTATACTTATATATATGATGTCTACCATTTTATCTGTTTTATTGAGTTGGCGAATTTAATAAAAATAGGTAGATAAATCAATGAAGATAATGTATTGGTCTTACTTTGTTTATTTAGTATTAATAATGTATAACCTTAAATCCGCAAATGGATTTCTATTACAAAACTGTACTGCACGCTATCATTGGCAATGCTCATAAAAACTTACTCATCGTATCTATGGATACGTCTGCGTTACTTTTTCTTGTGCTACACCAATGACAACATACATTACAGCTTTTCATAACGAAACCACTTGCGGATTTAAGGTATAATTTCATTTTGATAATGTAATTTGGGTTAATAGGTTAGATGGTGAAAAGGTTATAGTTTGTATGTTTTTATAACCTATTCAACCAGTTAACCCATTTTTTTAAAGTAAAATTAGTGGTTCTACCCTGAATGTTGTGGAACAATCGTCACCTTGAGGCCTAAGTTTTTTTCTCAAAAAAAATTCCAATGAGCTAATGACGATTTGAGTCTCGCAAAGTCGCCAAGGCGCTAAGAAAATTAGCTTTGCGACTCTGCGCCTTTGCGAGATAATTACAAAGTCGTCATGGGTAGCGGAGCCAAAGCGAAGTCGAAAGGTCTATTACACAAATAGCACATTGTGTAATCACTGTTGCTATAGATCTTTCGACTACATTTCCTTTTGTTGCCCATTCGACTTTGCTCAGGGCAGGCAACAAAGGAAATTCTGCTCAAGATGACGACTATTCTAAATTACAACTTCCACACAAATAAGGGTAGAACCAAATTAGTTATAGTACCATCTAAATTATCCCATAATAGTAAGTAGCGGAAGTCTAGCATCTGATATAACGGCATTAGTCATACTTTTATTGAAAAGGTGATCAATCAATCCATGAGATTTTTTTATCATCACCAATAAATCTGCATTGTTGTTTTTGTAAGCTTTGTTTATTCCGTTTGTAATATCCTCATCAATAATATAGTGGTAGTCGTAGTTTATATTTTTCAAAGCGTCTTTGCACTCTTCAAAAAACTTATCAGCATTATCTCTAGTGTTTGCAAAGTCAGTTGCTACAGTCTGAATATTTACCATAGTAAGTCTTGCTTTCAGTCTTTTTGTAAGGTCTATAATCAATGGAATATTTTTGTTATCACAATTCATATCAAAATCAGTAGCAAAAATTATATTTTCTATTTTTTTGAAACTAGCATTTTTAGGGACTGCAATCACAGGACATGAAATATGTTTTATTACTTCGGAAGTATTAGATCCTAAGAATAGTTCTTTTAGCCCTGAAGCTCCTGCTGTACCCATTATTACAAGACCAATATCGTTTGTTTCAATCGTATCTCGTATACCTGTAACGATATCAGTATTTAAATTATCAAATTCAATTGATACAATTTCATTTAATCCTTTTTCGATTATGGTATTGTATAAATGAACAATTTCTTCTTCTGCAATTTCTTTTAATTTGTAGCTTATGTTCTTGAAAGAAGAAGCACCTCCTGTAGGAACTTCGTATGTATGAAGAACTATAATTTTTGCATCAAAAAGTTTAGCAACGTCAATTGCATACTCTAATGCGTTAAAAGCATTTTTCGAAAAATCTGTAGGTACAAGTATATATTCCATAGTATTTGTATTAAGAGATGAGTTTCTATACAAGTAAAATTACGGAATATTATTTTATTTAACTAGTTGAATAAAAGTTGTTTGATAAGGATTGCATGTGGTAGTGAACTATTATGATTGCTATTTTATTGTAAGTTCATTATCACTAAAATCAATAGTTACTTTTTGGGTTAGTGCTTCCTTTTTTTTGAAAAACCAATTTAGCCCGAAAATAGTTGTAATCATTAATACTGTAGCTAGTAATGATCCTTCAAAACCAAATTCTCCACCAGTGATTAATTCATTACCACTGATATTTTGAGTTATCAATGATTTTATTTCTTGTCCGCTTACCTCAAAACCTAAAACTGGTCCTTGGAAAAAATTCCATGAGAAGTGTAGCCCCATAGGAAACCAAAGATTTTTGGAATGTAAATATGAAATCCCCAATAAGAAACCTGCTAGTACAATGTTTACAAAAGATACAACTGATATATTAGGATTCATTAAATGCATAGCTCCAAATAAAATAGAGGACAGTGCAAGAGCAAAATATTTATTACTAATGCTCATTAATGAATTTAAAAGATAACCTCTTACAATTACTTCTTCGTGTAATGAAACAAGTATCATCAGTACCATACTTCCAAAAAACCATTTAGCATTAAAATCTAGCTCTATTACTTCTAAGCTCCCAATTGCAATTAAAAAGATGAATCCAATAGAGATAAGAATTATTCCAGTCGCAATACCAAAAAACAAATCGAAGAGTCTATTTTTTGTAGAGAAACCCATATCAAAGAAACTCTCTTTATCAATATATTTTCTGTAAATAGCTATTAATCCAAATGCTCCAAGCATGCTTGAGCTCATGAAAATAATAGAATTTAAAATATCTGTATTTTCAGAATTATAAGGATAAATTGTATTTAATGCCAACTGCACAAGTCCTTCAACAATAAAAATAGAAGGAATTAATAGAATTATTAGAATGAAAATATATAAGATAGCGTGCTTGGTTTTCATGTTTAATAGTGTAAATGTTTAACTGTTTAACTGTTTAATTGTGTAACTGATAAAATTTTTAATTTTGCATAGAACACTGCTAACTGCTAATGGCTAACTGCATCACTAATCCCCCAAAAGATCAGGTCTTCGTTCTGCAGTTCTCTTTATTGCTTCGTCATAACGCCAATTTTCAATCTTGTTATGATCACCACTCATAAGTACATCAGGAACTTTATTGCCTCTGAAATCAGAAGGGCGAGTGTAAACAGGAGGAGCAAGTAAATTGTCTTGAAAAGAATCTGATAGGGCAGAGGTCTCATCTCCTAAAACACCTGGAATTAATCTGATTATAGAATCTGCAATGATAGCAGCAGGCATCTCACCACCAGAAAGAACAAAATCACCAACCGAAATCTCTTTTGTAACGTAAATATCGCGTATTCTTTGATCTACACCTTTGTAATGGCCTGCTAAAATAATTAGATTTTCATCTAACGAAAGCATGTTTGCACATTGCTGATTATAAGTTTTGCCATCGGGTGTAACGTAGATAATTTCGTCGTACTTTCTTTGATATTGTAATTTGTCTATGCATTTAGATATAGGCTCTGCCATCATTACCATTCCTGCACCACCACCAAATTGATAATCATCTATTTGCCGATAATTGTTCGTTGAGTAATCTCTTAAATCGTGAATAACAATCTCAACGAAGCCTTTATCCATTGCTCTTTTTACAATAGAGGCGCTTAAAGGTCCTTCAAATAAACTAGGTACAGCAGTAATGATATCAATTCTCATACGTAATATTTTTTACAAATATATGGAAACAAAAAAAATCCTCAAAAACAAAGTTCTTGAGGATATTTGTAGCGAGAGCGGGGCACGATCCCGCGACCTCCGGGTTATGAATCCGACGCTCTAACCAGCTGAGCTACCTCGCCAAAATGTATTTGATGTTTCTGGTTGTTCGTTTAGAAGTTAACATCAAAAAATACTTCAAACGTAATCGTAGCGAGAGCGGGGCACGATCCCGCGACCTCCGGGTTATGAATCCGACGCTCTAACCAGCTGAGCTACCTCGCCTTTTTGCTTTAGCGGGTGCAAATATATAAACAATATCTGTTGAGGCAAACAATTTAAGATTAAAAATTATGCTTTTTCATCTATTGTTTTTCAGTCTTAAAGATAGAGCTTGTTAATCAGAGTATTAAATCTTTATTTTTAACCTAAAACTAAATATTTACTTTTTTTATGGTTTTTGTTTTACTATTAAATATTGATTATATATATTGCGATGAAAGAAAAAGCTATTGACAAAATTTACTAAAGATAAAAATATGAGTAACGTTAAATTTCAAATTGAATTTGTACTGAGGTCTTCACCCAAATTATTATATAATTATATTTCAACACCAAGTGGTCTAGCAGAATGGTTTGCTGATAATGTAAATTCTAGATCTGAAAAATTTGTTTTTATATGGGATGATACTGAAGAGATAGCTCATTTGCTAACTAAAAAACAGGATAGACTTGTTAGGTTTAGATGGGACGAGAAAGAAGATGATACTTTTTGGGAGATGAAGATTGAAGTTGATGAACTCACTAAAGATGTTTCTCTTATTGTTACTGATTTTGCTGATGACGATGATGAAGCAGAAGAGTCTAAAATGTTTTGGGAGAACCAAATCAGTGAATTAAAACATGTTATAGGTAGTTAGTTTTATAGAATTCAGAATAAAAAATAAACTATATTTGCAGAAAACATACACAATGACTTTAAAGCAAATATTGGTCGAGAATAAATATTTTATAATGCCATTTCTAATAGCAATTTTAGGAGGGGCATTTTTTATGAGTGCATATTCTCTTAATGACGGACACTTACTAATAAACCAGTATCACAATAGTTTTTTTGATACATTTTTTAGATACGTCACCCATTTAGGAGATGGAATAATGTTTGGAGTAGTAATAATTATTGGGCTATTTGTTCGCTTTAGAATATCTCTTTACTCTGCAGTTGTTGGAATTTTAACACTTATAATTATTAGTTTTATTAGTAAAGAATTGCTTTTTCACGATTGGCCACGTCCTGCAAATGTATTTGGTAAACTAGATATTAGCTTACATTATATAGAAGGAGTTCGTAATCACATGATTTCTACTTTTCCTTCTGGTCATTCTACCACTGCTTTCGGACTGTATACTCTTTTGGCATTTTTTTGTAAAAAGAATATTGGTAAATTTTTATTGGCAATATTTGCAATTCTTGCGGCTTTCTCTAGAGTTTACCTTAGTCAACATTTTGTTAGAGATACTGTTGTTGGTTCTATTATTGGATTTGCTGTAGCTTTATTGGTGTTTTATTATTTCAATAAAATATTTAAAGAAAACAAAATTCTAGATAAATCGTTATTGAATTTCAGAAAATAATATGTCTTTTATTAAAAATTTTAGTACAGATAATAAAATACGCTTAGGTATAATTGTAGTTTCATTATTACTATTTATTCCTTTTTTAGGTGATGTTTATCTTTTTGATTGGGATGAGATAAATTTTGCGGAAGCAGCCAGAGAAATGCTTCTCACAGGTAATTATTCTGTTGTACAAATAGATTATCAAGCTTTTTTCGAAAAACCGCCACTTTTCTTTTGGATGCAAGCCTTATCGATGCATGTATTTGGTATTAACGAATTTGCAGCTCGTTTTCCCAATGCAATAGTTGGAGTATTATCGCTACTTCTTATTTTTAATATTGGTAAAAGATATTATGATACTAAGTTTGGATTAATTTGGGTGATTAGTTACGCAGGTTCAATTCTACCATTCTTTTATTTTAAATCAGGAATTATTGATCCTTGGTTTAATTTTTTTATATTCTTAGGTATTTATTACGCTACAAGGTATCTTGATGAAACAGAAGGTAGAAATAAATGGAATTTAGTATGGTCGGGTATGGCAATTGGTTTAGGTATACTTACCAAAGGACCTGTTGCGTTATTGCTGATTTTATTGACTTTAGGAGTGTATTTCTTAATCAATTGGTTCAAAGGTTTTCCATCTATTTTAGATTTTACTATTTTCTTTTCGGTAATGATTTTAACAGGAGGATCTTGGTTTATTATTGAATTTATTAGAGGGAACGAAGCCGTAGTTTACGAATTTATACAGGTTCAGATTGATTTGCTTTCTAAGAATGTAGCAGATCACGAGCAACCTTGGTATTACCATTCGATAGTATTATTTATAGGAGTTTTTCCTGCGGCTATTTTAGCTATCAAATCGTTTGGAAATAATATTTCTGACGATACAAAACAGAAGCATCTTACCTTGATGATGAAAATCCTGTTTTGGGTAGTTTTAATTGTTTTTTCATCAGTAAAAACTAAAATTGTTCATTACTCGTCAATGACTTATTTTTCGTTGACCTTTCTTGCAGCTCACACTGTTTATTACTTGTTAAGCGATAGGATTAAGTGGAGTAGGTGGATGACGATAGCATTATCGGTAGTAGGTTTTATTTGGACACTATTGATGCTGTTGTTGCCTGTTGTTGGAATGAATACCGATAAATTAAGAACTTCATCATTTATAGGCGATGAGTTTGCAAAAGCAAATATGCAAGCTGTAGTTAATTGGACAGGTTTTGAAGGAATTATAGGTTTGTTTTTATTAGTAGCTATACTATTCACTCTGTTCAATAAATCCTTCAATGCAGGAATTAGAATGATGGTTCTGAATGTGGCAATAATGATTACTATGTTTGTTTTTACAGCTGTTAATGTTCCAAAAATTGAAAAATATACTCAGAATGCAGCAATAGAGTTTTTTCAAAAATTTAATGATGATTCTGCTTACGTTGCACCGCTAATGTATAGGTCTTATGCTTACTTGTTTTATTCAGAAAAACAACCTCAAAAGAATCCAAATCACAATAATATTGGATGGTTATTGACAGGAGATATTGATAAACCTGCATATTTTATTTCCAGAATTACTCAAAAAAATCAAGTACTTAAAAGACATAAAAATCTAGAAGTAATAGGAGAGAAGAATGGTTTTGTTTTTTACAAACGTATAGACAAGTAATGGGCAGAATATGTAAAACAATATTTGATTATATATTAGCTCTATTTTTGCTAATCGTACTATTTCCACTACTGATAGTATTAGTTGTTTTATCTACGATTTCTACAGGTAAGTTTGGTGTTTTTTCTCAAGCTAGAGTAGGTAAGGATGGAAAAATTTTCAGGATTTACAAAGTGAGATCTATGGATATTCAAAATCAAGATGTGATTACAGCAGCAAACGATCCACGTATTACTAAATTTGGTCATGTAATTAGAATGACTAAACTAGACGAATTACTACAAATATTAAATATACTGAAAGGAGAAATGTCTTTTGTAGGTCCCAGACCCGATGTAGTTGGATACGCCGACAAGTTAACTGGTGATGATAAAATAATTCTAAATGTTAAACCAGGAATAACAGGGCCTGCTACACTTTATTACAGAAATGAGGAGGAGTTATTGGAAAAACAAGAGGATAAGATCAAATTTAACGACGAAGTTATCTGGCCTAATAAAGTTAGAATTAATAGATTGTATCTGAAAAATTGGTCTTTTACAGAAGATTTAAAACTCCTGTTTAAAACAATCTTTTAGAAAGCATATGTCCATAAAAAAACAGTAAATCAAAAATTAGACTTACTGTTTAAATAATATTTTAGTGATTTACTAGCCTGCAGGAAAGTTCTCCGCATCAGGAATCATACCTGCTAATTCTGTTGGTTTGTGTATCAGCATTGGAATGTGCTGAGGACAAATATAAAATTCACTTTCTTTATAATAAAACTTAGTTACAGGTATCTCTTCGTGAGTTTTCCCGCAAACAATACAACTTTTTGCCATTTTTTTGTTTCTTAATGTTAATATAACTTTGGCAAAAATACAATTAAAGATATAATTGTCCGATATTTTTTAAACATTTTTTCTAATGATAATTATTTAGAATATCCCCCACTTAAACTGCAAACCAACTGATAGGTTATTCATTATTTCGTCACTCAATTCAGACGAACTATCTATATCATTTGCAATTGTGTAGTATGCTCCAATTGCAATTCTAAATTTTTTAGTAATATTAAAGTCAACTTCTAGTCCTGGTTCTACGGCTAAAAATACTAAGTCGGAATACATTATCTCGGAATGATCATCAAATTTCTGAATTCTACCAACCCAACCACCACCAAGCATTATTGGCATAGAAAAATGTACTACTTTGCTTGAATAAAAAATGGGTTCAACAATAAACCCACCATACCCTCCAGAGTAGTTATATTGAATATTTGTAGTTAAGTTTTGTTTATCTCCATAAAATCCATATCCTCCAAAACCAAATGCAATTTTATGATTAATTATCCATCCACCTCTACCTCCTATAAAAATAGTATTACTGTTTTCTACAGTTCCGTATTTTATCGTTACAGCACCATATAGCCCTCTTGACTTATCAGAAGATTTGAAAATTATTTTTTGCTCCCATTTACTTGTAGTATCTACATATGATTTCAATGGGTATGAGTTGTTAACTTGTGTTGAAAGTTCAGTATCTGTCTGAGCCTCTGTAGTATTACTCAGAAGATATATACTTGTAAATAATAATAGTTTAATGTGTAATTTCATTTTAGGTTGATTTTTGGATTTAAAAAAGGTCACCTAAGATAATAGGTGACCTTTAAAATTACACAATACTTTTAAAAGTAAATAATTTATTTCTTAGATTCTTTACTAGTTGATTTTATCGTTATTTCATCATTCTCTTTATCAAAATCCATCAAAATAGAATCTCCTTCTACTATGTTAGAATTAATTATTTCTTCAGCCAAAGGATCTTCAATGTATTTTTGAATAGCTCTTTGCAAAGGTCTAGCTCCAAATTGTTTGTCGTAACCTTTATCGGCTACAAAGTCTTTTGCTTCTTCGCTAAAAGTGAAATTGTATCCTAAAGCTTCGATACGTTCAATAAGTTTTTTTAATTCTATATCAATAATTTTTCTGATATCTTCCTTTTCAAGAGAGTTAAACAGTACTACATCATCAATTCTGTTAAGGAATTCTGGAGCAAATGTTTTTTTCAATGCATTTTCTATAACTCCTTTGGCGTCATCAGAAGAATTATTTACTCTAGCTGAAGTACCAAAACCTACACCAGTACCAAAATCTTTTAATTGACGAGTACCAATGTTAGATGTCATAATGATAATAGTGTTTTTGAAGTCAACTTTCCTACCTAAACTATCAGTCATTTGACCATCGTCTAGAGCCTGCAACATCAAGTTGAATACATCAGGATGAGCTTTCTCTATTTCGTCTAAAAGAATAACAGAGTAGGGCTTACGTCTAACTTTTTCAGTAAGTTGTCCTCCTTCTTCGTAGCCAACATAACCAGGAGGTGCACCAACCAATCTAGAAACAGCAAACTTCTCCATGTACTCACTCATATCTATCCTTATAAGTGCTTCTTCAGAATCAAACAGAGTTTTTGCCAATACTTTGGCTAATTGAGTTTTTCCAACTCCAGTTTGTCCTAGAAAAATAAAACTTCCTATTGGTTTTGATGGATCTTTCAGTCCAGCTCTATTTCTTTGTATTGCTTTTACAACTTTCTTTACAGCTTCTTCCTGTCCAATTAATGTACCTTGAATTAATTCAGCTAGCAAAGCAAGTTTGTTACTCTCTGCTTCTGCCACACGTTGCAAAGGAATACCAGTCATCATCGAAACAACTTCTGCTACATCTTCTTCCGAAACTGTTTCACGTTTTGCCTTTACATCATCTTCCCATTTTTGTTGAGCATTAGTTAAATCTCTTTCAATTTGTTTCCCTTCATCACGCAACTTTGCAGCTTCTTCGTATTTTTGACTTTTAAGAACTCTAGATTTTTTTTCTCTTATTATTTCAAGAGATTTTTCCATCTCAACAATTTCTTTAGGGACCCTTATATTCGTAATATGAACACGAGAACCTGCTTCGTCTAAAGCATCAATAGCTTTATCTGGTAAATGTCTGTCGGAAATATATCTATCTGTTAATTTTACACATGCTTTAATAGCATCGTCTGTATAGTTAACATTGTGATGACTTTCGTAACGTTCTTTTATATTGTTAAGTATTTCTATAGTTTCCTCTTCGTTTGTAGGTTCAACCATCACTTTCTGAAAACGCCTTTCTAAAGCTCCGTCTTTTTCAATATGCTGACGGTATTCGTCTAGAGTAGTGGCACCAATACATTGAAGTTCGCCACGTGCTAGAGCAGGTTTAAACATATTTGAAGCATCAAGTGATCCCGTTGCTCCACCAGCTCCTACAATTGTATGAAGCTCATCAATAAAAAGAATTATCTCATCATTTTTTTCTAGCTCATTCATTACAGCTTTCATCCTCTCTTCAAACTGACCACGATACTTTGTGCCAGCTACTAAACTAGCTAAATCGAGTGTTACAACACGTTTGTTGAATAAAACTCTAGAAACTTTTTTCTGAATAATTCGCAAAGCTAATCCTTCGGCAATTGCTGATTTACCTACTCCTGGCTCACCAATAAGTAAAGGGTTGTTCTTCTTACGACGACTCAGAATCTGAGAAACTCTTTCTATTTCTTTTTCACGACCTACAACAGGATCTAGTTTACCTTCTTCGGCATACTGAGTAAGATCTCTACCGAAATTATCTAAAACTGGAGTCTTTGATTTTTTAGCAGGGTGTTTAGCCCCAGTACCAAGGTTTTCAGCACCTCTTCCAAATGGATTTTCCGAAGGGTCGAAACCTTCATCTGAAAAAGATTCGGCAGTAGGAGATTCAAAAGTTTCATCTTCTAGAAGAAGTAGTTTAAATTCCTCCTTCACCAATTGGTAAATTATCTTTTGTTTGTTCAATATCTTCGTTGTTGGATCGTTATCGTTTCTAAGAATACTTAACAACAAATGTCCTGTATTTATAGAATGACTTTTAAAAAGTTTTATTTCTAAGTAAGTAGATTTTAATGCTTTTTCTGCTGATGCAGTAAGTTTTATTGTTTGTTTGTTGTCCATTTCAAAATTTGAAACAGTAGGATTTAATGCCTCCAATATATTTTTCAATCTATTGGAATCTATATTGAAACTGTTTAGTATTTCAATTGCTTTTCCATCTCCATCTCTTAAAATCCCAAGCACAAGGTGTTCTGTCCCAATAAACTCATGACCAAGACGAATAGCTTCTTCCTTGCTGTAAGAGATAATCTCTTTTACTTTTGGCGAAAATTTGTCTTCCATAATTCTAACTCCTTTATTTTATATCTTTGGTTGATTTTATTAACTCTAACAGTAGTTTTTTTATAAGTGAAAACTAACTCAATATACGTTTTTATTGCTATTTATGTAAAAAAACATCGTGAAATATTTGTTGTTTTTTACTAAAGGTTAATGATACAATTCTTCTATCTAAAACCAAAAAATATAATTGTTGATTTCTTAACTTTTTTTGTTGAAAAATCATCAATTATTAACAGTGTAAACACCTTTTTTAATTGTGATTTTTATGTATATTCGTCAAGTTTTGGAGTAAATAAGACATTAAAATATAAAATTCTGATTTTATGGCAGATGGAGGAAAAGTAATTCCTATTAATATAGAGGAACAGATGAAAAGTGCGTACATCGATTATTCAATGTCGGTGATTGTTTCGCGTGCTTTACCTGATGTAAGAGACGGATTAAAGCCTGTACACCGTAGAGTTTTGTTTGGAATGCACGAATTAGGAGTCGCTTCTAACAGAGCTCACAAGAAGTCTGCAAGGATTGTTGGAGAGGTTTTGGGTAAATATCATCCTCACGGAGATACTTCTGTTTACGATGCTATGGTTCGTATGGCTCAAGAGTGGTCGTTGCGTTACATGCTTGTCGATGGTCAAGGTAACTTTGGTTCTGTAGATGGCGATAGTCCTGCAGCAATGCGTTATACCGAGGCTCGTATGCGTAAGATATCGGAAGATATGCTTGCTGATATTGATAAGGATACTGTAGATCATTCTCTAAACTTTGACGATACACTTGAAGAACCAACTGTTTTACCAACAAGAATACCAGGTTTATTAATTAATGGTGCTTCGGGTATTGCAGTAGGTATGGCAACCAATATGCCTCCACATAACTTAACAGAAGTTGTGAATGGTGTAATTGCTTACATAGAAAATAATGACATCGATATAGATGGATTGATGGAGTACATAAAAGCTCCAGATTTTCCAACAGGAGGAACAATTTACGGATACGAAGGTGTAAAAGATGCTTTCCATACTGGTAGAGGACGTGTAGTAATGCGTGCTAAAGCTAGATTTGAGGAAGTTCACGGGCGTGATTGCATAATTGTTTCTGAGATTCCTTACCAAGTGAACAAAGCAGAAATGATTAAGAAAACTGCTGATCTTGTTAACGATAAGAAATTAGAAGGAATTACAAGTATTCGTGATGAATCCGATAGAAAAGGAATGCGAATTGTTTACATTCTTAAAAAAGACGTTGTTCCTAAAGTAGTTTTAAATAAATTATTCAAATATACTCAGCTTCAAACTTCGTTTAGTGTAAATAATATTGCACTAGTAAATGGCCGTCCTGAAACTTTGAATTTAAAGGATATGATTTTCCATTTTGTGAATCACAGAATGGAGGTAGTTATTCGCCGTACTCAGTTCGAATTAAAACAAGCAGAAAAACGTGCTCATATTCTAGAAGGACTTATTATTGCTAGTGATAATATTGACGAGGTAATTGCAATAATTAAAGGTTCTAAAAATACAGATGAGGCTAAAACAAAATTAGTTGAGCGCTTTGAATTTTCCGATTTACAGGTGAGAGCCATTGTAGAAATGAGACTTCGTCAGCTTACTGGTTTAGAGCAAGACAAATTACGTGCAGAGTACGATGAGTTAATGATACTTATTGCAGACTTAAAAGAAATACTTGAAAGCGAAGAAAGAAGATTTACTATAATTAAAGAAGAACTAGAAGTAGTTAGAGAAAAGTATGGTGATGAGAGACGTTCGGTTATAGAGTTATCTGCTGCAGAAGTTTCTATTGAAGATATGATTCCTAACGAAGAAGTTGTAGTAACAATTTCTCACGAAGGTTATATTAAGCGTACAGCACTGTCAGAATACAAAAAACAGAATAGAGGAGGTACTGGTCATAAAGGAGCTACATCTAGAGATAAAGATTTCTTAGAGCACCTATTTGTGGCTACAAACCATCAATACATGTTGTTCTTTACAGAGGCAGGAAAATGTTTCTGGATGAGAGTTTACGAAATACCAGAAGGATCTAAGATATCTAAAGGTAGAGCAATTCAGAATTTGATTAATATTAGTACAGAGGATAAAGTTAAAGCCTTTATTCAGACAGGAGACCTTAAAGATGCAGAGTATGTAAATAGCCATAATGTTGTTATGGTTACTAAGAAAGGGGTAGTTAAGAAAACTCCGTTAGAGCAATATTCTCGTCCACGTACAAATGGTATTAATGCCATTACTATTCGTGAAGATGATACTTTGTTTGAAGCAAAACTTACTACAGGTCATAGCGATATTCTTATTGGAGCAAGATCAGGTAAGGCTATACGTTTTGATGAAAGTAAAACTCGACCAATGGGACGTAATGCTTCGGGAGTTAGAGGTATTACACTTGCCAACGAAAATGATGAAGTGATTGGTATGGTTTGTACAGATGATCCTACTTCTGATATTTTAGTAGTTTCTGAAAATGGATTTGGAAAGAGATCTTCACTAGAAGATTACAGAATTACTAATCGTGGAGGTAAAGGAGTTAAAACTATTACTGTAACCGAAAAAACAGGAGATTTAATTTCTATTAAAAACGTATCTGACGAAGATGATTTGATGATTATCAATAAATCAGGAGTTATTATTCGTTTAGGAGTCGATACTTTACGTGTTATGGGTAGAGCAGCTCAAGGAGTTAAACTAATCAACCTTAAGAAAAATGATTCTATCGCAGCAGTTGCAAAAGTAGCAAAAGGCGAGGAGGAAGAGGTTGAAGGAGCTGAAAACGTAGAAGGTGCTGTAGAAAAAGATGGAGGTGATACTCAATCGGAAGAAAACGGCACAGAAGTTGATAATAACGAAGAATAAATTTATTAACATAATATTTATAAACAGCTAAACAATTTATGTTTAGCTGTTTACGTATTTTAAAATTAGGTTTTTTATTATAAAACCTGCTAAATGTCAATGTATTAATAACACATTTATATTAATTTTGTGCTGAAATTAACAAAAGGTAGAAGAATAAATAAATAATAATAAAATGAACAAGAGATTTATTAGTATTGCAGCATCACTAGTAATAAGTGTTACTGCTTTTGCACAAGAAGAACAAATTGAAAAAGCACAAGATGCTTTGAATAAAGGAAAACTTGATGAAGCAAAGAATTTAATTCACGAAGTAAAAATAACTGATGAAAACAGTTATTCTTTCGATCCAGAAATAGTTTCTGATTACCTTTTTGTAAAAGGTAGTATATGTAATGCTATTGGAGAAAAAGGAAATGATAAAGCTTTGGTAAATGCATCTAATGTATTTAACAAACTTTATGTTTTCGAGAAAGGTACTTCTTTTTCTGCTAAGAATAAAGAAAGTGGTGACTATGAATATTTCAAGAGTCAAGATGATTTAGATGCTGCAGTTGCTACAGGTAACTACAAGAAAGCTAAAGCTAAAGAAATTAAAGATTACCACTCTAAAGACCTAGGTGTAACTGTAGGTAATATTGCAGTTAAATTACATCAAGGAGCAATTGATTCATACAATGCAAAAGATTATTCTAAATCGTCTCAGGAATTTGTAAATGCTTACGATATTTATTCAAGTAAACTAGTAGGTAAATCTGATACAACTTTGCTTTACAATGCTGCAGCTGTAGCTGTTTCTGGAAATGATTATCCTTCAGCAGTTAAAATTTACACTCAGTTATTAGATATGAATTATACAGGTATTACAACTGTATATGAAGGTATCAATAAAGAAACTGGAGAAAAGGCTGTATTCGGAAATCAGAAAGATTTAGATATGCAAGTAAAGTTAGGTCTTATAGAGAATGACTCAATTTATACAACTAAAAACCTGCAACCATCAATGTATCGTAGTGTAGGTAGTATCTACCTTAATATGGGAGATGTACTTGAAGAATCTAAAAAGGAAGAGAAAAAAGAATATTACCACAAAGCTTTAGAAGTACTTAAAGAAGGTAAATCTAAGTTCCCTGGTGATTATGATTTATTACTTACTCTAGGAAATACTTACCTTAAGGATGGAGATCAGCAAGGATTTGTAAACGCAATGAAAGAAGCTATTGCACAAGATCCTACAAACGAAGTTCTTTATTACAACATTGGAGTTGTAAGTAATGACTTAGGGATGAAAGATGAAGCTAAACAAGCTTATAAAAAATCTATTGAAATTAAGCCAGATTATACTGATGCATACATCAACCTTGCTGCTATGATTTTAGGAAGAGAGAAAGAAATTAATGAAGAAATTTCTGCTTTACCAATAAAACTTAACAAAAAAAATAGAGCCAAACTTAATAATCTAAAAAAAGAGAAAACTAGTGTCTACAAAGAGGCTATTACTTATTTAGAAGGTGCTTACGAGTACGATAAAACAAATACTGCGTTATTGTCTACAATGAAGAACATATATTATGCTCTTGATAGAAATGATGATTTCATGAAAATAAAAAAAGAATTAGATGCTCTAGAAGCAAAATAATATATTTTTAAACTTTTATTTAAAACTGCTAAACCTTTAAGATTTAGCAGTTTTTTTATGCATAAACATTTCGTTATTATGTACTTTTATACTAAGATTTAAAAGGATGTAAAATGAAAATATTATCCCCATCTCAAATTAAAATAGCAGATAAGTACACTATCGAGAACGAGCCCGTTTCATCTTTAGATTTAATGGAAAGAGCGGCTACTAAATGTTTCGAATGGTTTATCGAAAAACATAATTCAGAAGAAACTGTAGCTGTATTTTGTGGAGTAGGGAATAATGGTGGCGATGGTTTAGCTTTGTCTAGAATGCTGATAGATGCAGGATGGAAAGTAAGAACTTATGTAGTTGAATTCTCAAATAATTACAGCATAGATTTTACAACTAACTACAAACGTTTAGAAGTTTTATCGCCAATAAAACATGTGATAGACAATAATACCATTCCCGAAGTAGTAGAAACTATTGTTGTTGATGCCATTTTTGGAGTAGGACTAAGTAAGTCTCCAAGAGGATTTACTAGAGATTTAATTAATGAAATAAATAATAGTGTTGCCAAAATTGTATCCATTGATATGCCTTCGGGATTGTATGGTGATACTGTAACTACAGATAAAGAAGCAATAGTTAAAGCTGATTTTACAATCACTTTACAATCTGTTAAGTTATCATTATTGCTACCAGAGTATTCAGAGTTTTCAGGAGAGTTCGTAGTTTTAAATATAGGTTTGCATCCTGATTTTATAAAAAATGAAGAAGTTCACCATCACTACACTGAAAAGAAAGATATCTTAAAAATTTATAAGAAAAGAAAAAAGTTTTCTCATAAAGGAACTTACGGACATAGTTTGTTAGTAGGGGGCAGCAGTGGTAAAGTGGGAGCTATTCTGCTAGCAACAAAGGCTGCTGTAAAAAGTGGTTCTGGTTTAGTAACATCTCTAATTCCAAAATGTGGTTATCAGATAATGCAAACTGCCGTACCAGAAGCTATGGTGTTGATAGAAGGAGAGAATAATTTACAAAGTTTGTACTACAATATAAATCCATCGGCAATAGGAATTGGTCCAGGATTAGGTATGGTTGTGGGTACAACAGAACTTCTCAAGAGATTTTTCGAAGATAACAATGCCCCTTTGGTAATAGATGCCGATGCTCTAAACCTAATTTCTACTCATAGAGAATTGTTGACATTGTTGCCAGAAGGTTCAATATTAACTCCACATCCAAAAGAGTTTGAGAGATTAGTGGGTAAATGGAATGGAGATTTCGAAAAGTTGAAATTAGCAACAGAGTTTGCAATCAATTATCAAATTATATTAATTTTGAAAGGAGCTAATACAGCAATATTTATTCCAGATGGAAATATTTACTTCAATAGTACAGGAAATTCATCACTAGCAACGGGAGGTAGTGGTGATGTTCTTACAGGGATTATTACATCGTTGATAGCTCAGGGTTACAGCAATGTAGAGGCTTCCATTTTAGGAGTGTATATTCACGGTCTTACATCCGAAATTGCAATAGAAGAAGGAATAGAATCTATGGAGAGTTTTTCGGCTATAAATATTATTGATTATTTAGGTAAAGCATTTAATTCGTTGAAGGATTAGAGTTTCATAACCACAAAGAACACTAAGGTCACAAGGTTTATGTATTTTGAATACATTTTTTGTGATACTTTGTGTAAAACTTTAATCTCGATATCTATCGGTATTAGTGGTTAAATAGGCGCTTTCAGAGGTAATCTAGTTCTATGTTCAAAAATGTAATACCCCAATACTATTTTTTAGTTTTGGAATTTTTTTTTGTCTCTTTCCTAAAAACAATAATCAGATAGCTACTTTATCTCTAGCAAGAACATAAGTATCCCTTTATGATTATTCTCTTTTTCGATTTATTTTATGCTGATTTTTGTAAGTGACTTTCTGTTATTCTCCGACCTTAGATTTCCTTCAAAATATTTTGATTCCTTATAAATGGTTGTTATTTTCAAAAAATCATTATAATTTATTGCTTTTATATACTTCTCAATATTATTAATATCTAGTTTCTGACTTAAATAATCGAAATTTGTTGTTTTTTTTCCATTCTGGTAAATAGAATTTTTATTTTATATATGTTACTTTTCTACGTTTCCTATTTAAGTAATTAACCCACAATAGCGAAATTGAGATTAATATCATTCCAACTATAGAAAGTGTATGCGGTTGTTCTTCAGGAAGTGAAATCCAAGCTAATATTGCACCAAATACAGGAACTATAAATTTCCACATATTTAGAGTAGATATCACAACTCCTTTCGTCTGTAAAAGTGCTGTCCATATAGATATTGCCCCTGCAGAAACAAAACTCAGCCAAAATAGAGAGTAGTAATATTCAGTAGGTTTTACCCCTAAATCTATTGTTTCAATTGTCGTAGAAAAAATCATTAGCATTACTCCACCTAGCAATAAAGAAGAAGAGCTTAGGATTAGAGGAGGGATGGCCTTTTTATTTTTTGCAATAAAAATATTTGTATAACCCATATTTATATTTGCAAGCGTTAAGAAACCAATTCCAATTAGTAGTACGTTATTATCAGTGAAGTTTCCGTCCTTAGCTAGGGCTACCAATGTAATACCTGAGAAACCAATTAAAACCCCAACTAATTTTTTGAAATCTAATTTATCATTAGGCATTAAAAAATGAGCCATGATGGCTATGAATAAAGGGCCAGCTCCAATAATTATGGCACTAAGTGCTCCTGATAGTTTTTCGATTCCTAGATAGAAAAAAGTGTATTGAAGAAAAGTTTGAAAAATAGCTATCTTAACAATAAATCCAAAATTATCTTTTATAGTTGGTATTAAAGTTTTTTTATTCTTTATCAATGGAAGAATCATTAATCCAGCGATGAAAAATCTAATACCTGCAAACTGTATAGGTTGGGTGTACTGTAATCCAATCTTTATACCAACGAATGCCGTAGACCATAAAAATGTTGCTATTATTGCTAGAATACTTATTCTTAGAGTTGATCTTTCTGTCATTTATTTTTCATTATAATTGTTAAGTTTTTTCATGATTTTCAATGATTTTAGTTTACTTGAAGCAACTAAAGCAATTAAGCTAATTAGTATAAAACTGAATATTTGAAATACTATGGAGTAGGTTACAGATAATAGTATTGATTGTCCTTTTTCGAAAAAGTAAACTCCTATTGCAATAGAGATGAAAAGCCATAGTACAGAAAAGAATACAAATAACACGCCCATTATTCCCATGATTATCGCATAGAGCTTTGCATCATTTTTTATAGCTGTAAATATTTCATCTCTTAAATATTTAGCTATTATTTTAAATGGAGATTTTAGGATATTTACAAAAAATGACAACGCTAAATATTTAATATTCTTAACTATATCTTTATCAGAATTGTCCTCAGAATCTGTTTTATTTTTCTCTGATTCATTAATTTCATTACTAATTATACCTTCTAATTTATCAAGTATTTCTTTTGATTTCATAGTTTTTATTTACTTGTTTTTTGTTATTTATTTTATTGGTGTTTTCTGAGTTTTATTTTAGAAGCCATTAAAAGAAAACAAGTTTACTTTCATAAAAATAGCAGATATATGCTTTATTATTTTCAACATGAGATTCATTTTTAAGTACAAAGTTAGATTTATTCTATTACTTGAAGTAATTCTTCAGTTTTGATTCATTGTTATTGAATATAGTTTGCAATTACATATAAAAATGCAGAAATCATGTTTCCTGCCCAATAGTGTATGAATATAATTATGGATAACCAAAGTATAAGCTTAATTAGATTTTCTCTTTTATTTTCAGAATTTTTGATATTAATAAATACCATTATGGAATATATTAAAATAGAGGGTAAGAAGAATATTAAAGATAAAATAATGAATAATAAGCGAAAAATATTTGGACTAATATTATATCTAATTCCTGATTTTTGACAAACACCAAAAAATATTCCAGTTTTAGGTTTTAATATTGATATATTTATTTTCATAAGATATTTCTATTTATTAAGAATATTCAAGTTAATTAAATCCCAGTATTTATTCAACCATAAATAAAGCTCATGAATATATTTTTCCTACTGTAAAAAGGTGTGCGATTGTTGGTTAGCAAAAATCAATAACCAATATTAGTAATTATTATTGAATTCAATTATTATTTTGTTGTGTAAATAAATTATGTTCATGATTACCAATTCGGTTCTTGAGCATAGTCGAAGGACACCAATCTACTTATCAATCAACACAATTATAGATCTACTTTCTAATGTTATTTTTTTATTAGCATCGAGTAGGGTACAAGTATCGCTGTTGTCTTGCGATGTATCAACTTGTAGATTCCATTTTCCGTAAATCTCTTTTGGTATTTCAAAAGTAAGTTTGTCCCAATACATATTCATAAGTACAAGAATTCTTTCTTTCTTTTCTGGGAAATGATATTCGAAACCTAGCGTGTGTGAGTTCTTACTCCAATCTGGTTCGTTTAGCTCTGTGCCATGCCAAGTTATGTATGGGCAACCTTCTGTTTTATGCAGGGTCTCCATTGTTTTAGAATACCTGAGTACTTCAAACTCTTGAGTAATTGAAATTATTGACCTTACAAAGTTTAGCAATTCTTTATTTTTTTCAACTAGATTCCAATCAAACCAATTTACTTGATTATCGAGGCAGTATGCATTGTTATTTCCATCCTGACTTCTCTGCACTTCATCTCCCATAAGTATCATAGGAGTTCCTTGTGAAAATAGAGAAATAACAAAAAAGTTTTTCATTTGCTTTAAACGAAGTTTTTCAATTTCAGCATCATCTGTTTTACCTTCTATACCACAATTCCAACTATAGTTATCGTTGGCTCCATCCATGTTATTTTCTCCATTTTCGGCATTGTGCTTATGGTTGTACGAAACAAGATCGTTAAGCGTAAATCCATCGTGACAAGTAACAAAATGTATGCTTTTTGAAACTGAATAAGAATCTTTTTTAAAAATATCTGGACTTCCTACAATTCTTGATGCTATGGTTGATGTAAGTCCATCGTTACCTTTTATAAATTGTCTTACATCATCTCTGTATTTTCCATTCCATTCTGCCCATTTATCGCCAGTAAAAACTCCGAGCTGATAAAGTCCTGATGCATCCCAAGCTTCAGCAATTATTTTTGTGCAGGATAGTGTAGGTTCAGACTCTATAGACCAAAGTACTGGAGGATTCTCCATAGGTTCTCCCGATTCATCTCTCGATAAAACAGAAGCAAGATCGAAACGAAAACCATCAACATGCATCTCCTCAACCCAATATTTTAAGGAGTCAATTATCATCCTGTGAGTTACAGAGTGATTAGCATTTACAGAGTTTCCACATCCAGTAAAATCCTGATGTTTAGATTTGTCTATATTATCGAGGATGTAGTAGGTTTGGTTTTCAAATCCCTTAAAACACTGTAGTGGTCCATCATAGTTGGATTCTGATGTGTGATTGTAAACAACATCAAGAATAACTTCAATTCCTGCTTTATGAAAAGCCTTAACCATATCCTTAAACTCAGAGATAGCCGAAATTGGATCTTTATCTACACTATAAGAGTTGTGTATTGCAAAAAAGTTTAATGGTGAATATCCCCAATAATTACTTTTACCAATTGGGGAGTCCTGATCGTCGAAAGCATAAACAGGAAGTAATTCAACGGCATTTATACCAAGAGATTTTAAGTAAGGTATTTTTTCTATAACTCCAGAGTAAGTTCCTCTTTTACTACTTTCAATTCCCGAACTCTCAGATTTTGTAAATCCACCAATGTGCATTTCGTAAATAGTGAGATCTTCTAGTTTCAACGATAGGGGAGCATCTCCTTCCCAATTGTAATTATCTTTGGCAACAACTACCGATTTGTAGGAGTAGGGTAGGTTGTCATTTCCATATCCTTTTGCCGAATTTCTGTCGTAGTTACTAGCGTAAATTCCCTTTGCATAAGGATCAATCAATACTTTAGATTTATCGAAAGCCAATGATTTAGATGGATTGTATTCGCCATCTACTCTATAAGCGTAGTACTGACCAGTAGTTAAGTTTTCAATAAAAATATGCCAGTAGAAATATGATTTATTTTTTTCTTCTTTTAGCTCGATAACATTAGATGGTTTTACGTCATCTTTATCATCAAAAAGAAGCAATTCAATAGATTTAGCATTCTTAGAAAAAACGGAAAAGTTTACACCGTTGCCTTTTATAGAAGATCCTATGGGAAATGGTGTTCCTGGTTTAGTGATTAATTTTTTCAATCTCATAATGTTTATCTATTACTTGTAACAATATCTATTGTTGGTATTTTTATTTTTGGTCATTCAATATCCACATTAAAGCCTTTTCTTTTGTTGCTCTAAAAATAGTATTATGTTTCTCTTTTGGCTCGTATGAATATTTCCATTTTAGTTTATTGGGTGCTTTATTTTCCAAAACATGGTTCAATTCATTTGTATATTTCGAAATATCTTCAGCACTTGAACCTGCAAACCAAAGTTTAATTTCTTTATCAGGAAATTTCACAAATAGGTCATTAGAATTTCTAACTAAATAATGGTCATTCCACCATAAAGAAGGGTCAAAAGCTATGTAAAAATCAAAAGATTCAGGATGTTGCATAAAAGTTTCCATTACAAATAGTCCTGACAACGATTCTCCTATAATTCCTTTCTTATTAGAAGTTCTATACTTGCTATTTATCTTTGGCATTAATTCTTGGGTTATAAATTCTCGGAAGTTTTTTGCTCCATCTGTCAATGGACAATACTGAGCATCATATTCCGATTCAGAAAAACCTGTTAAATCACGACCCCTTTCTGTATTTTCAATTCCAATAAGAATAATAGGTGGAATACCTTTATCAGCTATCAGTTTTGAAATGGTATTTGCTATGTGTGAAAAATCTTCTTTTATACCTCCGTCAGCCATATACAAAACAGGATATTTTTCGTTGCCATTTTGGTATGAAGATGGTGTCCAAACATTTATTATTCTTGTTTCTCCAACTTGTTTTGATTCTATTTTAAAAGTTTCGTGTTTTGGAATTTGATCTTGATTTAGTTCATGATTCCCACAGCTAATTAAATATATACTTGTAAAAAATAGGATTAATATGCTTCTCATATGTTATGTTTTTTAGTGAAAGCCAACTATAGGCTAATCTAATAAAAATACATGGTATTTTTTTTTGGCTTATCTAAAAATTATAAAGAGATAAAGAGTGTTAAATTTTCTATGGATTACCGTTTAGGGAAGGGCAAAATTAATTGAATATTTAGTTTTAGACTCAGTTTATTATGTACTAATAAAAAAAAAGGTTGCCTCAAATATGAAGCAACCTTAGTGTTGTTTATTCAACTCTAAAATTAAAGAGTATCAATTGCATTTAAATCTTCAAATGCTTGCTTCAATCTTGTTTTGAAAGCTTCTTCACCTTTACGCATCCAAACACGTGGGTCGTAATATTTTTTGTTAGGAGAATCAGCTCCATCAGGACTACCAATTTGAGATTGGATATATTCCTTCTTCTCATCAAAATAATCTCTAACACCACTCATCATAGCATATTGCATATCAGTATCGATGTTCATTTTAATAACACCGTAACCAATAGCTTCTCTAATCTCTTCAACAGTAGATCCAGAACCACCGTGGAATACAAAGTCCACTGTGTTTGCAGCTACATCATATTTTTCAGAGATATATTTCTGAGAGTTATCAAGAATTTTTGGAGTAAGTTTTACGTTACCTGGTTTGTAAACACCGTGTACATTACCGAAAGATGCAGCAATTGTAAAGTTAGGACTAACTTTCAATAATTCTTCGTAAGCATAAGCTACTTCTTCTGGTTGAGTGTATAATTTAGACTCGTCAACATCAGAGTTGTCAACACCATCTTCTTCTCCTCCAGTAATACCTAATTCAATTTCTAAAGTCATACCCATTTTGCTCATACGCTCAAGGTAAGTTTTACAAATTGCAATATTTTCTTCTATAGGCTCTTCAGAAAGATCTAGCATGTGAGAAGAATATAATGGTTTTCCTGTTGCAGCGAAGTGAACCTCACTAGCATCAAGTAACCCGTCAATCCAAGGGAGTAATTTTTTTGCAGCGTGATCTGTGTGCATAATTACAGGAACTCCATAAGCCTCTGCTAATTTATGAATGTGTAAAGCTCCAGAAACACCACCTAAAACAGCAGCTTTTTGTCCTTCGTTTGATAAACCTTTTCCTGCATTAAATACAGCTCCTCCGTTAGAGAATTGTACAATTACTGGAGAATTAAGGTCTCTAGCTGTTTCCATAACAGCGTTCATAGAGTTTGTTCCAATTACGTTTACAGCTGGTAAGGCAAATCCTTTATCTTTTGCTAATTTGAAAAGTTCTTGAACCTCTTTTCCTGTTGCTACTCCTGGTTTGATATTGTAACCCATGACAGTTTTATAAATTATTAAAAATATTTCCGTTTAAATCTCGACAAATATACAATTAATTTACTAAGTGTAAAATGTACATTTACTACTTTTTGAAATTTAGAATGCAAATTTAGGTTTTATTTTCTAAATCTCAGTATTTTAAGTCTTTACAGTTTCATAATTATAAGACTTTATTTTTGAATAGATATTATATTTTAAAATTAGCTAATAAATATAAGTTGATTAAATTTGCACAATTCTAAAAAATAGAAATATGATACTTTCCATGACTGGGTTTGGTAGAGCTGTAAAGCAAATTCCAAATAAAAAACTAACAATAGAAATTAAATCACTTAATAGTAAGCAATTAGATTTGAACGTTAGAGTTCCTTCGTTTTACAGATCAAAAGAACTTGATATTCGTACTCTACTTGCAAAATCAGTACAGCGTGGAAAAGTTGAATTTAATTTATTTGCCGAAATTACAGGTAGCGATTCTCCTTATACAGTTAATACTCAAATAATAGAAGGTTACATTGCAGGTTTAAAGAAAGTTTATGGAGATGCTCCAGAACAAGATTACCTTGCTATGGCTGTAAAAATGCCTGATACTGTAAAAACTCAACGCGAAGAATTAGGAGACGAAGAATGGGACGAAGTTTCTGAATTAGTCAAAGAAGCCATTGCAAACTTAGTTACTTATCGTGAAGAAGAGGGAGTATCGTTATTCAACGAACTAACTTTGCGTATTAATAATATAGCTCAATTATTAACAGAGATTCCACAATACGAAGAAGAGCGTATTATTACTGTTAGGGAAAGGATTGCTAAGAATATTGATGATCTTAAAGTAAATGTAGATGAAAACCGTTTTGAGCAAGAGATGATTTTTTATCTAGAAAAGCTAGATGTTACAGAAGAGAAAGTAAGACTTGAATATCACCTTAAATATTTTAAGGAAGAGTTAGAAGGCGGAGAGTCTAAAGGAAAGAAATTAGGGTTTATTTCTCAGGAAATTGGTCGTGAAATAAATACATTAGGTTCAAAATCTAACCATTCGCAGATGCAACGTATTGTAGTGCAGATGAAAGATGAACTTGAAAAAATAAAAGAACAAGTGCTAAACGCTCTTTAATTTTAAACCCGTAACTCGTAACCCGCAACCCGTTTTATATGTCCAAACAAGGTAAGCTTATAGTTTTCTCGGCACCATCAGGTTCAGGAAAAACAACTATAGTAAAGAATTTATTATCTAGAGATTTAGATCTTGAGTTTTCAATTTCTGCCGCATCTAGAGAACCTAGACCAAACGAAATTAATGCAAAGGATTATCATTTTATATCTCTAGAAGATTTCAGAAATAAAATTGAAAGAGATGAATTTGTAGAATGGGAAGAGGTTTATACAAATAATTTCTATGGAACACTCAAAAGTGAGATTCAAAGAATTTGGGATTCAGGAAAACATGTTATTTTCGATATTGATGTTATTGGTGGGTTAAACATAAAGAAACAGTATCCCGATAATACTTTAGCTATTTTTGTTCAGCCACCAAGTGTGGCAGAATTAAAGAAAAGACTAGTGGGTAGAGCAACCGAAACACCAGAGAAAATTGCAATGAGAGTTGCCAAGGCCGAAGAAGAAATTCAGTATGCCGAAAAATTTGATTACACTTTGTACAATGATGTACTTGAGGTAGCACAAGACGAAGCAGAGCAATTATTAATTAAATTCTTAGAAAAGTAGTTTATGTTGATAGGGTTATATTTCGGAACATTCAATCCAATTCATGTTGGGCATATGATTATTGCCAATCACATGGTCGAGAATAGCGACCTAAATCAGGTGTGGTTTGTTGTTACTCCTCACAATCCTTTCAAAAAGAAAAGTACTTTGCTCAACGATTATCACAGGTTAGATATTGTAAACAAGGCAATAGTAAATTATCCTAAGTTAAGAGCCACAGATATTGAGTTTCATTTATCTCAGCCAAATTATACATACAAAACACTAGCTGTCTTGCAAGAGAAGTATTCTATGCATGAGTTTTCGTTAATTATGGGAGAAGATAATTTAGATAATTTCCATAAGTGGAAAAATCACGAAAACATAATATCTACTCATAAGTTGTTTGTTTACCCAAGACCTAATTCTGGTAATTCAGAGTATTCCAATCACAAAAATGTGACTATAATAAAGGATGCTCCTTTGATGGATATTTCTGCAACAAATATTCGTAAAGGAATTAAAGAAGGTAAAAATATTAGTCCATTACTCCCCGAAGGTATTTGGAATTTTATAGATGAAGAGAATTTTTATAAGTAGTTTATTCAAACTTTTATTTTAAGTGAAAAAAACATCAAAAATTAATTGATTGATCTAGAGTAAATATAATTGGTTCTACCACTAATTTAGTGGAACAATCGTCACCTTGAGCGAAGCCGAAAGGTCTATTCCAAAATAGTTCACATCATGTTATCACTGTAGCTATAGATGTTTCGACCTGCCTAGACAGTCAAGGCGAGCTGTATCTCCTTTTGTTGCACAAAGGAAATTATGATTCGACTACGCTCACCAACCACGCTCAACATGACGGTATTCTAAATTAGAAAATCCATACAAATGAGTATAGAACCATTAAAATAACAGTAGAACCATAATATTAACCAGTGGCATAAACTTATTTGTTATACCGAAAATGGCGAGTATCGGTTGGTGTAAGAATCGTAAGGGATTAAAAAAGTGCTTAATATTCAGTTTATCACTTAGCCAAATTTGCAATTTTTCTTTCAAAAAACAATCCGCAAAATTTTAAATTTGGCGGACTTTGTAAAATGGACTGAACTTTGGGTTAAGAACTAAAACCCTTATTGTTTTTATACATTGTTGAACTAAATCCGCCAACGGCGGCTAGCTCATCTCTAGTTCAAAAGTAGTGAATTCAAAAAAAATAGTCTACTATATCTGTAATACTAATTTTAAAAGATACAGATATGAGAAATAGAATCTCTCCAACCATTTTGGAACGGGCAATTATTGTAGTTCCTGGTTTCAAAAAAGTACTTGTGAAATTATCACAACAAGTTACTTTACGAAGACAAAGTGAAAGTACCTTAAGTAATTATGGAAGACGCATAGCTTTGTTTGTACTCCATTTTAAAAGGCTACCAGAACAAGTAAGTGAAGATGAGATTAATGAGTATTTGGTATCTCTAGCTCGCGATCCAAAATCTCCTTCACGTAGTAGTTTTAAGCATATGGTTTATGGTCTCCGCTATTATTATCGACTACTAGGTATGAATAAAAATGCAATAGCATTACCTAGCTTAAAACGAGAGACCAAACTACCTATTATTCTAAATCGTAAAGAACTTAGAGAGTTGTTTTTGGCACCGTCACTACTAAAGCAACGTATAGTTTTAACTTTAATATATTCAGCAGGTTTACGAGGACAAGAAGTTATAAATCTTAAAATATCTGATGTTGATTTTGAGCGTATGACAATACATATTCGCCAAAGCAAGTATAAGAAAGATAGAATATTACCTCTATCACCAACCATGTCATATGGATTGAAAAAGTATTTAAAAGCAGAAAATCCACATATTTGGTTATTCAATGGTAAACAGTTAGATAGTCAATATAGTATTAGGGGACTATCGTGGGTAATGCGAGAAAACTTAAAGAAAACATCTATTACAAAAGAAGTAAACCTCCATTCATTACGACATACTTATGCAACTCATTTACTCGAAGAAGGAGTTAAATTTTTAAAGCGATTCTGTCTTCATGTTTTTCCCAAACGTTTTGTACGAATAAGACGTT
This sequence comes from Ichthyobacteriaceae bacterium, assembly GCA_016744755.1. GTDB lineage: Bacteria > Bacteroidota > Bacteroidia > Flavobacteriales > JADGDT01 > JADGDT01. The sequence goes on along the minus strand of JADGDT010000018.1, from coordinate 2,147 downwards.
ATGGTATTTACAATCATACCACAAAACGTAATTTAGAATTACAGTTTGAAGCAGAGCATAAACCTGATATAGATGAATTAATTGAATCCAAAAAAAAGGAAACTCCCACAGAGCGTATAAAAAGACTTACAGGTTTTGATATTGGTCTATGCCAGAAATGTAAAAAAGGCAGGATGCATATTATACGAGAAATACCCCGAAACAGGGCACCACCAGGTCATTTGCCATCGATACTATTATCTAAGTTACAGTAATATTACAGAACTATAAAAGCCTTATTTTCATAAGGCTTGGATTTATATTGTCTAAAATATTGGGAGAATAAGCAGAAAAAATAATATTGTATATTGGATTAACAATTTCAACTAAAATATACTCGTAAAATTTAGCAGTCAAAGCTATTTATCTCTTCATAAAGTTTCAAATTCATAAGTAAAACTACTAAACCCTTCAATAGGTACATAGCAGAATGCACGGATGTAGTTCAACACTAGACTCATCGCTGGGTCTTGCAGACCGCTCATATTCCTATTTATTGGTGTTCGTTATTTTTAATTACCTTTCTGCCTCATATCCAAATGTAGCAAGATATGCAGGAGCTATAATCTTACCTTTTTCACCATTATTGCCTGGTATTACTACAATTTCATCTTTAAAAAATGCACCTCTATCAAATTTGGTGTCGGGGCATTCTATTTGCCATACCAATTTACCTTCTAGTGGATCTAGTGCTTCCAATGTAGCATTACCTCCATTTCTGTAATACAATATACCGTTTAGCTCTTTAAATTGTTTTGTGCCATTTCCAGAACCTGAAATTTTCCATAGCTCTTGGCCAGTTTCTGCATGGTAGCCGTAGATATAATCATCAAAGTTACTATAAACAACAACTCCGTTATAATAGTAACCGGCATAATAATCTTGTGTTTTCTTTGTAGTTTTCCATTCTATATTTTTATTATCTATACTTATAGCCCATACCATTTGGTCTATTTCAAAATATATTAAACCTTCTCCAAGTACCGGCTGTCGTGACAAACCATCTACCTCCACTTCTTCTATAATGAACATTTTATTTTGATAGTCATATATTGAAACAAAATAATCTCTTATTACACCGGGAGTCGTAGGTTCTCTGTTTTTTGTTGTTATTAATAAGTACTTATTAGCAAATGCTTCTATTTCATCTATGTGTCGATCTTTTTTTATAAAATAATCTATAAAACCATCTTGCTTTGAAGTATTGTTATCCAAATTATAGATTACTGGGTCAATAACATCACCCCATGTAAAATTAGTGATAAAAATTTCATTATTTATCCCTCCCAAGAATGTACAATTATCAAGAGGAGTATCTAATAAAGTATATTTTTCTTCATTCGGATTTAACGTAATTATATTTTTACCCATATCACAATATTGTATATTTTCATATATATATGGTTTTCTCCTAACTTTATACGTTTTTGATTCACTATAGATTGTAGAATATAAAATATTCCCTTTATAATCCAATAGAGAAATATACCCATTCCCATCTGATAAAGATGCTTGATAATATTGAGTGTTATTAATTAATATAGTTCCAGAAAAGGCAGAAGTTATCCAACCATTATCAGTCATGCTTGTACGCCATAATGGTTTTTTATATGTTACTACTCCATCACTGTTTTTTATAATATCAGGATCCTCTTTTACGCAAGATACCCATGATAGCATAATACTAAATGATAATGTTATTAGTGCTTTCATTGCTACCTTTCATTTATTTCAAAGAATCCTATGTCTCCTGTTGTTGGGTTAGTCGTACCATCAAACACTTCATTTAATTGATCTATTACCTCAGGATGCCCAAGCATTTGTATATGATTTACTTCTTTACATTCCACAGCAACTGCTCCTTGTAAATAAGTTTGTGTTTTTTCATTAAGTAAACCATCACTTTCTTCTTTTACTAGTACTTTTCGTGGTTGTGCTACGTACTCGTAGTGGCAGTTGTCGCCATTATCGCCATCCATGTCTTCAAATTTAGCATCAAAATCTTGTGATCCATCACTTGGACTGTAATCACAAACCTGTGTCCATACGTTTACATCCTGCCACTCGTATCTTGTAGAGCCATTTAGTACTTTCCACGAACTTTCGAA
>JADGDT010000236.1 GCA_016744755.1 Ichthyobacteriaceae bacterium | reverse complement strand
TTGTCCTAAAATAAAAGAAGAACGTCCTGCTGTACAACTCTGTTCAGAATAGTAATCGGTAAACATCATGCCTTCGTTAGCTACACGGTCTATATTTGGCGTTTGATAACCAACTAAACCATGCGTATAAGCACTTATGTTAGATTGTCCAATATCGTCACCCCAAATTACTAGGATGTTTGGTTTCTTTTGGGCTTCCACATTAAATGATGCCAAAAACATTAAAATTCCTAGTAAAGGAATTAGCTTAATTTTTTTCATAAATTGTATTTTTGTTAATAATTACACAAGTTAATCAAATTTAATAAAATCAAATTGAGGTTTCATAAAAAAAAGATGAATTTTATGATAATATTATAAATAAAAGTTATTGTCTTTTGTAATTTGGAGCTTTATTAATATTAATCATCCAGTCTGAAATTAATGTTCACTTTTTTTAAAGAAAATCTAATTATAGCTTGGCGTTCTGTTAAGAGTCAGCCATTGCGTACTACACTAACAGTTCTTATAATTGCCTTTGGAATTATGGCTTTAGTAGGAATACTAACGGCTGTTTCATCCATGAAATCATCTATATCTCAAAGTTTTGCTACCATGGGGGCAAATACTTTTGCTATACAGCATAAAGGGATGACAATAAGAATAAACAACAAAAGAATAAAGCCCAAAGATAACCCCATTATAAAATACGATGAGGCGATGAAATTCACTGAGAAATTCAATTCAGAATCAGTAGCATCGGTATATTTTATTGCTGCAGGTAGTGGAACTTTAAAGTTCGAAGAAACAAAGACTAATCCTAATATTGCCATTTGGGCAGGAGATCATAACTACATAAACACAGCTGGGTTTGAAATAGAAAAAGGTCGTGCAATATCTAAACAGGATGTAGAGAATAATGCTCATGTTGTTGTTCTTGGACCTGAAACAGCTACCTCGTTAATGAAAAAAGCTAATCCTGTTGGTAAGGTAATTTCAATAAGAGGAGAAAAATTTAAGGTGATTGGTTTAACAAAACACAAAGGTTCTGGTATGAACTTTGGGGGAGATAGATCGGCATTCATTCCTATTAGTACAGCTAGAGCAACTTTTTCTAGACCAAAAATTAGTTTCGATATAAATGTTATGGCATCTGATAAACGAATTCTAGATTTGGCAATTGGAGAAGCTACAGCTGTAATGCGATCTGTAAGAAAATTAAATCCAAGGCAAGAAGATAATTTCAATATAACAAAAAGTGACAACCTTGCTAAGATGATAATTGATCTTACATCTTCTTTTACAATAGCTGCAATATTTATAGGAACAATTACTCTTTTTGGAGCATCAATTGCACTTATGAATATTATGCTTGTATCTGTAACCGAACGTACTAAAGAAATTGGAGTGCGAAAAGCTGTGGGTGCAAATAGGTCTACTATTGCATTTCAGTTTTTATTCGAGGCAATTGTTATCGGGCAACTAGGAGGAATACTAGGTATTATTTTCGGTATAGGAGTAGGTAACGGAATAGCAGCAATGCTGGAAACAATGTTTATTATTCCTTGGGCAGAAATTCTACTAGCTTTTGTAGTAACATTTATTGTAGGTGTACTTTCGGGAATTTATCCTGCAATAAAAGCATCGCGTCTTGATCCTATTGAAGCTCTTAGATACGAGTAAGATTATATTTGTAATTATTTAAAAGGTTCTACCCTGAATGTTGTGGAATAATCGTCATCTTGAGCGTGGTTGGTGAGTGTGGTTGGTGAGCGGAGCCGAACCAGAGCCGAACCATATCCGAATGTAGTCTATTATAAAATAGCTTATATAACGTTATCACTGTTGCTATAGATATTTCGACGACATTCCCTTCGTTTCCCATTCGACTACGCTCAGGGCAAGCTACTTTGGGAATTCCGCTCAATATGAACTGTGTTAAAATCCTAGTAAAATTATCGCAA
>JADGDT010000138.1:1703-7853 GCA_016744755.1 Ichthyobacteriaceae bacterium | reverse complement strand
TATAAAGTACATAAAAGACAGGGGGTCTGTTTTGGAAAATCAGATAAATAAGAATACCGAATCAATAATGGAACTCTCGTTAAAGGAGCTTGCTTTGCCCGAACTAAAAAGCGAGATTCCAATGATGATTTTCTCTCCAACAATTATTAACGATGGCAGAAAATTACTTATTTCTCCAATTCCAATTTCGTATCTCACCTACAACAAATCTGTAGAAGATAAGTACCGAGAAATTACAGAGTACGATGCTGTTGAGTTTAGCAGACTTTTCGAAAAACAAGGTGCCGAAAACTTAAGATTATTATCCGCACTACGTGTAAGTGCATCTTTCCCTTTTATTAGCCCCATGGTACAACTGCCTTCTAATCCACGTGTTTCGTTGATAGATGCTGGCGTGAGGGACAACCTTGGGTTTGAGCTTACGCTACGTTTTATGAATAGGTATAGCGAGTGGATAAGTAATAATACTTCAGGAGCAATTATTATTCAGATAAAAGCTTACAGACCTTCCACTATTGAAATAGAAAAGGATAAATACAATCTTAAAAATGCCTTTATTGAACCAATAACTGGGGTAATGAACAGTTTTTCTACAATTCAAATTTACAATCAGAATCAATTGAGAGAGTACGCTTTTTCAAATATGGATTTTGATGTTGATATGGTTTCTTTTAATCTCTTCGAAAAAGAAGAAGGTGTTTCCCTTTCGTGGCATCTAACTTCAATAGAAAAAGAACAAATTTTAAATGCTAAAAACCTGGAGAGTAATAAAATTGCTTTCAAAAAATTTAAAGATTTATTGGGGATTGAATAATGAGCTCAAAGCTGAAAGGTCAAAGTTGAATATTATATTTCAGATAAGAAGATCAAACAATTGATTTATCTTTGAAAAAAATCATACAATATATATGAATATTTTAGTAGTTGAAGACGAGGTAAAAGTGTCTTCATTCATTAAGCAAGGTTTAGAAGAAAGTGGTTATAAAGTACAGGTTGCATTTGATGGTCAGATGGGATTAAGACTTGCTTCGGCTAATAAATTTGACATTATTCTTATGGATGTTATAATGCCAGGCATGAATGGATTTGAAGTTGTGAAAAAACTTAGAAACGAACTAGACATTCACATTCCTGTAATTATGTTGTCTGCTCTAGACCAAAGCGACGATATTATTGAAGGTTTAGATTCTGGGGCTGACGATTATCTTACAAAACCTTTTAAATTTGGAGAACTACTTGCTAGACTTAGAGCTGTTTCGCGAAGAAAAGAGATAAAAGAAAATACAACTACAAATGTATTGAAGGTGGCTGATATTGAAATGAATTTAGACTCTAAAACTGTAACCAGAAATAATACAGAAATAACTCTAACAGCCAAAGAATTCACACTTTTAGAATTCTTCATGAAAAACAAAAACAAAGTATTAAATAGAGTTGAAATCCTAGAAAACGTTTGGGATATAAATTTTGATGCAGGAACAAATGTTGTAGATGTTTACGTAAACTACCTTCGTAAAAAAATTGATAAGGATTTCGATATAAAATTAATTCAGACTGTAATAGGTATGGGATATTCTTTGAGGGATATTTAAGTAGTCTCCGTCATTCCGACCGAAGTGGAGGAATCCCATTGAAATTGCTAGATGTAACTAACTTGAATAAACAAAAATATAGTACATGAAAGAAAGCTACATCTATATATTAACAAACGATAATAAAACTACTTTATACATTGGGATTACTAGTAATTTAAGAAAGAGACTTATTGAACACAAGGATGGAATTGGGTCTAAATTCACAAAAGAGTACAATACTACAAATCTGATATATTTTGAGACTTTTAATGACATTAATCTTGCAATTGCAAGAGAAAAACAATTAAAAAATTGGAACAGAACAAAGAAGAATAAATTAATACATAGGTTAAATCCTAATTGGGAACTTATTGAATATTAGATGTTTATTCTTTTTTCCATGGGATTCCTCCATGCGCTTCGCTTAGTCGGAATGACGGTACGCACAATAATAACTAATATCGTTACTCCTTCACAACTCTAACTACTCTCGACATTTTAGTGCCGTTAAATATTTGTACAAAATATACTCCGGCATCAATATCTTTATCTAGCAACAAGCTTCCTTCTTTGCTATTAATATCGAGTCTGTAAATTTCTTGACCTCTTATATTTGTTAGAACTAAGTGAGCTGTTGTTTGCAAATTATCTCGGAAACTATAATCTACCTGTAGGAAATCTTTAAAAGGATTTGGGTATACATTAATTTCGCTTAACAATTCGTCATCTAAAGATAGTGCTCCTTGTTCTATCTTAAAAACAGTATTTAAAGTTTTCCCTTGCTCTAGAACAATCTTGCTTGTTAACGTTTTGTACCCCTCTTTTTTTATAACAACATCGTAAGTTCCAGAGTTTGCCATACCCGTTTTAAAATCGCCACTATAACCACTAAACGTAGGGCTTCCACTATTTATAATTTCAATTTCAGCATTGTAGATTGTTCCATTTGTAGATGCATCTTTCACCGTCCCCTCTAGGTAAGAAGCTTTGTGATAATATGGTTTTAACACGAACAATCCATGCTCAGTATCAGAAACTAAAATATTGCCCGATGGCAAATATGGATATACTCCCCAAGCTCCATTAAACTCAGCTTTATCTTCAGGAGTAGTATCGAAACGACCTACCTCAATCAAATTATCTGGATGACTAGCATCTACAATTTGTATACCTTGTGCGTAGTAAGATGAAATTAGGAAGTCGCCATTAACTACTGTGTTATGAGGAATAGACTGGTCGGAATATCTAGATCTAACCATGTCTAATTGTTTTATGTTATCTGTGTCTGAAACATCGAAAGAAGTAATATATGCTGATATTCTCTCATCTGTTGTAAACAAGGTTTTAGCATCGTCGCTAAGCCAAGCATTGTGAGTTGTACGATTTGGAGTATCACTAGTTACTACATCTGTTGGATTAAACTTATCGGCTACATCTACAATTACAAAATACCCATTTTTATCGGCACACCCGTAAAGTTTGTTATCCTTAACGTAGCCATCGTGTAAATAATGATCTTGATAATAACTCAAATACTCTGGGGAAGTAGGATCATCTTTTAAATTTAAGATTAATGCTCCTCCAATTTCGTTAACACCAAAAATATAAGCTATTCCATTTTCGTCGATAAAAATATTGTGAGCAGTTTCGTAAACATTATCAATTTTATAGGACCACGTAGTCATTTCTTCATTACCAATTGTATTCAAATCAACAATTAATAATCCTTGTGCAGTTTGCCCCGAGCCGTAAATTCCGTGAGTGATGTATGCATAATGGCTGTAAGTTTTTATGTCTTTCCATACTGAATTTACAGTAGTCAAATAATTAACCTCTACAGCATTTACAGGGTCAGTTACATCAACAATAGACAAGCCATCGTAAGTACCAACAAGTGCGTATTCTTTACCATTATTGGCATATCCCCAAATATCGTTTAAGTCTGTATTTGTATACTCAAACTTACCCAACAAAGATATATTCACATCAGTTTGAGAGTAAAGTGAAGTGAAGCTTAGAAGTAATATTATTAGATATTTTATGTGCATAACATTGATGTTAATGTTTTGAAAAGTGATGATACTCAATGACAAAGTTAATTAAAATTAGTAATTGTGAATGTTTCTATTAAAAAAAGTCAGGTTATGAAAATATAACTTCCATAACCTGACTTTAACTCATGTGTGAAACCTTCTATAGCTCCAACTCAATCTGATTCTCATCATCTCCATTATCTTTATCTTCCTCAATTTCTAAAGGGACATAAGGTAATGGTTCTTTAATATCTACTTTCTTTATTTTGTATTCTGTAAGGGTTCTACCTATAGATTTATAACCTTTTACACTTGTAAACTCTTCAATGTTTATTTCTCTGTTGGCTAATTTATCTTTGCCTCTTGTTTTTGCAAATTCTAGTTCAACAATTGGTCTGTAGTCTAGCGCTACACGTAGTAAGAAACTCTTTGGTGCTTCGCTAATGAATAGTTCTTCTTTGTCGAACTTATCGAAATGGAAGCGTTTTATGAAATACTTCTTTTTATCGCCATCAAAATAAATTACGGTAATTGGTAATTGATCATCCCACTTTTCTAGGATAAACATATCGTCGTCGAAGTGAGTATTAAGCTCTGGTTTTATAATTTTAATAGTTCCTCTAGCAGTAATAACCATCAGCCTATCATCTCCCAAAAACTCTCCTAGCAACCTTCCTCTTTCTTCTACATTCAACCTTTTTACAGCATCGTCGTACCAAATTTTACGAGCTGCCAAAGTAGAAACTCCTTTCTCTTTAAGTTCTATTTTACGTACAGGCAATTTTGTTACTTGATTACCTCTTACTCCTCTACCCTTTACATCTAAATCAGCAAAATCAATGTCAAATTTAAGTTTTTTAACTTTCTGCTGAACTCTTAGAATTACACTTACAATCTCTGCTTCGCCATTAGGGTTTGCTGTAAAATATAACAACTTACTACCTTTTGTTGCTGTTGTAATATCGTACTCTTTATCGCGAGTAATTGATGTAACATTAAAACGTTTCATATACGTTACTCCTTTAACTCCATCTAAATAAATTGAGTTATATACTGTACGTTTATCCCCTTTTTTAAATAGTGCAATATGAATTATATCCTTACCAAAAAATGCTTTTGACGAGACTTTAGAAATCATCATTTTACCATTTTTACGGAAAACTATTACATCGTCAATATCTGAGCATTCGGCTATAAATTCATCTTTTTTAAGCGATGTACCTACAAAGCCATCTTTACGGTTTACATAAAGTTTTTCGTTTCTGATAATAACTTTAGAGGCAACAATATCGTCAAATAACCTTATCTCTGTCTTTCGTTCTTTATCCTTTCCGTATTTCTTTTTAAGGTTTTTGAAGTAGTCTATGGCAAATACAATCAGATTGTCTAAGTGATGTTGAATCTTCGCTATTCTATCTTCAAGAGAATCTATATATTGCTGGGCTTTATCTAAATCAAACTTAGAAATTCTCTTAATTTTTATTTCTGTTAATCTTGTTACATCATCATCAGTTATATCTCTCACCAAGTTCTTAATAAAAGGTTTTAATCCATTATGAATGGCAGAAATAACACCTTCCCAAGTTTCCTCTTCTTCAATGTCGTTATAAATTCTATTTTCTATAAAAATTCTTTCAAGAGATGACATATGCCACTGCTCTTTTAATTCGTGTAGTTGAATTTCTAGTTCTTTCTTAAGTAAGTCAACCGTATTAGTTGTAGATGATTTCAATATATCTGAAACACCAATAAATACGGGCTTTTCTTCTTCAATTACACAACACAAAGGAGATATTAAAACCTCACAATCGGTAAATGCGAATAGGGCATCCATTGTTTTATCGGGCGATAAATTTGGAGGTAAATGAATTAGTATTTCAACATTTGCCGCTGTATTATCCTCAATTTTTTTTATTTTAATTTTACCCTTATCATTGGCTTTAAGTATAGAATCTATAAGAGACGAAGTTGTTGTGCCAAAAGGAATTTCAACAATTTTAAGTGTTTTTTTATCTTCTATAACTATTCTACTTCTAACCCTAACTTTACCTCCCCTAAGTCCATCTTGGTAATTAGAAAAATCTGCAATTCCTCCCGTAAGAAAATCTGGTAAAATTTCAAATTTTTTGCCTTTCAGAAAATTTATAGAAGCATCAATAAGTTCATTAAAATTATGAGGCATTATTTTAGTTGACAATCCTACTGCAATACCTTCAACACCTTGAGTAAGCAACAAAGGAAACTTAATTGGTAAGTGAGTAGGCTCATTGTTACGACCATCGTATGATGCCTGCCACTGTGTGATTTTAGGGTTATATGCTACCTCTAAAGCAAATTTAGATAAACGAGCTTCTATGTAACGAGGTGCTGCTGCTCTATCACCCGTAAGTATATTACCCCAGTTTCCCTGAGTATCGATAAGTAATTCTTTTTGACCCAATTGTACCATAGCATCACCAATAGACGCATCGCCATGGGGGTGATATTTCATGGTATTACCAACAAGGTTTGCCACTTTGTTGTATCTACCATCATCAAGTTCT
>JADGDT010000138.1:0-1603 GCA_016744755.1 Ichthyobacteriaceae bacterium | reverse complement strand
ACCATAGCATCACCAATAGACGCATCGCCATGGGGGTGATATTTCATGGTATTACCAACAAGGTTTGCCACTTTGTTGTATCTACCATCATCAAGTTCTTTTAACGAATGCATTATTCTACGTTGCACTGGCTTAAGTCCGTCAAATATATCGGGGATAGCTCTTTCCAGAATTACGTATGAAGCATAATCTAAGAACCAATCTTTATACATCCCCGTAATTTTATTTACGTGAACATCAGTATGACCCTCATTAATTTGTTCTTCAAAATTTTCTGAATTATCGCCTCCTTCGTTCAGCTCATCATCAGATTGCAATTCGTCTTTGTATTGGTCGTTGCTCATTTAATATTCCTTTTTACAACAATTATTTTTTATTGAAATTGGTGTTATTTTTCAATACCTTATTAAGTGATTTTTCTAAAAACAAAAGCTCTTTTCCACTAAGGTAGCTAATAGGTGTTTTAAGTACCGTATCTTTACTTTTACCACGCAAATATAAATAAAGTGTTTTCCTCAGCATCAATTCATTAATTTCGAAATTAATCAATTTCACTTTCGGAAATTCTACAGAAAAATGTTTACCTACAAATCTTGATATTAGTGCTGGTTCCGATGATTCAATTATTAAAACCTCTCCATCGCTATCATAATTAAACAATGGAGAACCTAACCAAAACAACATCAATAATATTGCAAATATCACTAATAGTAAATATTCTTCAGCAATAAAATTTTTATATGTTCCAGATATTCCATCATCAACAATACTTATTATTAAAATAAATAAGGTGATAATGTAAATTACCGCAAATTGTTTTTTTACTCTTTCGTTACTTATTCTCATTAACTATACTTTTGGGTAGTATTTAATTTAACGGTACTACCACGAATGTTGTGGGAATTTGAATAAATTATATCCTTAATAAAATAAAAAGATTAGGGGTTTAAAGGATTATAGGATTACTGTACCTATTGTCTTTACTATGTAATCCTCTAATCTTATAATCTTATTTTCACTCTACTACTTTTTTGTTTTCTACACAAATAAGGGTAGAATCAATTTAACTATCAACTTCTACAGCATTATCTTCAACTCTAAGGTTTTCTATTATAAACTGCTGTCTATCTTGAGTATTCTTCCCCATATAAAACCTCAACAGATCATCTATAGTAGTTTCTTTATCTAGCATAACTGGCTCTAGCCTTATGTCTTTACCAATAAAATATGTAAACTCATCTGGCGAAATCTCTCCTAATCCTTTAAATCGTGTTATTTCTACTTTATTTTTTAATTCTAAAATTGCGCTTTTCTTCTCCTCATCGGAATAACAATAAAATGTTTTCTTCTTATTACGAACTCTAAAAAGAGGGGTTTCCAAAATATAAAGATGTCCTTCTTTTATTAGCTCAGGAAAAAACTGAAGAAAGAAAGTAATCAGTAATAAACGTATGTGCATACCATCTACATCGGCATCGGTAGCAATAATTATGTTGTTGTATCTTAGATTTTCAATACCATCTTCAATATTCAATGCTGCTTGTAGTAAATTGAATTCTTCGTTTTCGTAAACAATTTTTTTAGTTAACCCGAAACTATTTAA
>JADGDT010000235.1 GCA_016744755.1 Ichthyobacteriaceae bacterium | reverse complement strand
GTACAAAAAACTAGCTCTGTGTAGTGGTGTGTTAGTGTAAAGTTTTACACGCATAGTTCCCAAGTAGGAACTTATTTCAATAATAGTTTCTGGGTGTTTTTTGCCATATTCATTTAAAAACTCAACAGTGTTTTCTTCAGTCAACACAATCTCCTTTTTAATTTTCTCTACCTTTTTTATAGTTTTAACCTTCTTTTTTTTAACATCGCTATTGCAAGATGAAAAAGATAGTAAAGAAAGAATTAAAAAACACCAAACTATTTTCATGTTAAACTATTGAGTTTTATTATTAAATCAATTACTTTGAACAGACAAAAGTATTATATTAATTTTAGAGTCCGAACTATTTTGGACTACAAAAATAATTATTATAAATTATGGATTTCTCAATTTTATGCAACAAGTTATATGCTTTTGATTCAGGTGATTTACCTGGAGAAGAATCTCAATTTAAAATGGTGCCATCAATTAGACCTAACTTGAATTGGGATGTAATTGAAGAAAGTAAACCTACTAAGGCTTCAGTTTTACTTCTTATTTATCCCGACAAAGATAATAATTGCAAGTTTGTGCTCATACAGCGCAATACATATGATGGAGTACACTCTGCACAAATTAGTTTACCTGGCGGAAAGCACGAAGGGGATGAAACATTGGAGCAAACAGCATTACGAGAAACATTTGAAGAAATTGGAGTAGACTCATCTATGGTAGAGTTAGTATCTCCGCTTTCTAGAGTTTGGGTTTCGCCTAGTAAATTTTTGGTAACACCTTTTATTGGTATCTCTACCGAAAAACCAAAGTTCATTAAAGATAATTTTGAAGTATCCGAAATTATAGAAGTTAAACTCTCGGAGTTTCTAAATGACGATTGTATAAGTGTTTCTACAGTCAATAGTAGTTACGTGAAAGACTTACAAGTGCCTTCTTTTATTTTGAATAAAAAAGTAGTTTGGGGTGCTACGGCTATGATACTTAGTGAGTTTAGAGATATTGTAACATCATTATAGTATTTAAAGTAAAGTGCTATATTTTCACTAACTTTGTACGTTAGTTTTCGGATGAATAATCTTCTTTATAACAAGTATTTATTTCGTTGAAACTTATGTGTTCTAATATAAAAATAGATTATGGGATTGCTAAAGAAAGATCCATTTGGAAATATATTGCTAATCAAACGTATGATAATCTTCGTACTTGGTTTAATATCATTTCGTAGATATCACGCTTTTAATAAACTTAGGGTAGAAAATAATATCTTACTTAAAGATTTACCTGACAATAATGTGCTTTTTGTATCAAATCATCAAACATACTTTGCTGATGTTGCTGCAATGTTTCATGTTTTCGCAGCTGCAAACAATGGTTCATATAAAAAAACCAATAATCCAATGAACTTTTTCAGTCCTAAGCTAAATATGTATTTTGTAGCAGCAAAAGAAACTATGAAGTCAGGATTTTTACCCAAGATATTCGCATACGGAGGAGCAATAATGGTACAACGTACTTGGCGTGAAGCTGGTAAAGCTATAGAAAGAAAAGTTGATGGTAATGATTCTGAAAGTGTAGGTGTTGCTTTGGATGATGGTTGGGTAATCACTTTTCCTCAAGGAACTACACGTGCTTTTAACCCTGGTAGGAAAGGTACAGCATTTATGATTAAGGAGTATAAACCTATTGTAGTGCCAGTTGTTATTAATGGTTTTAGAAGAGCTTACGATAAAAAAGGATTAAATATAAGAGTTAAAGGTGTTGATTTGTCTATGACGTTCAAGGAGCCTTTGGATATAGATTATGAGAACGAGAGTGTAGATTCCATTATGGATAAAGTGATGCATGGTATAGAGCAAGCATCAACTTTCAACAGGGTTAGACCTTTAGAATTTTTACGTCCAGAATATCCAAGATATCCAACTGAAGAATTTGTTAAGAGGTCTAAAAGAACAAGGCTTAAGCAAAGATTATA
>JADGDT010000137.1 GCA_016744755.1 Ichthyobacteriaceae bacterium | reverse complement strand
TGAATCTCTTGTAATCCAACAGCATCAGCATTCATTACTATTCTACCTAGGTCAATTGTTTGACCATCTACAACAGTAATTGATTTCTCAATATTAGTATATCCCATAAAAGAGAATATTACTGTCTTTTTACCAGGCTCAACTGATAATTCAAAGTTTCCTTCAAAATCAGTAGTAACTCCATTCATTGTACCTTGTACTACAACGTTGGCTCCCACCATTGCTTCCTTCATATCGCCATCCCAGGCAATACCTTTTACAATTCCTTGCGAAAATGCCAATGTTGTTACCAACATCAACGCTAAGGTTGCATACATTTTTGTAAATGTGCGTCTCATAAAAAAAAATTAAGTTAATTTCTGTTGTTAAAATTAGTGAGTGACATGATTAAGCCGTTTCACAGTGTAAATTTGTGAATATATATTGAATACCATGTATGTTTATTGTTAATTCCATATTAACAGTATGCTTGCATAGTTTAAATACCAATCTTCATGAAACACTTATGTTATTAACACTTCAGCACTTCTAATATAGCTTTGTTTATTATTTGTTGATAAATAAATATCGAAGCAAAGTATGGCTGTAGGATTATGACTACATGTTGTTTCTTGATGAGTACAATTCGTAATATTAATCCTTTGTTTGTCAGTGTTTAGTGACAGTTTATCATTATTAAGCTAAGTTCTTTTTCTTAATTGAATCACTTTTCAACAAATCGATAACAGTGTTACATGCATTAGTGTAATCAGATAATAAATTAATAACAACGATTGTTGTTTTTCCATTTTTGTAATGCAAGTGAGAATCTGTATTATATTCTGTAAAATCGAAAGTTAAAAATTGAGATTCAATTCCTAGATGAGTAAAGTTTGACCTCAACTGTTTGTATAAAAAATTATTTTTATTAAAGTTTGAATAACGCTGAGGAAAAAGTTTTTCTAATGCGTGGTTAAACCTTTGGGAGGATTGCCTTGGGGTTTTGAAAGGTTTTTTATCAAGAAAGGCCCCTAGTGTTTCAATATATTGAGCTATCATACCTACTGCTATCCTATTAAAACCAGAATCAACCAAAGCTTGCACTTCGTTTATCATCCTTGTTTTTATAAATTCTTCTTGATCTATCATTTTTTTGTTTTTTTAGTTATTGGCAGGATGTGAGTGGAGCCAAATTTACGAGTAAAGAACTAACACTTCGGCTACGCTCAGTGACCGTTCTTTTTAAAAATCAGTGACCGTTCTTTTTTAAAAAGATGTCATGGATGAGTGGTGAATCCAAAGTAGACGAAGTAGTTTGTAGGTTGGTGAGCGAAGCCGAACCATCATACTATATTAATAATTTCAATATCATTATCTCTAAAGTTAATTATATCTCCTTTAGATTTGCTCAAAAGCAAACTCCCTATGGGCGAAATTGGAGATAGAACCATAACTATTTCATTTTCAATTTTAATAATTCCTAAGCTAGTTGCTAAGAAATATACTCCATTGCTGGTGTCAAGTAAAGCCCCTAGTTCTCCCGTATTAAATTTCTTTTCTTTAGAAATTAATTTTAGAGTATTTAATTCATTTATAGCCCCATTTAGCTGTTTAGCATAAAGCTCTTGTTCGTTTTGAGTTTGGGCTCTAAAGGTGTGATGTTTATCGCCTACAACACACTTATCAGAGTTAATTGCTGAATCATTTAGAGTGTCGACCATGACACTTAACTTATCAACTTTCTGTTGTTGAATTTGTATGCACTTTTCAAGTATTTGTTGTTTGCGAGATTTCATGGTTTTTAAAATTAACTATTGCGAATCTATTAAATAATAATTTCAATAACGAAACAAAGTAATTTTTAATATTACTGTGAAATTTTGATTTTGTATGTTTGCTTCCTAACTAATGTTTAGGTAATGGAAAACGATTATTTTGCTCACGAAAGTGCTGTTATAGATGATGGATGCAACATAGAAAAGGGAGTTAAAATATGGCATTTTAGTCATATAATGAGTAACTGTACTTTAGGAGAGAATTGTAATATTGGACAGAATGTGGTGGTTTCGCCAGAAGTTGTATTAGGTAAGAATGTTAAAGTTCAGAACAATGTTTCTATCTACACAGGGGTTACTTGTGCTGATGATGTTTTTCTTGGTCCATCTATGGTTTTTACTAATGTAACAAATCCTCGTAGTGCAATAAACCGAAAAGGGCAGTATGCCAAAACACATGTTGGCAAAGGTGCTACTATTGGTGCTAATTCTACAATAGTTTGCGGACACGATATAGGAGAATTTGCTTTTATAGGTGCAGGAGCAGTTGTAACAAAAAATATTTTGCCTTATGCCTTGGTGGTTGGTAATCCATCAAAACAAATTGGATGGATGAGTGAGTATGGGCAGAGGCTTAAATTTGATAAAAACAATTTAGCAACTTGTATTGAGAGTGGCGATAAATACGAATTGAAAGATGGTAGAGTAATGAAACTTTAATCCCTATTTATCTAAAAAATCCAATCTATATGAAAAATTTATACTTACTACTAATATCTTTATTGTTATCAACTTATTCATTTTCTCAAGATCAGAATATAAAGTATTCAAAATTTAGATATGCCGAAATTGAAAACGGATACAACCAATTAGGAACAAATTCTCATACAGCATCAAAACCTTTTATTAAAAGAGAGGCTAATAAATATTACAATGTTGCTGGATACGATAGCACACTTAGTTACAACAAGAAAAGTTGGTGGGGAAGAAAGGTATTCGACGAGCATCTTTTGAAAGTAGAGAAAGAAGATTTTTGGTTTTCTCTTGATCCTACAATGAATTTTCAAGTTGGAAAAGATTTTAATTCAGAGCGTAGCTCAACTTATGTAAACACTAGGGGATTTTATATTGAAGGGCAATTGGGCAAAGAGTTTAGTTTTCAGACTTCATTTTACGAAACTCAAGCACGTTTTGCCGATTACACTACAAATTGGGTAAAAGAACATAAAGGTGTAAGTGGCGCTGGATTAATCCCGGGGCAAGGAATTGCAAATAGCTTTAAGGATGGAGGATATGATTATGCAATGGCAGAAGCTGAGATGTCATACACTCCAAGTAAATATTTTAATTTCCAGTTCGGAACAGGTAAAAATTTTATTGGCGATGGCTACAGGTCAATGTTTTTGAGCGATGGAGGTTTTAGCTATCCTTACTTCAAAATAAATACAACTTTCTGGAATATCAAGTACACAAATTATTACATGTGGATGCAAGATATTAGACCAGAAGTTGCAATGAATGGGAATGTACATCAGAAGAAATTTGTAACGGCACACTACTTAAGTTGGAATATTACTGATAGAATAAATGTTGGATTTTTTGAATCTATTACATGGGCAGATTCAACAGGACAAAGAGGATTTGATGTGAGTTACTTAAATCCTATAATTTTCTACCGACCTATTGAGTTTAGTTTGGGTTCTTCTGGAGGAAATGCAATAGTTGGATTTAGTACTAAAATTAAGATTACAAATTCTATTCAATTTTATGGGCAGGCTGTTTTAGATGAATTTACTTTATCGGAAGTAAAAGCAAGTAATGGCTACTGGGCCAATAAGTTTGCTTTTCAATTAGGGGTAAATTATTTCGATGCATTTGGTGTAGAGGGGTTGCAATTAAAACAAGAAGTGAATTGGGCAAGACCTTACACCTTCTCTCACAAAGAACCTTTACAAAACTACGGTCACTACAATCAACCTATTGGTCATCAATGGGGAGCAAATTTTTGGGAGTCTGTAAGTATTCTTAGATATAGGTACGATAGATATTTTGTTGATGCTAAAATTATCTATGGAAAGAAAGGGTATGATACTGATACTACAAACTGGGGTGGCGACATATATCAAAACTACAACGATAGAGAGCAAGATTATGGAAACAAAGTAGCCCAAGGTAATGTAGGTACACTTTTGTACACCAATGTAAAAGCAGGTTATATTGTTAATCCATCTATAAACCTTAAACTATTTGTTGATTTTACTTTTAGAGATTTCAAAATATTGGAAGAAACAGCTTTTCTAAAAAATAGTAGTGGAGGAGTAATTTCTTTTGGGATAAGAACAGACTTGTTTAATACTTACTACGATTTCTAATATGATTTGTTTTTAGAGAATAAATTTCGTCATTAGACCTCAATATTTTTTTTATAGAAAAAAATTACGAATAACCATGAATGCTTTGTAAAAGAACGGTTACTGAGCGGAGTCGAAGTATTAGTTTTTTTACTCGTTGCTTAGGCTCCGCTCAGCAAACGTATGACACTATTTTAGAGTTGTGTTTTGAGGTTTTCAACTGCTTACTAAAGACTAAGTGTAGAACAAAAAATCATGAATTCACAACTTTTACAACATCATCTAAGAAATCTTGATTTTTCTCAATAGCAGTACCTATAACAACAAGGTCGGCACCAAAGTTAAAAGCAGTTTCTAATTTCTCTTTTGTATTTATTCCTCCGCCAATTATTAAAGGTATATCAATGTGTTTTTTTACAGCAGAAATCATCTCACTAGGAACTTCTAGCTTAGCTCCACTTCCTCCATCTAGATAAAGTAATTTATGACCAATCATCTCACTTGCCAAAGCTGTAGCAACTGCTATATCGGCTTTATCGCGAGGTAAAGGAGTTGTGTTACTTATGTATGA
Source organism: Ichthyobacteriaceae bacterium (assembly GCA_016744755.1). Lineage (GTDB taxonomy): Bacteria > Bacteroidota > Bacteroidia > Flavobacteriales > JADGDT01 > JADGDT01. Next base: position 3,251 of record JADGDT010000137.1, on the reverse strand, counting down.
AGCTGTAGTTTGAACTCCACTATCAACTAAAATATATCCTGTAGATAAAACTTCTAATTTTGTTCTTTTTAATAGAGGAGCAGCCACTACTTGGCTACCAATAAGAAACTCTGGATTACGACCAGATATTAGTGAAAGAAATAAAATCCCATCAGCTTTATTTGAAATTTGATGTACACTGCCAGGGAAAATAATTACAGGAATATTGATGTTCTGTTTAATCAAACCAATGTATTCATCCATCTGATCGGAACTCAGCAAACTCCCTCCAACAAGAATATAGTTAATAGGAGAATTCTTAACTTTAGAAACTAAATTAGTTAGTTCTGTAGCATTTAATTTATCGGGATCAATTAGAACTGCAATTTGTTTTTTGCCTTCTTTTTTTACTGAAATTATTTTTTCAAGAATATTCAATTGTAATCTTTTTAATTATCTGTAAAACTAATAAATCATTAGATATACCAATGTGTGATTATCAAAAATATCCAATTTTCCGCTAACACTGACTTTTTCATTATCAAAAATTAATTCAGCTTTCACTTCATTACCATTGAAATCAATGTGAGTAATGTTCAAATTCTTCTTAAAATCTATTCCTGTTTTATCACATAGCTTAAACATGGCTTCCTTACTATTCCAAATTACAGAAAGCACTTTTAGTGAAGTAATGTCAAATTTAGATTCTTCATCATTGTTAATAAATTTGTGTGCTATCCTGAATATCTGTTGCCTATTTTTTTCTATATCAACTCCCACTTTTTTGTCGCTGATAATTATGGCAACAAAATCAGACGTATGAGAAATAGAGATAAATCCATCTTTAAGCAATGGAGCACCATCCTCTCGGTATGTCAAATCATAATCATCCAACCCTACTTCTGCAAGAAGATTACGGGTGGCTAAAAACTCTAACTTTCTTTTGTTAGACAAAAACTTCTCTAGCCTCTCAATCGAGTCAGCTTTTAACTTAATAGACGATAGAAGAGAATTGAAATCTTCTTCAATCTTCCATACTAGAAGTGTAGTTGAGCTATCTACTTTATTTTTAGTGTAAAGGGGCATTTTATTTAAATATCAAAATCAAAAAACACTATATTTGGCTAACATAACTAAAAAAAAACAGAAATGAACAGCGAAACTAAAGCATATTTACCCTATAAAGTTAAAGATATTTCCTTAGCTACCTGGGGACGTGAAGAAATTAAACTTGCCGAAGCAGAAATGCCAGGATTAATGTCTTTAAGGGAAGAATACAAAGACGAACAACCTTTAAAAGGAGCAAGAGTTGCAGGATGTTTACACATGACCATACAAACTGCCGTTTTAATTGAAACATTAGTGGCTTTAGGTGCTGATGTTACATGGAGCTCATGTAATATTTTCTCTACTCAAGATCACGCTGCAGCTGCAATTGCCGAAACTGGTGTACAGGTTTATGCTTGGAAAGGAATGAGCGATGAGGAATTTGATTGGGCAATTGAACAAACATTATTCTTTGGAGAAGAAAAACTCCCATTAAATCTAATTCTCGATGATGGAGGAGACCTTACAAATATGGTTCTAGACAGATATCCTGAATTGGTAAAAGATATAAATGGACTATCGGAAGAAACAACAACTGGTGTTCATAGGCTTTACGAAAGAGAGAAAAATGGGACCCTACCTATTCCGGCAATCAACGTAAACGATTCGGTAACTAAGTCTAAGTTCGACAATAAATATGGAACTAGAGAATCGGCAGTAGATGGAATACGTCGTGCTACAGATTTAATGATAGCTGGTAAAGTTGTTGTAGTTGCAGGTTATGGTGATGTAGGAAAAGGAACGGCAGCTTCTTTTGCAGGTGCAGGAGCTAGAGTTATTGTTACCGAAATAGATCCTATTTGTGCTTTGCAGGCTGCAATGGAAGGTTTCGAAGTTAGAAAAATGGACAATGCCATTGGCGATGCCGATATAGTTGTAACTGCCACAGGTAATAAAGATATTCTTACTGGCAAAGACTTCTTAGCTATGAAAGATAAGTGCGTTGTAGCAAATATTGGGCATTTCGATAACGAAATTGATATGGCTTGGTTGATAAAAAATTATGGTGAATCTAAAATAACTATTAAACCTCAAGTAGATAAATATACTGTTGATGGTAAAGAGGTTGTAGTTCTTGCCGAAGGAAGATTAGTAAATCTTGGATGTGCTACAGGTCACCCATCATTTGTAATGTCAAATTCATTTACAAATCAGACTTTAGCTCAAATTGAACTTTGGAAAACTCCAGAGAAATATGATAACAAAGTTTATACACTACCTAAGCATTTAGATGAAAAAGTTGCTGATTTACACTTAGCAAAACTAGGAGTAGAACTAGATGTTCTTTCCGAAGAACAAGCTGCTTACATAGGAGTTACTGTAAAAGGACCTTTTAAATCTCATGAATATAGATACTAATAGTTCTAAAATGAAAATTAGATATAAAAGAAAGAGAAATATATTCTATTTAATTATGATAGTTTTTTGGGGAACTCTAATAATTTCTAGTTTTATTTTTAGTGATTTTACAGGATGGTCAGACTATTCAGTTGTTGCTTTGGGAGCTATGTACATTACTATTTATTCTTCTAATTACATTAAACAGTACTTAACCGTTGAAAATGGAACAGTTAGAAATAATTCTATCTTTTCTAAAAAGGTGATTTTATCGGAAGTGAAAGTTTTCAAAAAATTTGCTGGGGAATATATTCTTCAAACTGATTCTAAAGAATTAAGAATAGATACAAATATAATAGAAGATACTTCTTTAGTAGAACTAGACAAAAGATTAGCAGATTTGAATTTGAGTAACCCTTAACAAATAAAATGGTAATCTAAAAATATAAAGCTATCGTCATATCGACCGTAACACAATGAAGTGGAAATATCTCCGCTCCTAACGGCTGTCGATATGATGTATTATATTAATACCATCTACAATTCCACTAGGTAATCATCCCTAAAAATATTACTTAACACTTTTAAGCCCATATGCAAATACAGACCTGGGTAGGCTTAAGTTTTTTCAAAAAAGCTCCAATGAGTTAATGACAATTTGAGTCTCGCAAAGTCGCTAAGACGCAAAGAAAAAATAAGTATTGTCATAGGTAGCGGATAATTACTTAACCACAAAGAAACTCAAAGTAGCACAAAGAATTTTCTTAGTGAACTTAGTGCCTAACTTAGTGTCCTTCGTGGTTAAATATGAGGTTGTCATAGGTAGC
>JADGDT010000136.1 GCA_016744755.1 Ichthyobacteriaceae bacterium | reverse complement strand
CTATTTTACACACTCATAAACAATATACTTGTCATTCTGACCTAGAACTTCTACAGCACTAAAAATTTTATCTAGATGAATTTTATAGTTAAGGTGAATATTAGCTACCAATTGAAATCTTCCTCCTGTTTTTACTATTTTCTGTACACCTCTGAAAAGATTTAAGGAAACTTCAATATTATTCTCGTATTCGAAATGAAATGGAGGATTAGAAACTACCAAATCAAAACTGTTTTTATCAAATCCATCTAAAGTATCTTCACAGTGAAAATGCAGATTATCGCCTTCAACATTCAACTTAGAAGATGCTATTGCAAGTACAGAATCATCCATTAAATGAATTTCGCAACTATCACATTTTTCTGTTACAGCATGTGCCAAAATTCCATTTCCCGATGCTAGATCCAATACTTTTTTATCACTAGGCAAAACAGAAATATAGTTTATAAAATACTGACTTGCAAAGTCAATTCTTTTTGCAGAAAACACTCCTGAATACTGCTTAAAGCTCTTAGCATCGCTATACTCCAAAGTATTTATTAGGTTTTGTTCTTCTACTTCTTTCTTACCTTTTAAAATTAAAAGTCTCGACTTTTTCCAAGCCAAACTTTGTTCAACATTCTCGAAAAATTCCTCTGCAATCTTAACAATTGTTTTGTTGAAATTCTTTGTCATAAAAGAACAAACAACTTCTCCATCGTTATTTAAACTATTATGAATTTGATTTAGATAAAGTCTGAATAAATCTGTTGACTTAGGTATTTTAATAAACCCAAAATCAATTTCAGATTCTAGACTATCTAATGGAGAAACAAAATTACTTTTGACTACCTTGATATTATTTCTACTGAAATTTTCTTTAATCGCTTTCTCCTGGCTATTAAAATCAATAATCGTAAAAGGATTATTTTCACTTAAAGCAACAGATGTAAAACCAAATTTATCGTTACTAATTGCTAGCACTTTATCTTCTGTATCTTTTTCGGAGAAATATTTTAGTGCAAGCTCTTCTCCTGCATTCCAAGGCTTTAAAGAATTGTTATCAGTAGCAGGATATCTATTTATATCTATTTTACTCTCTTTGTAATTGAATTCCATTTTACTATTTTTCTTAACCACTAATAAAAACAAAAACAATTCCTGAGGTTTATAAAGTGGTAAATAAATTAATGCACAAAGTTAAGAATAAATAGTACAAACCACAGCTCTAGGACCACCATGATTCCTAAACTCACATAAATATATTCCTTGCCATATACCTAAGTTTAGTTTGCCTTTAGTTATTGGTATTTGCAGAGAACTACCTACTAAAGAAGTTTTGATGTGAGCTGGCATATCGTCATCACCTTCATAAATATGAGTATAAAAACTCTCTTTTTCCTTAACTATTCTATTTAGCGAATTTTCGAAATCAACCAATACCGAAGAGTCTGCATTCTCGTTTAGCGATAAACCTGCTGAAGTATGCTTACAGAAAATATTCAACATACCAATTTCGGGCAAATTTTTCAATTCACCCGAAATAATATCTGTAATAATATGAAATCCTCTAGAGAATCCTGATAGTTGTAATTCTACTTGCTGTATCATTACCCTACTCTACCTTTAGCATATTTATGAGGTTGTGTACTTTGTAATCAAACCACTCTTCAAACATTTTTTGTGTTCTTCCGTGTGGCCATTTATCTACATCTAAGCTCCATGTTTCTAATTCGTTCTTAAAAATAGATTCAAAATGATCATCTAAGTAATCATCTATTTCATCTTCGTAACTATTAAGAGAAACCAAATAAATATTAGTTTCAGATGTAAGAACATCATATTCTGTTGGCATTAGTTCCATATCTTTCTCAATACTATTGAGCCATTCAAGAAATATTTTATTTGGTGTTACTTCTAATGCTACTGCCACGGGGCCGTCGTGCTCTAAAAAATGTTCCATATATGGTTATTTAACTTATATTAATACTTGAAATTTTGTTTTCTAAAGATAACTATCTTTTAGATAATACCACAAAAAAAATCCTTCGATAATGCAAAAGCACCTCCAAAGGATTGTAATTTTTATAATGTCTAAATTATATTATTCTGCACTTTTGTCTTTAATCAAGCCCATGCTTTCAGCAAAATAGCCTCCTATCCAATAAAAAACTATAGAAATAAGGAAAGTCAATACACTAAATCCGATTAATGCAATTGTTAGGAATAATAAAAAGCCAAGAAACTTCATAGTTGTTAGTTATAATTCAATTAATAATGGTCAAATATATAATTATTTTTTCTTTATCATGACTTTTATACATGTTTTTTTATGATGTAAATACAAAATACTATTTGTGTATAAAGACTAATGGCATTAAGTTATACAAGAGGTTTTTATGATTTAATATATCTACTCTAATAAACCTATAATTATACCTCAACTACATCTACTTCATCTTTCAAATACACTAGTAACTTTTTTTCTACAACGTATCCCAATTCAGTAAGAGCATCGCCATAGTGGTTAATCTGTTCGTCGTGTTTTTCTATTCTTGCACCTGTTTTGTAATCTATAACTACAGCGCTGTTTTTGTTGATAACAACTCTATCGGGTCTTAAAATTGTTTTGTCTGACAAAATTATATCTTGCTCGTTTTTGACTTCGTATTCCTTTTTAAAATAATTAGATAAATTTGGATGTAGAATTACTTTATCAATCAAATCATTAATTTTATCAGATATTTCGATGGTTAAATTACCATCAAGCACCTGTCTTTCTAGAACATCAGTTTTATCTTCTACATAATTTATCTCTGCCAAAATATTGTGAATTAAATTTCCGTATTCGCTTTCGGTAATCTCTCCGATATTCCAATATTTTGGTGCTTCAAGACTCATTCTAACTCTATTAATCCACTTGTATGAGTTTAGAGTTTCTAATTTGTATTTTTTAATAGAATTATTATTTTCGGTTGGAATAAAAACTTTATCACCAAACCAATATTTATCATCCTTACTTTTTAATTGTTCAGAAATGTAGTTTGATTCTGATTTTAAGAAATTGCTAAAATATTCCGATAACTTCTTGTGTTTATCTTTGTAGGTAATAACATATAACCGTTGTACAGGTCGAGTTAGTGCAACGTAAAGTAGGTTTAGATTATCTAAAATAACTTCATTTTCGTGTTTAAAATATATTTCTTTTCCAACAGGGGTAGATGCCAATTCTTTGTTTACAGAAACTAAAGCGTTACTAATTCCGTTAAAATTCTCTTCGGCATCTTCTAGAGGAATCCACGTTTTTGTGTTTCTTTCGCTAGTCATCCAATTGGCATATGGGAAAATCACAATTGGGAATTCCAATCCTTTAGATTTGTGAATTGTCATCACCTGCACAGCATCTAATCCATCGGGAATTACCAAGCTAAGTTTGTCTTTTTTATCCTCCCAATGTTCCAGAAACGAATTTATTCCTGTATTGTTTTTAGATGAGAATTCTAATACAAAATCTAGAAAAAATTGAATTTCTGTGCTAGCATTTTCTGCTAGACTAAATATTCTTATAAACTCTTCAATAGCATCGTAAAGCGGAAGTTTCAAAAAGCTACTTACATCAAAATTAATATTGAATTTTTTTAATTTTGAATAGAATTGTTCAGAACTTAGTTTAACAAATTCAGAATAAATATTATGTCTTTCATTCTCTTCAACTACAATGGCTTCACTAGAAATCAGGAATTCAATAGCTTTTAGTCTAGCATCAAAATCATCGCTGTAATTTATCAATTTCAAAGACTGAATACAGAAATCTACTTGCTCATTATTTTTTATTAGTAGTGATTCTTTCGAAACTACCTCCACCCCATTTTCTATTAAATAATTCGACACAAAAATTCCTTCCTTATTGTTACGGGTAAGAATGCAAATGTCCTTTAGAGAATATCCTTCGTGTAACAGATCGCGAATAATTACTTCTGTTCTAGAATTATTTTGATCATCAAAATCATCAATATCATTTTTCTCGAAAAAATCAATTTCTACATAGCCTCCAATCTTGTTGTTTGTTTTCTGATTATTTCCATCAACATACATTTCGCTATAACTATCGTTAGAAAATGCATTGGAAATAAACTTGAAAAAATCATTACTGAAATCAATAATATGACTGTAACTTCGGTAGTTTTTATCTAGAGTAGCTGGAGTAATCTCAAAAGGAAATTCCACTTTATTCTGACTCAAATCTATAAACTGCTCGGCCTTACCTCCACGCCATCGGTAAATGGCTTGCTTACCATCACCAACAATTACACAGTCGCCACCACTTGCTATAGAATTTTCTATCAATGGAATTAAATTCTGCCATTGCAAAACCGATGTATCTTGAAATTCATCTATGAAAAAATACTGAAATTTATCTCCCAATCTTTCATAAATGTAAGGAACGGGTTGATTTTTAATTTCATCGGAAATACGCTTATTAAATTCAGAATTGAAAAGAACATTGTTGTGTCTTTTGATTTCGCTAAGTTCTTTTTCTATTTCATTAAGAACTGTTACAGAATCAATATTTCTAAGAATTAATCTGATTAAAACAATTAATGACCCACTTTCTTCAACCCACTTTCTAGATGAATTAAAGTAGTCTCGTAAATCTTCAAAAATAGAATCCATAGCTCCAGCCCATAGTTTCTTAGAATTTGTTTTTGTATAGAGCTGACCGCTATCAAATTGTTTTAAAATAGCTGTGGTAGGTGCTTTGTCACCAAAAATTCCATCTGCGCATTTACCAAAGTAATTAGGAATAGATTTACGAGAAAACATCTCATTTTCTAACCCACTAGCGTAGATTAATTCAAGTGCATTTTCACCAATTCTTTTCAACTCTTTGATGGCTTCCTTTTCTAGCTCTCGCAATGTTTTAGATAGAGCAATAAAATCTTGTATAGAGTGCTTTTTTAACTCTTCAATTTCGTCAACACTTTCTTCCTTAAATAACTCGGTAGAAATATCTTTTAGTGCAAAAGCAATATCCCACGATTTACCATCTCTAAGGTTTCTGATGGAGAAATTTACTAGAGCATTGGTCAAATCTTTTTTATCTCCAATTTTAGAAATCAATACATCAACAGCGTCAGAAAGAATGTTACTTACATTCATTTCTACATCAAAATTAACTGGAAGCCCTAAGTCAAAAGAAAAAGTCCTTATTAATTTATGAGTAAATTTATCAATGGTAGAAATATTAAATTTAGAATAATCGTGAAGTATTTGTGATGATACATTTTTTGCTCTTTCAACAAGTACATCTCTTTCTATTTGTAATTCTTTTTCTAAATCTAGCAATAAATCACTTGGAATATCTGTACTTTTAATATTGCCAAATTCTCTTAACTGATTAAAAATCCTCTCCTTCATTTCACCAGCTGCCTTGTTGGTGAAAGTTATTGCCAAAATCTGTTGGTACTTAAAAGGAAATTCTGATGACAGAACAATTTTAAGATATTCTTTAACTATTGTATAAGTTTTTCCAGAACCAGCAGATGCGTTGTAAACGGTGAAATTTGAGGCCATAAAAAGCTAAATATTTTTTCGTGATAGAAGTGCTAATATAGATAATTTAGGATTTATTAAATGATTTCTTCAAATGTATATTTCAACTTCTAAATTAATTATTTACAATATTCATTGCCAGCGGATTATTGAATATTTAGCAATCAATAATCAAGATTACTACTTCTCTCAATTACCTATTCCACTATCAAAAAAAATCATCAAAAACTTTAATATAAAATTACCTTCCAAATCGGAATAGGTTTTTTAAATTGCATTTTACTAAAAAGACCAAACTGTATGATGCTAAAAAAGAAACTTCCAGAACTGACTACTTATCAGTTCGGAGAGGTTGCATTTAAGCGATTAATGCAAAACCGAATATATAAAGTACTAATTATTTGTTCTAACTACGATTACTACATGCTTGAAGAAGATGGTAGAATTGACGAACAAATTTTTAACGAATACGTAGATTTAAACCTGAGATATCCTCCTACCTTCCTTCATGCAAATTCTGGAAAAAGAGCTTTAAAACTTCTCGAAAACGAAAAGATTGAACTTGTAATAACTTGGTTAGATGCAGGAAGTAACAAATCTTTTGAAGTATCTAAACAGATAAAAGAGTTTTCGCCAAATATCCCTATTGCAGCTTTAAGCCACTACTCTACCGAGCTAAGGGAAAGACTAGATAGAGAAGATATTAGCTCTATAGATTTTGTGTTCCATTGGGGAGGAAATGTAGATATTTTTTTAGCAATAATTAAGTTAGCAGAAGATGCAATGAATGCCGATAGAGACATCCTAGAAATAGGTGTTCAGGCAATACTTCTAGTCGAAGATTCCTTGCGGTTCTATTCTCATTATCTACCAAATTTTTATAAAATCATCCTTAAACAAACTAGATCTTTCATGACAGAGGGGTTGAACGAGCACAGAGGAATGATTTTGATGAGGGGAAGACCTAAGATTCTTTTAGCTACAAACTACGAAGAAGGTGTTGCTCTTTTCGAAAAATACAAACATAATTTGCTAGGAGTAATTTCTGATGTCAGTTATTTTAAAGATGGTGTAAAAGACCCTAAAGCAGGTTTTTTGTTAGCCGAACACATTCATAAACAAGACAGATATTTTCCGTTTTTATTACAGTCATCAGAATTAAAAAATGGAGAAATTGCCAGAGATTTAGGCATCAAATTTCTTTATAAAAACTCTGAAAGACTTTCTATAGAACTTAAAAAATTTATAACCGAATACTTCTCTTTTGGAAATTTTGAGTTCTGGGATCCCTCAAACAAGAAAGTTGTTGAAGAAGCAACTGACTTAAAAAGTTTGCAGAGGAAAATTGCTATAGTTCCATTAGAATCTATAATCTATCACGCTAGAAGAAATCAGTTCTCTAAATGGCTAAAATCTAGAGCTCTTTTTCCAATAGCAAATCTATTTGCACAAATAGAACTAGAGGATTTTGCCGAAGAAGATCACCTTAGAGAGTACATAGTTCTGGCAATTAAAACCTGTAGAATAGATAGAGCTAGAGGTGTAATTGCAAAGTTCCGAAGAGATAAATATGACGAATATCTAGGTTTCTCTAGAATAGGAGAAGGTGCTTTAGGAGGGAAAGGAAGAGGATTGGCATTTGTAGATAACTTCTTAAAAAGACATAACCTTTTCGAAAAATACCCTGGAATATCAATATCTATACCACGTACTGTTGTATTAAGTACCGAGGTATTCGATATATTTATGGAAGAAAACGACTTATTCGAATATGTTGTTCAAGACGATGTTAGTGATCAAGAAATACTTGACGAATTTATATCAAAAGATTTGCCTGGTTGGGTTATAGAAGATATAAAAGCATTTCTAAATTACTCTACAAGACCTATAGCCGTTAGATCTTCTAGCGTACTTGAAGACTCTCATTATCAGCCTTTTGCAGGAGTTTTTGCTACATATATGGTACCTTCAAACGACGATTTAGATTACATGCTAGATATGGTGTCTAAAGCTGTAAAATCGGTAATGGCATCTTCTTTTTATGCTGAAAGTAAAATTTACATCAAAGCAACTTCTCACAGTTTAGATGAAGATAAGATGGCTGTAATTTTACAAGAAGTTACAGGTAAAGATTATGGAGATGTGTACTACCCTAATATATCAGGTGTTGCACGTTCTATAAACTTCTACCCAATAGGAAACGAAAAAGCCAACGAAGGAATTGCAAATATAGCTTTAGGATTAGGTGAAATTATTGTTGGAGGAGGAAGAACTTTACGTTTCTCTCCTGCTCATCCTAAAAAAGTATTACAGCTATCATCACCAGGTAGTGCTCAACGCGAAACTCAAAAGCATTTGTTCGGTTTAGACTTAAATCCCGATAGTTATAAAGTTTCTATAA
>JADGDT010000135.1 GCA_016744755.1 Ichthyobacteriaceae bacterium | reverse complement strand
TTAAAAAACTCACGTATTGTTTTCACCACAGCTTCGCGAAAAGCAGTTTGATGTGTTCCTCCCTGTGTTGTATGTTGTCCGTTTACAAAAGAATAATACTCCTCGTTATACTGTGTTTGAGAGTGAGTCATTGCCAACTCAATATCCTCTGCCTGAATATGAATTATTGGATAAACTATAGGGTTGGTAATATTATCATTCAATAAATCTTTTAATCCATTCTCTGAATGATATTTCTCTCCGTTATAAATTATCGTTAGACCTGTATTTAGGTAAACGTAGTTCATAACCATACGCTCTACATATTCTTTCCTAAACTTATAGTTTGAAAATATAGTTTCATCCGGTGTAAAACTAATCTTAGTTCCTTTACGCAAACTAGACTCTATAGGTTTATCATCTACAGTTTTCTCTCCCAAAGAGAACTCAGAGATCTTTGTTTGTCCGTCTCTAATAGATTGTACTTTGAAATGTTGAGACAAGGCATTTACTGCCTTAGTACCTACTCCATTTAATCCTACCGATTTTTTAAATGCTCTACTATCGTACTTTCCACCTGTATTAATTTGCGATACACAAGCGTTAACTTTACCTAATGGGATACCTCTACCATAATCTCTAATCGAAACCAAGTTGTCTTTTATCGATAATTCTATGGTTTTACCAACTCCCATTACATACTCATCTATGGAGTTATCTATAATCTCTTTTAATAAAATATAGATTCCGTCATCGTGAGAAGATCCATCTCCCAACTTACCGATGTACATTCCAGGTCGCATCCTGATATGTTCCTTCCAGTCGAGGGATTTTATATTATCTTCTGTATAAGCAGCAGCAGCCATAAGTGTAAATTATTTCTATGTGATTTCATTATCAATCTCATCGCAATAAACTGATAATCAATCGCAGTATTAGTTTATGCAAATATTTTCTTCTAATTTCTAAATATATCATAAAATACAGTAGTTTTTATAAACTAAAAAAACATTTATCAACAGAATTATTAATAGTTTAAATAATCGGTTATACCCTGAATGTTGTGGAACAATTGTTACCTTAAGCGGAGCCAGCCTCGACGGCTCGCCTCGATCGTCGGAGCGGGCAAGACGGGGTTGGAGCTTCTTGAGGTAAAACTTAGGACTCAAGATGACGACTATTATGAATTACAACTTCCACACAAATAAGGGTAGAACCAAATAATCTAATTTACAGAAATAAATAAGCTGAAAATACAGTGTAAATCATCAATTAATGTAAGGTTAAAGTTTGTTTTATTACATTTGAATAATTTTAATGCAAATAAATAATATGACTTACAAGCTACTAGTAAACACCTCTGATGAAACAGGGTTAATATATAAAATTTCAAATTTACTTTATCAAAGAAACTTAAATATTGATGAAAATGGTGAGTTTGTTGAAACGGAACAAGATAGATTTTTTATGAGAACTGTCTTTTCTGGCGATGCAGATATAGAATCTTTAGAAAAAGAGCTACATGAAATACTTCCAAGTGATAGCGTTATTAAAATTCACGACAATAAACCAAAGAGAATAGTTCTAATGGCTACCAAAGAGAATCATTGCTTGGGAGATTTATTAGTTCGTTCGGAAGGGCTTAGACTTAATGCCAACATTATTGCTGTGATTTCTAATTATGATAACTTACAAAATTTCACTGAAAGATTTGGAATTCCTTTTCACTATGTATCTCACGAAAATAAAAGTAGAGAACAACACGAAGGTGAAGTTGTAGAATTGATTAAAAGTCTAAACCCCGATTACATAGTCTTAGCAAAATACATGAGAATTCTTTCTGCTAATTTTGTAGAAACTTTTAAAGAAAGAATAATTAATATTCACCATTCGTTCCTACCTGCTTTTATTGGTGCAAATCCATATAAACAAGCTTTCGAAAGAGGAGTTAAAATTATAGGTGCAACTAGCCACTTTGTCACTAATGACTTAGATGAAGGCCCAATAATTGCTCAAAATGTAATTCCAGTATCCCACAAAGAGTCATGGAAAGAAATGAGGAATATAGGTTGGGATGTAGAAAAAAACGTATTAGCAAGAGCCCTAAATCTTGTTCTAGACGATAGAGTTTTTATACACAATAATAAGACAATTATATTTTAAGGTATTTCCTCTAAAATCATGGATTATTCATCAGGCTGAGCCCTAAGTTTTTTCTAAAGTAATCATAGACAACCTTAATTTATAACTTTTTAATCCTACTAAACTAGAGCCATTTTCTAGATAAAAAAACTCCCAAATATTAAAATGAATATTTGGGAGTCAATATATTATAATGCTTATAATCTAATAAAGATTACACGTTAAACAAGAAATGCATAACATCACCATCTTGTACAACGTATTGTTTTCCTTCTACTCTTAATTTACCAGCATCTCTACATTTTGATTCCGATCCAAACTCAATGTAATCATCATATGAAATTACATTTGCACGAATAAAACCTTTTTCAAAATCGGTATGAATAACACCCGCTGCTTGAGGTCCTGTAGCGCCAACTGGTATAGTCCAAGCTCTTACCTCTTTTACTCCTGCAGTAAAATATGTTTGTAAGTCCAGCAAAGAATATGCTTTCTGAATAAGTCTAGAAACACCTGGCTCTGTAAGTCCAATTTCCTCTAAGAACATTTGTTTTTCTTCGAACTCTTCAAGTTCTGCTATATCAGCTTCAACAGCTGCAGCTAGAATAATTATTTCAGCATTTTCATTCTTTGTTGCCTCCTCTACTTTCTTAACAAAATCGTTTCCATCTTTTGCAGAAGCTTCGTCAACATTACAAACATAAAGCACTGGCTTATCGGTAAGTAACTGCATTGAAGTAATTAATTCTCTATTATCGTAATCAACTGCTCTTGCTGATGTACCATTATCTAAAGCTTCTTTAAAAACAGTAAGAATTTCAACATTCTTCTTAGCTTCTTTATTTCCTGTTTTAGCAAGCTTCTTATCTTTCTCTAATCTTTTTTCTATTGTTTCAAGATCTTTTAACTGCAATTCCATATCGATGATATCTCTATCTCTAACAGGGTCAATAGTTTCTTCAACATGAGTAATATTCTCATCTTCGAAACATCTAAGTACATGGATAATTGCATTAGTCTCACGGATATTAGCTAAGAATTTATTTCCTAGACCTTCTCCTTTTGATGCTCCTTTTACCAATCCTGCAATGTCAACTATATCAACAGTAGCTGGTTGTACACGCTCAGGATTCACCAATTCAGAAAGTTTTGCTATTCTATCATCTGGTACAGTTACCACTCCCTCGTTTGGTTCGATAGTACAAAATGGAAAGTTTGCCGATTGTGCTTTCGCATTTGAAAGACAGTTAAACAATGTTGATTTCCCAACGTTAGGCAATCCTACAATACCACACTTCATATTCTTATTATTTTCTTTAAACGTCTAGCTTTAGGCTATATGCTTATTATTAATCTAATATCAAACAGCTATCGCTTATAGCGTACAGCTTATAGCATTTTTTAATGCGGGTGCAAATGTACTCAAATTTAGCGCATAAAAAAAGCCCCTTTTTCAAGGAGCTTTTTAAATCTATATTTTTAGCTTACAGCATATTGCACAAAGCCTAATACTGTAAATTATTTAGCAATATTTACAGCTCTTGTTTCTCTAATAACTGTAATCTTAACTTGACCTGGGTAAGTCATTTCTGTTTGAATACGTTGCGATATATCGTAAGATAAAGTTGCCGCTTCTGTATCTGATACTTTTTCAGATTCAACTAAAACTCTTAATTCTCTACCTGCTTGTATTGCATAAGCTTTAGTTACTCCATCGTTATCAAGAGCTAAATCTTCTAGTTCTTTTAAACGTTTAATGTAAGAATCTGCTACTTGACGACGAGCACCTGGCCTTGCACCAGAAATAGCATCACAAACTTGAATTATTGGAGCAATCATACATTTCATTTCAATCTCATCGTGATGAGCTCCAATTGCATTAATTACATCTGGATGTTCTCCATACTTCTCTGCCCATTGCATACCCAAAATTGCATGTGGAGTTTCTGATTCTGTATCAGGAACTTTACCAATATCATGTAATAATCCAGCACGTTTTGCCATTTTAGCATTAAGCCCTAGCTCAGATGCCATAGTAGCCGAAAGGTTAGCAACCTCACGTGAGTGCTGTAGAAGGTTTTGACCGTAAGAAGAACGATATTTCATTCTACCTACAATTTTTATTAACTCTGGGTGAAGTCCGTTAATTCCTAAATCCATAACGGTACGCTTACCTACTTCTATAATTTCGTCGTCTAACTGTTTAGTAGTTTTTGCAACAACCTCTTCTATACGAGCTGGGTGAATTCTACCATCAGTCACTAATTTGTGCATAGACAAACGTGCAATCTCTCTACGAACAGGGTCAAAACAAGAAAGAATAATCGCTTCTGGAGTATCATCAACTATAATCTCAACCCCTGTAGCAGCTTCTAGCGCACGGATATTTCTACCCTCGCGTCCGATAATTCTACCTTTGATGTCGTCAGATTCAATATTGAATACGGAAACTGAATTCTCAATTGCATGTTCTGTAGCTACACGCTGAATAGTATTTATTACAACCTTTTTAGCTTCGTTCTTAGCATTTAGCTTTGCTTCTTCTATACTTTCTTGTATAAAATTCATCGCATCTGCTTTGGCTTCGTCTTTCAACGATTCCATAAGTTTAGCTTTTGCATCGTCTTGAGATAATCCAGAAATATCCTCAAGTTCTTCAACTTGTTTTCTGTGAAGCCTTTCTACTTCGGTAGTTTTTCTATCTAAAACATCAGACCTTTTATCGGTATCTTCTAATTTTCTTTCTAACTCGTGATTTTTCTTCTTAGTTCTATCAAGCTCCTGAGAAATTTTAGATTCTTTTTGCTTAATCCTTTTCTCAGCTTCTGCAATTCTCCTGTCTTTATTCGTTATTACCTTTTCATGCTCACTTTTAAGCTCTATGAACTTTTCTTTTGCTTGAAGAATTTTATCTTTTTTTAATGCCTCTGCCTCTGCCTTACTTTCTTTAAGCAGTGCACTTGATTCGCGTTTTGCATCCAGCAAAATTTTAGCGCGACTTTTCTCTATATTTTTTTTACTCAATATTCGAGAAAAGAAGAATCCTAATACTAGTGCAACAACTGCTACAGCAATAATTAGAATAATTTCTGTCGATTCCATAATCTTTTATTTTTTATCGTAAAAAAATCCTACATCGATTCTATGAAGAGTAAACTCCGAATAAACAAGATTAAGAGTTGCACTGAAGGTTAAGTATCCACTGTTTTCAACTAAGTTGAAATTCCCGAAGGTGTGGCCCGCTTGTCCAACAATAACGCACTCTTTATTATAATAATGTTGAGTTTACCAAAAAAATTAGAACCAATGTAGGAAAATACCTTACTCTCTAAAGTTAGTTAAATTACTTGATTTATTAAAGTGTTTAACGCGCTTAATCTATCTTTTAAATCATCTTTTTCTAAATCAGATGATTTATTGTTTTTTTCTAATTGTGTTGCGTATTGCAATGTACACATTGCTAGTGCAAGTCGTTTGTCTTCTACTGCATAATTCTTTTCAAACTCCTTAATCAATGACTCAATTTTCTGAGCTATTTTACGTAAGCCTTCTTCCTCTTCTGGAAAAACATACAAAGGAATAATCCTTTCGGCTATCGCAATTTTTACTCTAATCTTATCTGCCATTACATCACTCTATATTATATGGATTTGCAAATATGCTAACCCTGCATTAACGCAATACAATTATCAATTTCACGCACTAAACGATTTATTTTCAATTTAGTTTCTCTTACTCCCTCATCACTTCCGCTTAAAGCCGAAGCAACTTTAGTTCGTTGATATTTCTCCCTCAAATGCAATATCTCAGCATTTTTATCTTTCAATTTTCCTTGTAACTCTTCTACAAGGTTATATAAATCCTCGTTTTTTGTTTTTATTTTAGTGTACTCTTTCGCAAGTAAATTAACTTTACTTTCAAGGGCAACAACAACTTCCGATAATTCTTTCATTGAAAGCGAGATTGAAACTAGCAACTACAAATTTAAGATTCAACCATTAACAAACAAATTTACATACAACAAATATTAAAATAGTTTTTAAAGCATGAGATATTGCATTATTATACCTAGTAAAACAGTTGCAATTATAAGCTAAGTTCCAATTATCATTGTATTTATGATTTATCACTGTTATGTGACTTCAAGCTAGGCGGGCTCTTCCTTTTTTATTCAAGAATAATCTATTTTATCTTGGTTTCATGATTGCTTCGCAGTTCTACAGCCAAAAAAGGAAGCAAAAAAGCCGTCGCTTTATAAAAAATAGTTAGAATTCATTTTAATAAACTAAAAAACAAAAACTCTCTAGCGCTCAAACAGTTTGTTTTTCTTAACGTTTATGAAAATAAATTTCTTAACACTATTTTTCATAAGGCGATTTAGAATCATGATTCGACTAAATTCAAGTCTGAGTTTTTACAATGATAGTTAGAACTCAACCCAATTATATAATATCTATTTTGATTTACGCTCTATCCATTCGAAACTATCAGAACGATATTCATCTAAAAACTTGTCGTTTAATTCCTTTGGAGGAGTAGTAATTTTTCTAAGTTTAGTATCTATCCAAGTTCCTTCTACAATAATTATTGCTGCAAGAGTATCATTGTTTTTATAAACATGATGAAGCATATTCCACCTATCTCCGTTTTTAGTGAGTCCAATTATTTCTACATCTACAGTTAGATTTTCTCCAATATTTACCTCTTTTAAAAACCTTGTCTCTTCTCTTAACAATACTGGACCGAGGCCTATCTTACTTAGGGTTTTCATATCGAAACCATTTTGTACTAGAAGATCTAATCTTAGTTGTGCTGCACAGTCGTTGTAAACTGTGTGTCGCATGTGATGATTAGCATCAAAATCGCTCCATCTAGTTTCAAATAATTTACTGAATTTAGTACTCATCTTTTATAATATTAATTTAATGTATCGAAATAAACATCGAGTTTATTTATCCAAATATTTTTTTTGCTTTCGTCTAAAAAACTTGCTTTAAAAGAATTTTTAGCTAATGTTCTTATATCACTTATTGAAAGATTTAGGTTTTCGGTAATTTGTTCTAAATTTTCGTTTACATAACCACCAAAATATGCTGGATCATCAGAATTAACAGTAGCTAAGACACCTAAATCTAGCATTTTTTTAATGGGATGTTTAGTAAGGTCGGTACATACTTTTAATTCCAAGTTAGATAGCGGACAGACGGTTAATGCTATTTTGTTCTTAATCAAGTAATCAACTAGCTTTTTATCGTTGAGTGATGTGTTACCGTGATCAATTCTATCGACCTCTAAAATATTTAAAGCATTCCAAATATAATCTACAGGCCCTTCTTCTCCTGCATGAGCCACAAGTTTAAATCCAAGTTCTTTTGCTTTTTTGTATACTCGTTCAAACTTCTCTGGTGGATTTCCAAGTTCGCTAGAATCGAGTCCTACTCCTATAATTTTATCTTTGTATGGCAAAGACATTTCTAGAGTTTCAAAAGCAGCTTTTTCACTTAAATGGCGTAGAAAACTCATAATTATCAGCGAGCTAATTCCGTACTCTTTTTCAGCGTCTAAAGTAGCTTTGTACATCCCATCAAAAACAGTTTCAAAACTTATCCCTCTATCGGTATGAGTCTGAGGATCGAAGAAAAACTCTGTGTGTACAATGTTTTGTTCGTGAGCTTTCTTTAAGTATGCAAATGTTAAATCATAAAAATCGCCTTCGGTTCTAAGTACATTTGCACCTTGATAATAAATGTCTAAAAATTCCTGAAGGTTACTAAACTTATATGCTCCTTTTATTTCGTTTACAGAAATGTAAGGAAGTGTAATCTTGTTTTTTTGAGCTAATTCAAACATTAACTC
>JADGDT010000134.1 GCA_016744755.1 Ichthyobacteriaceae bacterium | reverse complement strand
CCTTTACGGTTGTGGGCAGTGTGCTTAATTTCTATATCGTCTATCTCCGATGTGTATTTTACGGTGTGTGTTCCAGGTACATTCTCTATGCGTTTTGCTGTAATTGGAATTTCATTTTCCTCAGCAGTGTCAAGTTTCCAATTTGTAAAATTAGAGTTTTCTA
This sequence comes from Ichthyobacteriaceae bacterium, assembly GCA_016744755.1. GTDB lineage: Bacteria > Bacteroidota > Bacteroidia > Flavobacteriales > JADGDT01 > JADGDT01. The sequence continues at coordinate 7,870 of JADGDT010000134.1, read as the reverse complement.
TAATCCCTTCGGCTAGAGTAATAGCTGTACCACTAGGAGAATCTAGTTTTTTTGTATGGTGAATTTCTTCCATCTCAACATTGTACTGCTCATGCCCAGAAAGCATATCTGCAAGTTTCTTGTTTAGTTCGAAAAATATATTCACTCCTAAGCTAAAATTTGAAGCATAGATGAAACCTCCGTTGTGATCATTGCAATAATCTACCACATTGTTGTAGTTGTCTAACCATCCTGTTGTTCCAGAAACCACAGGTACTTTGTTTCTTAAAGTTTGTTTAATGTTAGAAATTGCAGATTCAGGAACACTAAAATCTATAGCAACATCAGCATTTAGTATTTGCTCATCAGTAAAACCATTTATATCTGCTTTAACTACAATTTCGTGTCCTCTACTAATGGCAATTTTTTCTATTTCCTGACCCATACGGCCATATCCAAGTAATGCAATTTTCATTCCTAGTATTTTTATGTGTGTGTTTATTTAATGTCAAATTTGAGAGATAACCCATATGAATAGTAATTTCCTACAACATAGGAAGGCATCACTGCTGGTTGTACTCTCATTGAAAGGTCATCGTTTATATTAAAAGCAGATAAGTGTGCATCAACGTAAGCATCTAAAATATTGAAAGCGTACAAGCCTATTGTTATAAGAATAGACATATCTCTTTGATTTCGGTAATGATCCATCCAAGAGATTAATTGCTCCTCTTCTTTCAGGGTGTCAAAATAATCATCTATACCTCCACTTAAGCGAATTCGGTATGCCTCAAGAAATATGTCGTAATTTTTTTGATTCCAAATTACTGAATATACACCTATACCCATGGCTCCATAAACAAGAGGTATTTTCCAATATTTGCCGTTGTAAGCTTGACCTAGACCAGGTAGTACAGCAGAATACAAAGCTGCAGTAGATGGCACTTTTACAGACAAACTAGAACCCATAGTAACACCACCACCATCGGCAATACCAATTTGGGCATCTTGTGTTATGTAAGATCTACTTACTTTAGTGCTATCGTTTTGAGCAAATAAATTCACTTGTAGGATAATAAAAAATAATCCTAATAGATAGATATATTTATTTGATAATTTCAAATTGAGCTTATTGAATTAAGTTTTTTATTCTTTCCAAATCTGCTTCAGAATGGAAGTTGATAACCAACTTTCCTTTCCCATTTTTAGCTATTTTTATATCTACTTTATTTCCAAAATGTTCTGAAAGAGTTTTTGTAGCTTTCGAGATATATTCTGGAACTGCTACTTTATCAGGTCTATTTTTAGATGGTAAAATACCTTCTTTGTAATTCTTTACAAGTTCTTCTACTTGTCGTACAGAAAGGCCGTCTTTAAGAATAAGTTCATAAAATTCTAGTTGAACTTCATCATCTTCTATGTTGATTAAAGCTCTACCGTGTCCCATGCTCAAGATACCATCTCTAATACCTGTTTGTACAATAGGGTCTAGTTTCAGAAGTCTTAAATAATTGGTAACTGTAGAACGTTTTTTACCAACTCTATCACTCATCTGATCCTGAGTAAGGTTACATTCCTCAATAAGTCGTTGGTAAGAAAGTGCAACTTCTATAGCATCTAAATCTTGGCGTTGAATATTTTCTACCAAAGCCATTTCTAGCATTTCCTGATCGTTGGCAATACGTATGTAAGCAGGAATTTGAGAAAGACCAGCTAATTTTGAAGCTCTAAATCTACGCTCACCAGATACCAATTGGTAGCTGTTGAAACCAAGTTTACGTACAGTTATTGGCTGAATAATTCCAAGTTCTTTTATGGAAGCAGAAAGTTCTTTTAATGCTTCTTCGTTGAAAAAAGTACGTGGTTGAAAAGGATTAACCTCTATAGACGAAAGTTCAATTTCGGCAATGTTGCCAATTACTTTATCTGCTCCTTTATCTTTTGCCGTTGATATATCTGATTTTGGATCTTTAAGCAGAGCAGAAAGACCTCTTCCTAAAGCTTGTTTTTTTGTTGCTTTTGCCATTTCTAAAATTAATTTGCTACCTCTTTAGTATTTCTCTCAACAATTTCGTTTGCTAAGTTAAGATAATTTATTGCACCCTTACTCGAAGCATCATATTTTATGATACTTTCGCCATAACTAGGAGCCTCACTTAAACGAACATTTCGTTGAATAATTGTATCGAAAACCATAGCTTCGAAATGAGTCCTTACTTCTTCTACAACTTGGTTAGATAATCTCAATCTCGCATCATACATAGTAAGTAGCAATCCTTCAATATCAAGATCTGGATTGTGAATGCTTCTTATACTTTTTATAGTATTAAGTAATTTACCCAAACCTTCAAGTGCAAAATACTCACACTGAATAGGGATGATAACCGAATCGGATGCAGTAAGAGCATTTAGAGTGATAAGTCCTAGAGAAGGAGCACAGTCAATAATTATGAAATCATAGTTATCTCTCACTTCTTCCAGAGATTTTTTAAGCATGTATTCTCTGTCTTGCTTATCAACTAGTTCTATTTCTATAGCTACCAAATCCATGTGAGAAGGCATTATATCTAGATTTGGAGAATCTGTTGGGATGATAGTCTCAGAAGCAGGCACGGTAAGCTCTAAACATTGGTAAGTTCCAATTTCTATGCTATCTACATCTATACCTAAACCTGATGTTGCATTTGCTTGTGGATCAGCATCAATTAACAATACTTTTTTCTCCATCATCCCCAACCCTGCAGCTAGGTTTACAGAAGTAGTTGTTTTTCCAACACCACCTTTTTGATTTGCAACTGCTATTATCTTTCCCATATTATCTTTTTAATTAATTGTATTGCAACTAGTTAATATCTATTGTGCTATTTTTACAGCAGACTAAAACCAATATTCATATAACTTGGTAAAAATAGAAAATTTTTCAGCATAATTAATTCTTTGGGCTTAGAATTATTAACATCAAATATATGTGTATTTAGATGTATTGTACTGAAATCTAATATGTAACGTTAAATTAGTATTGAGGTGTGTTGAAAAGTAAGTTGAGTCAAGAAATATTGTAAGATTATTACGTACAAGTCACGACATCAATAATTGTTTGAAATATTTTAATATCGGTTATTTTATACGCTTAATCTCGCTGTACACTGTAATTTTATATGTATTTGTTGTTTATTTAATCGTTCTGCTGGTTCTTTTGAAAAACAAGAGGCACTACAGTACAATATTAAAAAACAATTACAAGCAAAAGTTGCCGATACCAATTACATTTCTAAATGCTCATTTATGCTTGAAGTATTTTTTGATTATTCGAGTTATAAAAATTTTGCATAGCCATAGCCATAGCCATAGCCATTGCTATACGAATATTTTTCTAAAGAAGTAGAATCAAAAAAGAGAAAAAGAATATTGGGTATTTGGGGGTGTATTTGGTATAATCATCAAGGCGAAAAGAACTAGGATTCGACACTCGCAGGTCTGACATACTTCGAGGTCAAGAATCAATTAAACAACTCAACGATTATACCGTTAAGCAATTTAAACGTTTAACCACTAGTTTTCCTGTAGTTAAGCACGGCTAAAGCATTTAGAACAATAGAATAAATTACAATTATTATAAACTGATAGCTAACATTAGCAAAAGAACTTCCTTTGAGCATTACTAATCTCATAACATCAACATAATATTTTATTGGATTGAAATCAGAGACAATTTGTGCCCAATCTGGCATACTCTCAATGGGAGTAAATAATCCGCTCATAAGTATGAAGATTACAGAGAAAAACCAAGCAATAAACATGGCTTGTTGCTGAGTATCGGTGAAAGTGGATATGAACATACCCATTCCTAAAATCAGAGTTAGGTACACAATTGTAAAAATATACAGTAATAATAAACTACCTTCTATTGGTGTATGAAACCACAAAGTAGCAATGAGTAAGCCAATAGTAAATTCTGCTATTCCTAAAACTACAAACGGAAGGAGTTTACCAATAATAAATTCTCCCTTTTTTATTGGAGTTACATTGAGTTGTTCTATTGTTCCAACTTCTTTTTCTCTAACAATATTCATCGATGATAGGAAAAGAGAAATCATAGTGATGAGTAGTACCAAAATACCTGGGACCATAAAAACCTTGTAGTCTAGAGTGGGGTTGTACCAATTTCTGTTGATGAGGTCAATACCTGGAATCACATCAATTTTAATTTTTTCATTTAGTTTTTCTTTTGAGAATTGTAAAATTATATTCTGAAGATAATTCTGAGTTACTCCTGCCTTTGACCCGTTAATTGCATCTAGTGTAATTGCAATGGTTGTTTTATTGCCTGTGTTTATTTTCTTACCAAAATCTTGAGGAATACTTAATATTACATCAGCTTTATTTTTTTCTACCAGACTCAATCCATTTTTGTAAGTATCCACATCTTTTATATCGAAATAATCAGAAGAACTTATTTTCTGAATTAATTCTGTAGATGTTGGTGACTTGTCGTTGTCTTGAATAAAAATATTGATATTTTTTACTTCAAAATCTGCAGCGTACGAAAGAATAAATAACTGTAAAACTGGCATCCCAAAAATTAAACCTACCATAGTTTTATTTCGGAATATCTGCTTAAATTCTTTCTCTATTATATGTCTTATTTTTCTGAACATTCTATTTTTTGTTAAATTATAGATTTACGTCATCTTGGCTGTAATGAGTGAAATGAGCGTAATGGAGAGGTCTTATTGGTACGATGCTATATTTATTCTTTCCATGAGATGTTTCGACTTCGTTACACTCTGCTAAATATGACGTTAATAATTTATTCCAATCTAATTTTAAATTTCTTGATACTCATCACTATAAAAAACAATGATGTTACTAGTAAAATAAGTGTTTCTTTCCACAGAACTCCTATTCCAACTCCTTTCAACATTATTGATTTTATTATGATGATAAACCATTTTGCTGGTATCACATTACTAATTATTTGCAAAATTTCTGGCATGCTTTCTACCGGGAAAATAAATCCTGAAAGCAGGATTGTAGGTAGCATTAATCCCATAAGAGAAATCATCATTGCTGTTTGTTGAGTTTTGGAAATTGTTGAAATTAAAATACCTAGGCTTAGCGATGAGATAATAAAAAGTAAAATTTCTAAAAACAACAAAATACGGCTTCCTTCCATAGGCATTCCAAATACTAAAAATCCTAGAGTCAAAATTGTGAATGCATTAAATAGAGATAATGCTAAATACGGAATAACTTTTCCTATAATTATTACTCCTGGTTTTAGTGGCGAAACTAGAAGTATTTCCATAGTTCCAATTTCTTTTTCTTTGGCTACAGTTATAGAAGTCATCATTGCCGAAACTAGCATCAAAATAATAGTCATAACACCCGGTACAAACATGAAAACACTTTTGTTTTCGGGATTGTAAAGCATCTTAGACTCTATGTTTATGGGGATTTTATTAATCAAACTTTTCTCCAGAGCGAAAGAATTTGTTAAACCACTTAAATATCCCGTTAGCATATTTGCCATATTTGGGTCAGATGCATCAGCAATTACTTGTACTGCCGACGATTTTGATGTTCCCAAATCTTTGGCAAAGGTAGGAGGTATTACAAGTGCTATTTTAATAGTTCCCTTTTTGAAAGACTCTTCTATTTGAGAGTAATTCTGTAAGTTCTCTTCTAGAATAAAATATCCAGATGATGTAATTTTATTGATGTATTGCTGAGATTCGGTATTTTTTGCCAAATCTAGAATAGCCATCTTTCCATCCTTAATTTCGGTAGTAATAGCAAATCCAAATAAAAGAACTTGTACTATGGGCATACCAAAAAGTATAATCAAAGTACGTTTGTCTCTGAAAATGTGTTTGAATTCTTTTCGTATAAATGCTAGAAATGTATTCATTTTCTAATTATCAATAATTAATGTTCAATCTTCAATCTTCAATCTTCAATCTTCAATCTTCAATTGTTAACTGTTAATTGTAGATTGTTAATTGGAGCTACCTCGCCAATTTCAAAAATACTTCATTCATGTCTTTGGCATTGTGCTTTGTTAGTAATTCTTCTAAAGTTCCCATTGCTTCAATTCTGCCTTGTACCATCATAGAAATTCTATCGCAATACTCGGCTTCATCCATGTAGTGAGTTGTTACAAAAACTGTTATTCCTTCTTCTGTAGCTTGGTAAATTAAATCCCAAAATTGACGTCTGGTTATAGGGTCAACCCCACTTGTAGGCTCATCTAAGAAAACAATTTCTGGTTGGTGAATTGTTGCCACCGAGAAAGCAATTTTTTGTTTCCAACCCAAAGGTATTTCCGAAATAAGAGTATCTTCTATATTTTCTAATCCCAATCTTTCTATCATCAAATTGGTGCGTTCTACGATAGTTTTATTATCAAGTCCGTAAATTCCACCGTAGAATTTCACATTTTCTTTTAGAGTTAAATCTTCGTAAAGCGAGAATTTCTGACTCATATATCCAATCTTGTACTTCAGTTGGTTACGTTGAGTTTTTATGTCGAAACCAGCAACTTTACCTTTCCCTGATGTTGGTTCTAAAATACCTGTAAGCATTTTCATAGCTGTAGTTTTTCCAGCACCGTTGGCTCCGAGGAATCCGAATATTTCACCCTTTTTTACATCAAAGCTGATATTGTCCACGGCTTTAAAATCGCCATAGGCACGTGTTAGATTTTCTACTTCTATTACTTTGTTCATTATTGTTTAGCCTTTAGCTTTTGGCAATTAGCCATTAGCTCTTGTTAATACTATTCTACTTTTTATTTTCAAGCTTCAAGCTTCTAACTTGTCCCTTCAAACTTCACGCTATTTAACCATCAACTCCATAAAACTGTCTTCGATATTGGCCTCAATCACTTCTATTGAAACTTCAAAACCATCTTTATTTAAAATATCTTCTACTTTATTAATCTTGCCCTCATCTTTTAATGTTAGGTGTATGCTATTGCCAAACATGAATGCTGAGTTTGTTTCTTCCAATGTTCTTATCAACATCAACGATTTGTAATTGTTGTTAGTTTTTAACTCAAATAATTTATGTTTAAACCCTTTCGAAATATTTCCTGGAGTATCTATTGCCAAAATCTCTCCATCCTGAATTAATGCGACCTCATCGCACAGCGAAGCTTCGTCCATGTATGGTGTAGAAACAATGGTTGTTATTCCATCTTTCTTCTGAAGTTTTTTTAGGTTGTCCCAAAATTCTTTTCTCGATACAGGGTCAACGCCAAAAGTAGGTTCGTCTAAAAGTAAAATCTCTGGTTTGTGAATTAGTGCACAGCACAAAGCTAATTTCTGTTTCATTCCTCCCGATAAATCACCAGCTTTTCTGTCTTTAAAAGGCTCTAGCATTATGTATATATCGTGAATCATATCGTAATTTGACTCAATTGAAGTGTTGAAAACTTTAGCGAAAAACTCTAAATTTTCTTGTACAGTTAAGTCCATGTACAACGAAAATTTTCCGGGCATGTAACCAACTCTATGTCTAATTTCTTTGTAGTCGTCAACAGTATCAAGATCCATTAAACTAGCCTTTCCTTCATCTGGAATAAGCAGAGTAGTTAGTATCCTAAACAATGTTGATTTACCAGCACCATCGGGACCAATTAATCCAAAAAGCTCACCTTTTTTTACGTGTAACGAAACATCGTTTAAGGCCTTAGTAGATTCGTATGATTTTGATATGTTGTTTACTTTGATCATTCTTAATTGTTGAGTTGATTAATTGTTTAATCGTTTAACTGTTTTTATGTTTTGGAATCGATTAAACAATTCAACAGTCAAACAGTTCAACTTTATTCAAAATATACACTTGCCGGCATTCCAATTTTTAAACTACCATCGTTCTTTACATCAAT
>JADGDT010000017.1 GCA_016744755.1 Ichthyobacteriaceae bacterium | reverse complement strand
TATTAGAATATAGGTTATTGCTTTAGTAACTGGAATATCATGAAAAGATAAACTTTCATTTTTGTCCTGTTTACCAATAATTATATTAAAAATATCTTGCCTTAAATATGCAATAAGCGTGAGTGAGAAAGCATTAATTCCTCCAGAATTCATGAAGAAATCTATTGATATACCCAGAAAGAAACTACTCATCAACAAATAGCCTTTGTGCTTGTTGTAGTATGGAAATAGAAGCACATAAAGAACATAAATCTGAGGGTTTATAAAACCTCCAAAATTAATTCTATTAAGTACTGTTACTTGAATTAGTAACAGAATAATAAACCTTAATATATTGTTTATATTTTTATTCATTAATCCTTTCTTTTGCTCTCAAGTTCTTTTATTTGTTCTTGCTGAAGATTTTTAATTACATAAACTGATTTCACATTCGCATAATCTAAAAAAGGTCTTACTACAATGTTGTAATAGTTTTGATTTTCTAGAATTTCAAATTTTTCAATAACACCAATATTTATACCTTCAGGAAAAATAGTAGAATATCCACCTGTAATTACAGTATCTCCAAGGCTAAAAAGTGCTTCTTTAGGAATGTCGCTTAGCAAAAAATTACTTCTATCTTTTCCTGGCCAAGATAATGACCCAAAGTAATTAGAGTTTTTAAGTTTTGCGTTTACCTGTAAGTTTTTGTTGAGTATAGAAATTACGCTAGAGTAGTTTTCGCCAGTACTTTCTATCACTCCAATTATTCCGTTTGAAGTTACTACACCATCACCATCGTTAATGCCATTTTTTAAACCCTTACTTATTGTAATGTGGTTATTTCGGCGTATAAACGAATTGTTTATTACTTCGGATTCTGTAAATTGGTATTTCTGTACAATTTTTAAAGCATTAGTATCAGAATGAGATTTGAAACTAGCATTAACCTCTACCATAGAGGATGCCAGCATGGAGTGCAGTTTAGAATTTTCCTCAGTAAGTCTTATGTTTTCTTCGTGCAGGTCTAGGTATTTATCTAAGTTATTAACTTTAGAATAAATAGAACCAACAAAATCACCTGTAGAATTAATGAATGTACTTTTGTGGTAATCTTTATTTTGGATAGTTAACCAGAGAGTAATTAACTGAATGAAAAGAAACAAAAATATGTATTTTCTCTTTGCAAGAAAATTTATCAGTTGCTGCATATCAGTTAATTACCCGGTTAATATTATTTCAACAAGAAGTTGAATTTGTTTATGTTTTTTAGTGCAATACCTGTACCTCTAACCACTGCTCTTAATGGATCCTCGGCAATAAAAACAGGGAGTTCTGTTTTCTGAGAAATACGTCTGTCTAGTCCACGTAGCATAGATCCACCACCAGCTAAATAGATGCCAGTGTTGTAAATATCTGCTGATAATTCTGGAGGAGTAGAAGATAACGCTTCCATCACAGCATCTTCAACTCTAAGTATAGACTTATCTAATGCTTTTGCAATTTCTTTGTAGTTTATTGTTATCTGCTTTGGCTTACCTGTTAATAGATCTCTACCTTGTACATCCATAGGATCAGGCGGATTCTCTAATTCGGTAATGGCAGAACCAATCTCTATCTTAATTTTTTCAGCAGTACGTTCGCCAACATAAAGATTGTGTTGAGTACGCATGTAATAACTAATGTCGTTAGTGAAAATATCACCTGCAACTTTAATAGATTTATCAGCAACAATACCTCCAAGTGCAATTACTGCAATTTCTGTTGTACCACCACCAATATCAATTATCATGTTTCCTTTAGGTTGAGTAACATCAATACCAATACCAATAGCCGCTGCCATAGGTTCTTGTATCATGTATATCTCTTTTGCATTTACATGCTCAGCAGAATCTCGAACGGCGCGTTTTTCAACCTCAGTAATTCCCGAAGGAATACAAATTACCATTCGTAGCGAAGGTGTAAAAAGTCTTTTCTTTATCCCAGGTATACTTTTGATTAATTCTCTAATCATGTATTCCGAAGCTTGGAAATCGGCAATTACACCATCTTTCAAAGGGCGTATTGTTTTTATGTCCTCGTGTGTTTTACCCTGCATTTGGCTAGCATCTCTACCAACCGCAATTACTTTATTATTTGTTCTGTCAATAGCAACAATAGATGGGCTGTCAACCACCACTTTGTCATTGTGAATGATCAAAGTGTTGGCTGTTCCCAAATCAATCGCTATATCTTCTGTCATAAAATCGAAAAAGCCCATATTGCTATTGATTTATTATTTTGATATTAGTGCTTAAAATGTCTTGTTCCTGTCATTACCATAGCCATTCCGTTCTCGTTGCAGTAATCAATAGAAAGTTGATCTTTTATTGATCCTCCTGGTTGAATTACAGAATGAATACCTGCTTTGTTTGCAGTCTCTACCGCATCAGGGAAAGGGAAAAATGCATCAGAAGCCATTACAGCTTTGTCTAAATCAAATCCGAAAGATTGTGCTTTATGTATAGCTTGATTTAGTGCGTCTATACGCGATGTTTGTCCAGTACCCGAGGCAATAAGTTGATTGTTTTTTGCTAAAACAATAGTGTTTGATTTTGTGTGCTTACATATTTTTGAAGCAAACAATAAATCGTTAATTTCAGTATCGGTAGGAGCAATGTTAGTAACAGATTTCAGATCCTCTTTTTGGTCTGTAATCATATTTTTGTCTTGCTCTAAAATTCCGTTCAAAATTGTTCTTACTTGTTTTGTTGGCAATGTAGCATCTTTTTGAACAAGAATGATTCTATTTTTCTTAGATTTTAATTTTTCTAAAGCTTCACCAGTATAATATGGAGCAATAACAACTTCGCAGAATAATTTATTAATCTCTTCTGCAGTATCTAAGTCAATTTCTTTGTTAGCTATAAGTACACCTCCAAATGCAGATGTAGGATCTCCAGCTAAAGCATCAACATAAGCTTGCTTAAGATTAGAGCGAGTTGCCAATCCACAAGCGTTGTTGTGTTTAAGTATAGCAAAAGTAGGATCGTTGTCCTTAAATTCTGCCATCAATTGCACGGCACCATCAACATCAAGTAAATTATTATAAGATAATTCTTTTCCGTGAAGCTTGTCGAACATTGCCTCTAAATCGCCAAAGAAGATGCCTTTTTGATGAGGGTTTTCTCCGTAGCGAAGAACGTTTGCACTTGTTTCGCTTATTTTCAAAACTTCTTCTTTTTCTTCTTGGTTGAAGTAATTGAATATAGCACTGTCGTAGTGAGAAGAAACATTAAAAGCTTTTGAAGCAAATGTCTTTCTTTGTGGCAAAGTAGTTCCTGCTTCCTGAGTGGAAAGAATGTCAAATACTTCTGCGTATTGACTCATTTCTGAAACTATTAATACGTCTTTAAAATTTTTAGCAGCAGCTCTGATAAGAGAAATACCACCGATGTCAATTTTCTCAATAATATCTGCTTCAGGAGCACCCGATGCAACAGTTTTTTCGAAAGGGTATAAATCGACAATTACAATGTCAATAGAAGGAATTTCAAATTCTTCTACTTGCTTAATGTCTCCTTCAAAATCTCTGCGAGAAAGTATTCCTCCAAATACTTTTGGGTGGAGTGTTTTTACTCGACCTCCTAAAATTGAAGGGTAGGTAGTTAAATCTTCAACAGCTACAACGTCGATGCCTAAATCGTTGATGAATTTTTCTGTTCCTCCTGTTGAGTAAATTGTAACACCATTTTTATGTAATTCTCTTACAATTGGCTCTAAGCCATCCTTGTGAAATACAGAGATTAATGCTCCCTTCGCCTTTTTAATATTTTCCATTATTGAGTTGTGTTATTAAGGTTGCGAATTTAGGTATTTATACAATAAATGCAATACTATAAAAGGTTAAAAAACAAGTAGAAACCTCACTTTTATATTTGTGATGTATTAGTGGCTTAGGTAACGAGATTTTTTATTGTCAGATTATATTTTTATATATTATAAATGTATAGTTTTCTCAACGATTACTAGATGTTGTGTTGGTGTTTTAAAGAGAGTATCCCTGAAATATTTTTAACTTTTTTTTGTGAAACTTTACTGCAAATTATCTAGATATTTACATCGAACTAATTTCGAATTATGATATTGTTGAGAATTCTTAAAGAAAGTGTGTTTTTTGCCCTACATTCTTTGCTGACAAATAAATTGAGAACATTACTCTCTCTCTTAGGAGTTACCATAGGAATATTTGCAATTATTGCTGTTTTAGCAGCTGTTGATTCTCTTGAAACTAATGTTAGAGGCGAACTTTCCGATCTAGGAGATGATGTTGTTTATGTTCAGAAATGGCCATGGGGAGGCGGAGGTAATTCTCCCTGGTGGAAATATATGAATAGACCTAATCCTACCTATAAAGACTTTCAAAAACTTACAAAAACCTTTTCTAAAGCCGATGCTATTGCAATGGCTGTATATCCAAAAGGACAAACAATTAAATACACAAATAATTCTGTGTCCGATGTGCAAGTAGTCTCAGTTTCCAATAGTTTTCAAGATTTTGGAGCCATGGATTTGTCTGCAGGTAGATTCTTTTCTAGTACCGAATCAAATAATGGAAATGGGGTAGCTGTACTTGGTTCCGATATATCGGAGGGTTTATTTGAAGAAATAGATCCCATAGGAAAATATATAAAAGTATTTGGGCGTAAGCTTAGAGTTATTGGAGTTTTTGCTAAAGAAGGCTCATCGATGATTGGAGGTTCTAAAGATCAGGAGATATATGTCCCGTTAGGGTTTTTAAGAAAATTGTATAACCTAAATGAAGGACGATTGGGTTCGTATATTATGGTTAGGCCACAGAAAGAAATGGGTATGGCTCAGCTTAAAGATGAATTAACAGGAAGGATGAGGTCTATACGTAGATTGCGCCCTAGAGAAGACGATAATTTTGCCTTAAACGAGTTGTCTGTATTGTCAGGGAACTTAGATCAGTTTTTTGGAGTTCTGAATATGGCAGGAATACTAATTGGTGGTTTCTCAATTTTGGTAGGTGGTTTTGGCATTGCTAATATCATGTTTGTTTCCGTTAGAGAAAGGACGAATATTATTGGTATTCAGAAAGCTTTGGGAGCAAAAAATTACTTCATATTGTCTCAGTTTTTAGTAGAATCAGTAGTGCTTTCTTTATTAGGCGGACTAGTTGGACTTGCCTTAGTTTTTGGATTGACATTTCTGGCTAGCGATATGGCTGGAATGGATATATTTTTAGGAGCTAGAAATATATTTGTAGGCATAGGTATTTCGGTAACTATAGGTTTGTTAGCAGGTATGATCCCTGCGTGGATGGGGGCAAAGATGAATCCTGTCGACGCTATTAGAACCGGTGTTTAATAATTATCATTTGTTCCATTCAAGTAATTAGACCTATATACTTGAAAGTAAATACCTAAACCTTACTCTGTTTACCTTCTTTCTGTGTATAAATCCAGAAAATTAATTGTTAAGTTTTGAAGATGATATTATGGTTTTGAGAAAAACCTTGTAGGTAAACACGTATTCTTTTTAGTCGAATTTTATTTTTTGGTCATTAGTTTTATGTGTTTGTCATTTATTTGATTCACTATATATATTCTAATATATATATGATGCAATTGTTTTATGATAATCATCCTTAGCGTCATAACTATTTGATTAGTAATTATTTACGATTGATGTTCTTAATATTATTCTCAGTCTTTTCACCGTAAAAAATGTTCTCAGCTCCAAAGTCAACCAATTTATCAGGTTATTGAATTGATATTATAGAAAAAAAAGGGACATATATTAATGTAATAGGTAAGTGGTGTTTTAGAAAAAATAATATTTACTTTAGTCGTTCTATATAGGCTACTCTTGTGTGGTATATATGAAAGTTAAAAAACTAAACCTATTCTATGAAAAGATTTCTACTATTAGGGATTTTAATGTTGATAAGTAGTTACGGCTTCTCTCAGACTATTTCAAAACCTGCCAGGGTTTTGTCTATTGTTTGTAAAGATACTGAGCAACCTATCTCTTTCTCTATAAGCGGTAGTTTTGATAACGCCAGTATATTTAAAGTTTTATTATCGGATGATGAAAACGATTTTTCAGTACCAATAGAGTTAGGAGAAATTTCTTATATAAATGGGCAAACTGATTATGGAGAGACTTTTTCTCTACTTGGCATTTCTGTAGATAAATATTACATTAAAGTAGTCTCTACGGTTACAGTTGCACAAAGTCCAGTATCTGATCCTTTTAGTATTGTTATTAATGACCCGATAGATGTAAGCCCTAACGGACCAACTGAATTTTGCGATGGAGGAAGTGTGTTGTTAGTGAATAATGCTGATTCTAGAATTTTTGAATGGTTTAAAGAAGGGACTCCTGCTGTTTCACAAGGCTTCCATAGAGAATTAGAAATCACAACAACTGGACGTTATTATGCTGTTAATGAACTTGGAGGTTGTACAGAAACGTCAGATGTTTTTGAAATAACAGTTACTCATACACCTACATCAAGTATTGTTGATGAATTTAATGTTCCAGAGATTGATAGAGATGTTTGTGCTCCAGATGCTTATAAGTTTTATGCTGAAACTAGTGATGCTAGTTTAGATAATCCTTATTTCGAATGGTTAAATGCAAGTGATGTTGTTGTAGGTACAGGAGTAAGTTTCGAAACTGCTATAGCAGGAACATATAGACTTAGAACAACAAATTACGGAAACCTTAGCCCTGGAGGAGGTTGTCCAACAGTTTCAGATGCTGTAACACTTACAGTACACGATTTTGAGGCAATAATAGAAGAAACAAGTCCACTTCGTAATTGCGAAGGAACACCTCAAGTACTTACGTCTTCTGAAAAAAACCCTAATTATACATATCGTTGGTTTAAAGGAAGTAATGAAATCACAGGTTTAGTACAGCCAGCAATAGAGTATACCTTGCCTTCAGTGAAAACTTCTAATGGAAATTATACACTTGTAGTAGAAAGTCCTGCTTGTAATAAAACATCTGAAATAGTAAAGGTTACTTTTGTACCTACGCCTGTTTCAATAATTGATCCTGCCATTGACAAAGAACTGTGTAGAGGAGATTTATATTCTTTGACTCAGGCTAGCACTAATTTATTTGGCGTTGTAAAATATCAATGGTTTAAAGAAGGTGTTGCTATTACTGATATTTCAGATACAAATACTACACTTAATATAGATACAAGTGGCGATGAAGCAGGAGATTACGAATATACATTGATTACTTACAATGGAAACGAGTTGTGTAGTGCTATTTCAGACCCTGTTATTATTACAGTTCACGATTTTGTTGCAGAAATAATAGAAACAGGACCAATGGAAATATGCTCCGGAGAAGAAGTCACACTTACTTCTAGAGAGCAAAATCCAAACTATACATATAATTGGAAAAAAGGCGGAGTTACTTTACCTCCTCCAATTTCAGGTGTAGGAAAAACAACATACACCTTTACAAGTGCCGAAGCCAGTTCTGGTGATTATACTTTAGAGATAATTAGTCCTGCTTGTACAAAAGAATCAAGTCCTGCATTAAGTATTTTAGTTAAAGACTCTCCTTTACCTATTATTGTTATAGATGCTAATGAAAGTCTTAAAGGTTGTAATGGTACTTCGGTAACTCTAAAATCAGGGGTAGATGATTCTGCTAACGAGTTTACTTACCAGTGGTTTAAAGAAGGTTTTGCTATACCTGGAGCTACTTCAAAAACATTAGCTATTGTTATAGGTACAAATACGGAAGGTAATTACTATTACGAAATGACTTTTGGATCGTGTAATGTAGCATCAGATCCAGTACTTGTAATGCTAGTACCCGAACCAACTTCAAGTATATTGGAAGGTGCTGAGGTAATTGCGTGTGAAGGAGAAGAAGCTGTATTAAATGCCGATAGCGATTTAAATGGATCGGAACCTGCAAATGTTGTTTACGAATGGATTGATGCTAGTGATGCAGTTGTTGGAACTGGAGATGAGTTTAGGACTACTACTGCGGGAGAATATAGATTAGTAACAAAGAATGAAGGGGTATGTGGTAATACTTCACCAGTTACAGCAGTAATTATTTCTAAAAAGGCAAACTCCTTAATTAGTTACACCGTTCTTGCCGATTGTGAGAAAGTAACTTTAACTGCAAATAGCGATTTGCAATTAGAGGATCCTGCAAGAGTTGTTTATGTTTGGTATAAAAATGATGTTGAAGATCAAAGAGGAATTAGCGATACATATAACGTATACGAAAGTGGAGATTATAAACTCGAAACATTAAACTATGGACTTTGTTCTGGGACAACAGATCAGGTTGCTGTTACAATAAATGATTTAGATCCAAGTATCGACGAGCCAGTATCACCTGTTAAAGTTTGTGTAGGCAATAGTCATACACTTAGAGCGGTAGTGTCTGATGTAACATTCACATATATATGGTATAAAAATACTGTCGAAGTTCAGAGTGGTCATAGTCCAGAATATAATATCTCTACAGCAGTTGGAGATATAGGAGATTGGTCTTATACATTACATGTTTTCGATCCAGCATCAAACTGTGGTAAAGATTCAGCCCCTGTTATTGTAGAAATAAATAATTCACCAGAAGCAATTATAACAAATGGCAATATTGATGCTTGTGAAACTGATGATGTAATTGTATTAGTATCAAAGGATACAGATGCTTTTTATGATTATAAATGGTTTAAGGATGGTGTTGAAATTGGAGATAGTACAAGATCCGAATTAGTGGTTAATATTTTAGATAATGCAAATACTGATACTAAGTATAAATTAGAAGTTTCTTACGGAGAATCTTGTACAGAAACATCTACTGAGATAACTATACATAAAGTTAAAACTCCTCAAGCAGTAGTAACTTCTTCAGGAGAAACTACTGTTTGCGATGACTCTACGGTTCTATTAGAGTCAGCTAGTATTGACAAAGAAGAACCAACAACATATCGTTGGTTTAAAGTGGTAGATGGTATAGATGTATTAATACCGGGTGCAAACCAGTGGCAGTATGATGCACAGGCTACAGGAGAATATAAAATTGAAGTAACAAATAAAGGTATTTGTTCTGATCTGTCTGATCCAATAAGTGTAATTATAACTCCATCTGTAGAAGCTGTAATTTCACCAAATGTCGATCAATATGTGTGTGACAATGTTCCTTTTAGTTCAGTTAATAGTGTAAATGTAATTATAGGAGTTACAACTTTCCAATGGTATAGAATAGTTGATGGAGTAGAAGAGGCAATTCCTTTTGCAACAGAAGAGACTTACAACGCAAAAGAAGAAGGTGATTATTTTTTCGAAGCCTTTAATCATGGAGTTTGTGGAAGTAGATCGGAAGTAGTGAATGTTAAATTTACTCAATTTGAGCACGAGATAGAAGAAGCTCCATTAGTGAAAGAATGTGAAGGACATGAAATAATTCTACATTCTATTAATACCGATACAGAAAATTATCAATTTACTTGGTTTAAAGAAGGTAGTACAGATATTATAGGTAAAGGATTAACATATACAGTTAATGGTGATTTAAGCGAAAGTGGAAATTACATACTTGAGGTGTCTGAAAAAGGTGCTACATGTGTTAAACCATCAGAACCTGTTACAGTAGTAATTCTACCTGATCCAGTATCTAATATAAACTTAGGGGGAGGTTTCAATTGTGAAGGAGCCGTTGTTACTTTAAACTCAGAAGAATCAAATAGGTACTACGATTATACATGGTATTTCAATGATAATGAAATTCTTGAAGATGATGCGAATTATGAAAATGTAAATTCACCTCGTCTAGATGTTACAATGGTTAGCGAAACCGAAGGTGTTTACACTGTAAAAGTTTCTATAGGTAGTTGTGATTCAGGAATGTCTAATGCCGTTATGCTTGACATGTATGATCTTGAACCCGAATTAGATGTTGATCCAGGTATGGTTTTATGTCGCGATGGTTCTGTTGCTTTAACTGCTATTACCAATAATAATGACGATGTTAAGAAGTATCGTTGGTTTAGAGATGGAAATCCTATTACTGGAGAAACTCTAGAAACAACTATTGTTGATCACATAGGTAGATATAAGGCAGAAGTTACTTCTAGGAATTCTGGATGTGTTCAGTTTACCGATGAGGTAGACATAACCTTAGTACCGTCTATGGGTGTTGTAGAAGATACAATTTATTCCAATTCGGGTGTTTCTGTTACGTTCGAAGCTTATGGTGGTGATAGTTATGTTTGGTTCGATGCTGATGGAGACATAGTACAAACAGGTGGAGATACATTTACTGTAGATAATGTACAAGGTAATTTGGCTTATCAAGTTAAGATATCAAATGGATATTGCGATGAGTTATTCGATTTATTAATAGTGAGCGGAGAGATAACTGCAGATGATATTCAAAATCTTATGACACCAAATGGTGATGGATTCAACGATACTTGGAAATTGCCTCCTGGCTTTGTGGTAAGTGGCGATGAAGTTATTATATTGAATCGTCAAGGAACTGAAGTTTATAGATCTAATAATTATAAGGATGATTGGAGAGGAACATTTAATGATGGTCCAGCATTGCCTGCAGCAACCTATTATTATGTTATTAAGAGGATTGGCAAGGAGCCAATTATGGGTTCTGTAACAATATTTAGATAGTTTTATTAATGTTTGTGTTTGATGATGATGAAGATGCACAAATTGGAAAAAGATCGATTATGAAAAAATATTTACAAAATAGTTTATACTTGTTGCTTGTGATCTTTGCAGTATCTGTGACTACGCAGGCTCAACAATTGCCAGTTTACAATCAGTATAATTTCAATCAGTTTGTTTACAATCCAGCTTTATCTGGTCAGACCGATGTTCCTGTGCTTACATTGTTACATCGTAATCAATGGGCAGGAGTAAGTGGCGGACCAGAGACTTCTTTAATTTCATTTAATGGAGTAGAGAATGATAACAAGGTTGGTTATGCAGCTTACCTTTACTATGATAAAACAGGAATACTTGCTACAACTTCTTTTTACGGAAACTATTCTTTTAGGTTTACTGTAGCAAAAGATTTCAACATTACCTTAGGTTTAAGTGCTGGAATAATAAACCAAGGTGTAGATATGGCAGCAATGAATGTAACAGATCCGAGTGATCCTATTGTTAATTCTGATATCTCAGGTAGAACTGTTTTTGACTTTAACGCAGGTGTTAACTTCGAGTACAAAGGATTTAATTTAGGATTGGCAGCGCCACAGTTATTTTCAAATCCTATAGATTATGCTCCAGATGACGATAATTTAGAGGCAAGTATGCAACTTCAAAGACACTACATTGCTAATGTTAGTTATGAATATGATTTCGAAATGAAATCGCTTGGTAGATTTGGTAAAGGAATGAGTTTAGTGCCACAAGCCATAGTAAGAGCAGCGCCATTTCTAGATACCGATACTATAGGTGTAGCTAAACAACCTGTAGAATATGATATTCAATATGATGCTCACCTTATGTTAAATATGAGAAATCTTGGTTGGATAGGAGGAGGTTACCGTTCAGGAATGGGTGCTATAGCTAACGTAGGTGTTAACTTAACTAAGGATTTAGCAGTTGGTTATGCATATGAGTTTAATACTTCAGAGGTTTCTGCACAATTAGGAACTACTCACGAGCTAGCATTGATTTATAAGTTTGGCTCTTCTAAGCGAATTAAGGATGAAATTCAAAAAGAGCTTGCAGTAGTAAAACAAGAAGAAATAGCATTGATGGAGGAGATGGAGAAAAAGTATATGAGATCTCAAGATTCAATGGCTCAGGCATTAAGAGAAGATATTGTAATTAATGCCAATGCAATACAAGCAATTAATGGTAGAATTGACGACCTAGGAGGTGAAATAATCGAAGAAGATGATCTATCAACAACTGCTAGTCACGTAATTGCAGGTAGTGCTGGTTTCTACGTTGTATCAGGGGTGTTTGCATATAGGATTAATGCCGAGGAGCAATACAATAAATTACAGACTGAAGGTTATGATGTTGAGTATTTCTTTAATAAAGGAAATAGATTTTACTATGTATTCCTTAGAAAGTATAAAACATACAGAATGGCATTGCGTATGAGAAGTAATCATATTAACGGAACTTATTTTGATGACCTTTGGGTGAAAGAGATAAAGTAACTTCACAAAAAATATTATTTTAAAGAGTGACAATAATAAGTTCTTAACTTATTATTGTCACTCTTTTTGTTTTGTCTCATTTTTAGTGTTTATTTGATATTACCTTAGAATTGATAAAAACACAAATCCAGATGTTAAAAAAATATAAGCCAACTATAGTTTTTCTATTAAAGTTCATCATAATTAATGCTGTTCTTACCCAAGCATACTCTATGTATCTTAGTTCTTTTGATTCTACAGATTCATTCACTTACGAAGTATCTGTAGAAGGATCAAGTTTAGCACGTTTTGTTGGTTTCGAAAGTTGTATTGAGCAAAATCCAGATGAAGCTTCTGTTCGTTTTTTCTTAGACGATGTATATAGGGTAAAAATAGTTGAAGGCTGTAATGGACTTGCAGTTATGATATTATTTTTGTCTTTTGTTATTGCTTTTGGAGGTAAAGTCCTAGACATGATGATATTTATTCCCATAGGTATTCTTCTCATACATGTTTCAAATATCATTAGGATAGTATTACTAGTATATGCCTATGTTTATCATTATGAATACGCAAATTCATTCCACGACTATGTTTTTCCTGCAATAATATATGGTATGGTTTTTCTTCTGTGGGTTGTCTGGGTTAATTATTTTGCTTTCAAAAAAAAGGCAGTAAAGATGTAGTTTGGGAAAAAGAAAAGCCAAAAGCCAAAAGCTAATACCCCCTATAAGAAGGATACCAATAATTATTTTGATTATTCCTTTGTCTGTCAACTTCTTCTTGGAGTCTAATGATTTCAGCTTCACCAAATACTTTTCCTTTACGCCAATATTCAACAGCTTTTTGCCATATTTCTTTTTTGTTCCTATCTCTTATTAAAACAAAGTCATTGTCACTAAGAATATTTCTATTCTTAATAAACGTAAAATTGAACTCTAAGGTTGAGTTCTCAAGGCCATAGCCCCATTTCTCTTCTTTTGTATTTTTGTAAATGTTGGATGGTGGTCCAAATATGGTGTAAACTAATCCTCTGTCTGTTTTCCAGCCTTCTTTGTCTGAAGTGTAATATATATTAGAGTATTGAACTCTTTTATAATATGTAACCAATTGCTTTTCTGTAGTAGGTAAACTACTAGACATGGTTGTCCAAAGTTGTTCAGTTTTTAGTTTAGAGGATTCACTTCCTATTTCTAGAGATTTGAATTCTTCGTCTGACGTTATGTACCTCATGGGTGGAGCCATGTTCTCCTTTTGTGCAATTAATGGATAGCCATCGTAAAAGTTGAATAAAGATAATCCAACAGAACTTGCAGAATCCTTACTAATTAAATAGATTCCTTTTTCTTTTAGAGTAATATACTGATCTGATAAAACAGAAAACGAAGTGTCCATTTTTATTCTATTCTTTTTGATTTCTTTTTCAATATATATGGGTATAGGAAAAGAATCATCTAAATTATATTTTGTTATAAATAATTTTGAAGCCATAATTCTCTCAGAAGAAATCTTAATTTTTTCATTTGGATTTATATAATCAAGGAAAATTACTCTATTTGTAGTATCAGTAATAATGAAATTTTCTTGAGACGAATTGTTAGTCTTGTTTATGGTAAGTATTTCTGTGAATTGTTTTTTGCGTAATTTATCGTCCATTATCACTTTTGCGAAATAGTAATCTCCGTTTGGTATATCAATATCAAAATATCCAATTAGCGCTTCAATAGGTATCTTATCTTCGCTTTTGTCAATTTTAACAGTTCCCGTTTCTATAGGGGTATTTTTACTTGATATAATTTTGTAAGATATTTCTGCAGATGCCTCAAATTTATAAGTGTTTGGATTTCTAACATATAGTATATCCCCAGGAGGTATGATAAAGTAAAATCTTGTAACATTGTCTGATAAGTGATATATTCTATATGCAGGATCCCACAGTTGTTCTTTATCTTGGTATGCTGAAGCTCCTGCCAAATATCCTTTACTAGGACCACAAGATGAGGTATTTATAATTAGAAGTATAATTAAAAAATAAAACGAATTTGGATAAAATTTTTTCAGCATTTAAAAAGATGTTTAACAAATACTAAATTACTTTATTTTCATAAATGCACAAGTGTAAATGATACTACTTTCGCAATTATAATTAATTGTTTGTGGTTACTATTTGTAGTTGTAAAGATTTATTTTCATTTTCTAAAAATGCAATTCTTTTCACCATTCTTCTATATTTCAGAATAAAATTGAAAATAATGTAAATTTTAAAAGCTATCAGTAATGTTGTTAAAATATATTTTGGTTCCATATAAATAGTGCTTTAAATGTATTTTTTCAAACAATTTATCTATAAAATTTGCTCTGTAAGGGTTTATAAATTGTTGAAACAAATATATGTTAAAAAGATTTTTAAAAAATTTATTAACGATAAACTATTTAATATTGTCGTCTAGCCTTATAAATCAAGTTTTTTATGCCAAAATACTAGATTGTTTTTCGGGAGTAAATCTCATTGAAAATAAATCAGTTACGAGTTTGTCTCCTAGAAAAATATCACTACATTTGCAGACCGAAAAAGAACCGTTTATTCGTAAGCGGTTATTTTTTAGGGATTTAAATATTAAATAATTATTAATCAATTTAAACTAATATGCCTACTATACAGCAATTAGTAAGAAAAGGAAGAGTGTCGTTGACTAAGAAGTCTAAATCGGCTGCGCTTGATTCTTGTCCTCAACGTAGAGGGGTTTGTACACGTGTGTACACTACTACGCCTAAAAAACCAAATTCAGCAATGCGTAAAGTTGCAAGGGTAAGGTTAACTAATGGTAAAGAAGTGAACGCGTACATCCCAGGTGAAGGACATAATCTTCAAGAGCACTCGATAGTATTAGTTAGAGGCGGGAGAGTTAAAGATTTACCAGGTGTAAGATATCACATCGTTCGTGGAGCATTAGATACTGCGGGTGTTGAAGGTAGAACTCAACGTCGTTCTAAGTATGGAACTAAACGTCCTAAGAAGTAAATTACGCCTTAATTAAGGTAAATTTTTAAACTTATTTGTTAAAATGAGAAAGAATAGAGCTAAAAAGAGACTGATTTTACCAGATCCAAAGTTCAACGATGCGTTAGTTACTCGTTTCGTTAACATGTTGATGTTAGACGGTAAAAAAAGTGTAGCCTTCAAATTATTCTATGATGCATTAGAAATAGTTGAAGCTAAAAAACAAGACGAAGACAAAAGTTCAGTAGAAGTTTGGAAAGACGCTTTGTCAAATGTAATGCCACACGTAGAGGTTCGTAGCCGTCGTGTTGGTGGTGCTACATTCCAAATTCCAATGCAGATTCGTCCAGATCGTAAAGTATCATTAGCTATGAAATGGATGATTTCATATACTCGTAAGAGAAATGACAAATCATTTGCTCAGAAATTAGCTGCTGAGATTCTTGCTGCTGCCAAAGAAGAAGGTGCTGCAGTTAAGAAAAAGACTGATACACACAAAATGGCAGAAGCTAACAAAGCATTCTCTCACTTCAGATTTTAATTCTATTACAATGGCTAAAAGAGATTTAAAATATACTCGTAACCTTGGTATCATGGCACATATTGATGCTGGGAAAACGACTACGACTGAGCGTGTACTTTATTATACAGGTTTAAGTCATAAGATTGGTGAAGTGCACGATGGTGCTGCTACAATGGACTGGATGGAGCAAGAGCAAGAAAGAGGTATTACAATTACCTCCGCTGCTACTACTGTATTCTGGAATTACCCAACTGTTCAAGGTGAAGCTATTAAAGGCGATACTAAAGAGTATAAGATAAACATTATTGATACTCCAGGACACGTTGATTTTACTGTTGAAGTTGAACGTTCTCTACGTGTACTTGATGGTGCTGTTGCATTATTTTGTGCTGTAGGTGGTGTTGAGCCTCAATCAGAAACTGTTTGGCGTCAAGCTGATAAGTACAATGTTCCTCGTATTGGATTTGTAAATAAAATGGACCGTTCTGGTGCTGACTTCTTTAATGTTGTTGCACAAGTAAAAGAGCGTTTAGGAGCTAATCCTGTACCTTTACAAGTTCCTATTGGAGCAGAAGAAGACTTTAAAGGAGTTGTTGATCTTATCGACATGAAAGCTATCATTTGGAACGAAGACGATATGGGTAAAACATATCAAGAAGTTGACATTCCAGAAGATCTTAAAGAAGATGTAGAGACTTGGAGAAATCACCTTATCGAATCGGTTGCTGAAACAAACGATGAGTTAATGGAGAAGTTCTTCGAAGATCCAGATTCAATTACTCGCGAAGAATTAATGGATGCTATTCGTGTAGCTACATTAAATATGACTATTACGCCAATGATGGCTGGTTCTGCCTTTAAAAATAAAGGAGTTCAGACTGTGCTTGATGCTGTAATGGCTTACCTTCCTTCTCCTGATGACTCAGAAGGAATAGAAGGGACAAACCCTGATACAGAAGAAACTGAAATGCGTTTACCAGATCCTGAGGCTCCGTTCTCAGCACTTGCATTTAAAATTGCAACTGATCCATTCGTAGGTCGTTTATGTTTCTTCCGTGTTTATTCGGGTACTTTACCTGCAGGTTCTTATGTTAAGAATCAACGTACTGGTAAAAAAGAACGTATTTCTCGTATTTTCCAAATGCACTCTAACAAGCAGAATTCT
The DNA here is from genome assembly GCA_016744755.1 of Ichthyobacteriaceae bacterium. Taxonomy (GTDB): domain Bacteria; phylum Bacteroidota; class Bacteroidia; order Flavobacteriales; family JADGDT01; genus JADGDT01. The sequence continues at coordinate 23,830 of JADGDT010000017.1, read as the reverse complement.
ATTCCTGAAATAGAAGCTGGTGATATTGGAGCTGGAGTTGGATTTAAGGATATCCGTACAGGAGATTCTTTAACAGATTTGAAAAATCCTATCGTTCTTGAATCAATGTCTTTCCCTGATCCTGTTATTGGTATCTCAGTTGAGCCTAAAACTCAATCGGATGTTGATAAAATGGGAGTTGCACTAGGAAAGTTATCTGAAGAAGATCCTACTTTTACTGTTAAAACAAACGAACAAACTAGTCAGACAATTATTTCTGGAATGGGTGAGTTGCACCTTGAGATTCTTATTGACCGTATGAGACGTGAGTTTAACGTAGAGCTTAATCAAGGTCAACCACAAGTTGAATACCGTGAATCAATCACAAAAACTGTTGAGCACAGAGAGGTTTACAAAAAGCAATCTGGTGGACGTGGTAAATTTGCTGATATCGTATTTACTATCGGACCTGCTGATGAAGGTAAAGAAGAATTCCAATTTGTATCTAAAATTAAAGGAGGTAACGTTCCTAAGGAATTTGTTCCATCTATTGAAAAAGGATTCAAAGCAGCTATGCAGAATGGTACTCTTGCTGGATTTGAAGTTGTTGGAATGAAAGTAACTTTACTTGATGGATCTTTCCACCCTGTGGATTCAGATGCTCTATCATTTGAGTTAGCTGCAAAATTAGGTTTCAAAGCTGCTGCTAAAGCTGCTGGGCCTAAAATTCTTGAGCCACTAATGAAATTAGAGGTTGTTACTCCAGAAGAAAATATGGGTGATGTTGTAGGTGACCTTAACCGTCGTCGTGGACAAGTTAACGGTATGGATGCTAAAAACGGAGCTCAAATTATCAAAGCAGATGTTCCTTTATCTGAGATGTTCGGTTACGTTACATCTTTGAGAACACTATCATCTGGTCGTGCTACATCTTCAATGGAATTCTCTCATTATTCAGAGACTCCATCAAATGTACAGGAAGCAGTAATTGCTGAAATTAAAGGATAATCATTTTAAGATTTAGGAAAATGAGTCAAAAAATTAGAATAAAATTAAAGTCTTACGATCACATGTTAGTTGATAAGTCAACTGAGAAGATTGTAAAAGCTGTAAAAGCAACAGGAGCTGTAGTTGTTGGACCAATTCCACTTCCTACAAACAAAAAAATCTTCACGGTTCTTCGTTCACCTCACGTGAATAAAAAATCTAGAGAGCAATTTCAATTAAGTGCTTTTAAACGTCTTCTTGATATTTATAGCTCTTCTTCAAAGACAATTGATGCTTTGATGAAATTGGAATTACCTTCAGGTGTTGAAGTAGAGATTAAAGTATAATCTTAGTGGCAATACCATATCTGAAATTAAACACTTAGCATTTAATTGTTTGATTTATAAGTTGCCGTGCAATGGTTGTAATTTTATTACCACTTTTGCACAGCTACTGAAAAATGTGGCAACCATATTTATTAATAATAAATTCAAAATTCCAAAATGTCTGGATTAATTGGAAAAAAAGTTGGGATGACTAGCATCTACAATGAAGCGGGAAAATCGCTTCCTTGTACAGTGATCGAATGCGGTCCTTGTGTTGTTACCCAAGTCAGAACCGAAGAAGTTGACGGATATACATCTGTACAGCTTGGTTTCGATGACGCAAAAGAAAAGAACACTAGCAAGGCATTGCTAGGGCACTTCAAAAAAGCAGGTGTTGCTCCAAAAAGAAAACTTGTAGAATTTGCAGGTTTCGAAGGCGAAGTTAAACTTGGTGAGGCAATCACTGTAGAGCACTTTGTTGAAGGAGAGTATGTTGCTGTAACAGGTACTTCTAAAGGTAAAGGTTTTCAAGGTGTTGTAAAACGTCATGGATTTAGAGGTGTAGGTGATGCAACACACGGTCAACATAACCGTTTAAGAGCGCCAGGATCAATTGGTGCTGCATCTTACCCTGCTCGTGTATTCAAGGGAATGCGCATGGCTGGTCACATGGGAAGTGAGCAAGTAACTGTAGAGAACTTACAAGTTCTTAAAGTTGATGCTGAAAAAAATCTATTAGTTGTTAAAGGATCTGTACCAGGACCTAAGAACGCTTACTTAATCATAAGAAAGTAATGGAAGTAGCAGTATTAGACATAAACGGAAAAGAAACTGGTAGAAAAGTAGAGCTATCGGATTCTATCTTCGCTGTAGAGCCTCACACTCATGCTATTTACTTAGACGTTAAGCAATTTCTTGCTAATAAACGTCAAGGTACTCATAAAGCAAAAGAGAGAGCAGAAATTACAGGAAGTACTCGTAAGATCAAGAAACAAAAAGGAACAGGTACAGCTCGTGCGGGTAGTATCAAATCTCCATTGTTTAGAGGTGGAGGTCGTGTATTCGGTCCTCGTCCAAGAAGCTATTCTTTTAAATTGAACAAAGGGTTAAAAAGATTAGCTCGTCGTTCAGCTTTAAGTGTTAAAGTAGCGGATAAACAACTTTTTGTTGTAGAAGATTTCAACTTCGAAGCACCTAAAACTAAAGACTTTGTTAATGTTTTAAAGGCTTTCGGGCTTGAAGACAAAAAGTCTCTAATCGTGCTAAGTGATACAAATAAAAACGTATATTTGTCAGCTCGAAATTTGAAAGGAACAAACGTTGTGACTTTCAATGAATTAAGCACTTATTCAATTATGAATAATAAAGGTGTACTTCTAAGCGAAGGTTCAGTGAAGGAAATTGAGAATATTTTAAGTAAATAGGTATGGGGATTATCATTAGACCAATCATTACAGAAAAGATGACTGCCGATAGCGAAAAATTCAATCGTTACGGTTTCATCGTTAACCCTAAAGCTAACAAGATAGAGATAGCTAAGGCAGTTAAAGAAATGTATGGTGTTAGTGTTGAAAAAGTTAACACTATGAACTATGCCGGAAAAAAGAAGAGTCGTTACACTAAAGCCGGTGTAATCAGCGGAAAAACAAATGCTTTTAAGAAAGCAATTGTCGTTGTTGCAGAAGGCGAGAGTATTGATTTCTATAACAATATCTAAGAAGGATGTCAGTTAGAAAATTAAAACCAATCACACCAGGACAACGTTTCAAAGTAGTAAGTGACTTTGAAATGTTAACGAAGGGTAATGCTCCCGAAAAAGCATTAGTAAAAGGTAAGAAGAGATCTGGTGGTCGTAACAATACAGGACGTATGACTATGCGCTACATTGGTGGTGGTCATAAGAAACTGTACAGAGAAATTGATTTCAAAAGAAATAAGTTCGATGTGCCAGCAACTGTAAAGTCTATTGAATACGATCCTAACCGTACAGCATTTATCGCATTAGTGTGGTATGCTGATGGTGAGAAGAAATACATCATTGCACCAGCTGGACTAGAAGTAGGACAGACAATCTTATCAGGAGAGAAAGTTTCTCCAGATGTAGGTAACGCAATGAAGTTGGCTAACATTCCTTTAGGTACAATAATTTCTGGAATCGAAATGCGTCCTGGACAAGGTGCTGTAATTGCACGTAGTGCAGGTACATTTGCTCAGCTAGTTGCTCGTGAAGGAAAGTACGCTACCGTTAAAATGCCTTCTGGCGAAACTAGAATGATTCTTGTCGAATGTATGGCGGCTATCGGAGTTGTATCAAACTCAGATAACCAATTACTTGTTTCAGGAAAAGCTGGTAGAAGCCGTTGGTTAGGACGTCGTCCTAGAACTAGACCAGTAGCAATGAACCCTGTCGATCACCCAATGGGTGGTGGTGAAGGTCGTGCTTCAGGTGGTCATCCACGTTCTAGAAACGGTATACCTGCTAAAGGATTTAAGACTAGATCTAAGAAGAAGGCTAGTAATAAGTATATTATTGAAAGAAGAAAGAAATAATAGATTATGGCTCGTTCATTAAAAAAAGGACCATTTGTTCACTTTAAGCTTGACAAAAAAGTACAAGCTAACGTTGAATCAGGAAATAAAAGCGTAATTAAGACTTGGTCTCGCGCTTCAATGATAACTCCTGATTTTGTAGGGCAAACAATTGCTGTACACAATGGAAAGCAATTTATTCCAGTGTACGTTACAGAGAACATGGTAGGTCATAAATTAGGCGAATTTGCACCAACACGTACTTATAGAGGTCACGGTGGAGCAAAGAATAAAGCTAAACGATAATAAAGGATTATCATGGGAGTTCGTAAAAAACAAAGAGCTGAGGCGATAAAAGCTGAGAAAAAATCAGTTGCATTTGCGAAATTAAATAATGTACCAACTTCTCCTCGTAAGATGAGATTGGTAGCTGATTTAGTTCGTGGAGTTGAAGTAGACAAGGCACTTCAAATCCTTAAATTTAATACAAAAGAGGCTTCAGGGAGACTTGAGAAACTTCTTTTGTCTGCAATTGCAAACTGGCAGGCTAAAAACGAAGACGCAAGTATAGAAGATAGTCAGTTGTTCGTGAAAGAAATTTTTGTTGATAGTGCACGTATGTTGAAAAGACTACGTCCAGCGCCACAAGGGCGTGCACACCGTATCAGAAAACGTTCTAATCACGTAACTTTGATAGTCGGGAGTAACCAAAATACTGAAAGTAATTAATTTATAGTATGGGACAAAAAACAAATCCAATCGGTAATCGCTTAGGAATCATCAGAGGATGGGATTCTAATTGGTACGGTGGAAATAACTACGGAGATAAAATCGCTGAGGATAGCAAAATACGTAAATATGTATTTGCACGTTTAGCTAAAGCAAGTGTATCTCGTGTTATTATAGAACGTACTCTTAAATTAGTTACACTTACTATCACTACTGCTCGTCCAGGTATCATTATAGGTAAAGGAGGTCAGGAAGTAGATAAGTTAAAAGAAGAGTTAAAGAAAATAACTGGCAAGGAAGTTCAGATCAATATTTACGAGATCAAACGTCCAGAGCTTGATGCAAATTTAGTCGCTTCTAGTATTGCTCGTCAAATTGAAGGTAGGGTTTCTTACCGTCGTGCAATTAAAATGGCAATAGCAGCTACTATGAGAATGGGAGCTGAAGGTATCAAAGTTCAAGTATCAGGTCGTTTGAACGGAGCTGAAATGGCACGTAGCGAGGGTTATAAAGATGGGCGTATTCCATTATCTACTTTTAGAGCAGATATAGATTACTCATTGAAAGAAGCTCACACTACTTATGGTCGTCTTGGTGTAAAAGTTTGGATCATGAAAGGAGAATTATACGGTAAACGCGATTTATCTCCACTAGCAGGAATGAGCAAAAAGCAAAATTCTAAAGGTGGTAATAAAGGTGGTAAGTTCTCTGGACGTAATAGAGGTCCAAAAAGAAAGTAATTTCCTAGATAAAAGTATTTAAACATGTTACAGCCAAAAAGAACAAAGTTTCGCAAGATGCAGAAAGGCCGTATGAAAGGACTAGCCCAGAGGGGTAGTGTACTTTCTAACGGAACGTTTGGAATTAAATCCTTACAGACTGCCTGGATGACTGCGAGACAAATCGAAGCAGCTCGTATCGCTGCCACTCGTCATATGAAAAGGGAAGGGCAATTATGGATTAAAGTATTCCCTGACAAGCCCCTTACTAAGAAACCTCTAGAGGTACGTATGGGTAAAGGAAAAGGTAATCCTGAATTATTCGTCGCTGTTGTTAAACCAGGACGTATAATTTTCGAAGTAGGAGGAGTACCAATGAATGTTGCTAAAGAGGCATTGCGTCTTGCGGCACAAAAATTACCTGTTACTACTAAGTTTGTTGTAGCAAGAGATTTTGTAGAAGCTTAATTCAAAGACAGATGAAACAATCAGAAATCAGAGAACTATCTACAGCTGAGTTACAAGAGAAATTTGGAGAGGTAAAAGCTGAGTACACTAAAATGAAAATTAATCATACAGTGTCTCCATTGGAAAATCCGATGCAATTACGTAACCTACGTCGCGATGTTGCGCGTGTGGCTACTGAGCTTACAAAAAGAGAACTTCAATAATCAGGATGTAATCTGCTGAAGATGGAAAAGAGAAATTTAAGAAAAGAAAGAATAGGTGTTGTTACTAGTAACAAGATGGAAAAATCTATCGTTGTCGCTGTTGAGAAAAAGGTAAAGCACCCTATGTACGGTAAATTCGTTTTAAAAACGAAAAAATTTACTGCACACGACGAGGAAAACAACTGTAACGAAGGTGATACTGTTCGTATAATGGAGACACGTCCATTGAGCAAGTCTAAACGTTGGAGATTAGTTGAAATTTTAGAAAGAGCTAAATAATTATGGTTCAACAAGAGTCTAGATTAAAAGTCGCAGATAATACCGGAGCAAAGGAAGTCCTTGTAATTCGAGTATTAGGAGGTACGAAAAGAAGATACGCTTCTGTAGGTGATAAAGTAGTTGTAACAGTAAAAGCTGCTACCCCAACTTCATCTATAAAGAAAGGTGCTGTATCAACTGGAGTCGTAGTTCGCACAAAAAAAGAAGTAAGACGTCCTGATGGATCTTACATTCGTTTTGATGAAAACGCTGTTGTGTTGTTAAATGCACAGGGGGAGATGAGAGGAACTCGTGTATTCGGTCCTGTAGCTCGTGAGCTACGTGACAAGCAATTCATGAAAATTGTTTCACTAGCACCTGAGGTGCTTTAATTACTATTGAAAGATGGGAAAATTAAAGATTAGAAAAGGAGACACTGTAAAAGTTGTCGCTGGTGAATCAAAAGGTATCGAAGGAAAAGTCTTAGAGGTTTTTCGTGATACTAACAAAGCTTTAGTGGAAGGTGTGAATATGATCACCAAACACGAAAAGCCTAGTGCTCAGAATCCACAAGGTGGGATAGTTAAAAAAGAAGCTAAAATTCAAATTTCAAATCTTGCATTGCTAGATCCTACTTCAGGAGAAGCTACAAGAGTAGGAATGAGAATTGAGGATGGTAAGAAAGTAAGATTTTCAAAAAAATCAGGCGAAGTAATTAAGTAATATGACTTATTCACCAAGATTAAAAGAGCAGTACAAGAATAAGATTGTTGACGCTCTGATGAAAGAATTCAGTTACAAGTCTGTTATGCAGGTTCCAAGATTAGAGAAGATAGTACTTTCTCAAGGTGTTGGTGCAGCAGTTGCAGACAAGAAACTTGTAGATCACGCAGTAGAAGAAATGACTAGAATTTCTGGTCAGAAAGCAGTTTCTACTATATCAAAGAAAGATGTTGCATCTTTCAAATTACGTAAAGGTATGCCGATTGGGGCAAGAGTTACCCTACGTAATGATAACATGTATGAGTTTTTAGATCGCTTAACTGCGACAGCTCTTCCACGTATTCGTGATTTTAAAGGGGTTAAGGCTGATGCTTTTGACGGTAGAGGTAATTATAACCTTGGAATCACAGAACAAATTATCTACCCTGAGATAAATATTGATAAAATCAATAGAATTACAGGAATGGATATTACATTTGTAACTTCTGCGAATACTGATAAAGAAGCGAAAGCATTATTAACAGGATTCGGATTTCCATTCAAAAAGAAATAAGATGGCTAAAGAATCAATGAAAGCGCGTGAGGTTAAAAGACAGAAAACTGTTGATACCTACGCTGAGAAAAGAGCTGCTTTAATTAAAGCAGGAGATTACGAAGGGTTACAAAAACTTCCTAGAAATGCATCTCCAGTACGTTTGCACAATCGTTGTAAATTAACTGGTCGTCCAAAAGGATATATGCGTCAGTTTGGTCTTTCACGTGTTACATTCCGTGAAATGGCTAACGAAGGGTTGATCCCAGGTGTAAAGAAAGCAAGTTGGTAAAAAAGAAAATTAAGCAAAGATGGTTACAGATCCAATAGCAGATTATTTGACACGCGTACGTAATGCCATTATGGCAGGACATCGCGTTGTGGAGATTCCAGCTTCAAATATGAAGAAAGAAATGACTAAAATCCTTATGGACCAAGGTTATATCTTAAACTACAAATTTGATGATGAAGGAACGCCACAAGCGTCAATCAAAATTGCGTTAAAATACGATAAACTTACCAAAATTTCTGCGATTAAGAAGTTAGAGAGAATTTCTACTCCTGGACTTAGAAATTACTCAAGTGCAAAAGATATGCCTAGAGTAATGAATGGTCTTGGTATTGCAATTGTTTCTACTTCACAAGGAGTTATGACGAACAAGAAAGCTCGTCAAAACAACATCGGAGGAGAGGTATTGTGTTTCGTTTATTAATATTAAGATTCGAAAGAAATGTCTAGAATAGGAAAAAATCCAGTAGTTATTCCAGCAGGAGTAACAGTTGATTTAAAAGACGGCGTTGTTACAGTAAAAGGGAAGTTAGGAGAATTAAGTCAAGAGTATTCTGATATCGAGATTAAAATCGATGGAGATCAAGTTACTTTTGAACGTTTTTCTGATAAAAAAGACTTAAGATCTAAGCATGGCCTTTATAGAGCACTTGTATCAAATATGGTTCAAGGTGTTACTGAAGGGTATACTACTTCTTTAGAACTTGTAGGTGTTGGTTATAGAGCTATATCTCAAGGTCAAAAGTTAGATTTATCTTTAGGTTTTTCTCATAATATTGTACTTCAACTTCCTGCCGAAGTTAAAGTAGAAGCTGATACAGCAAAAGGAAAAAATCCAATAATCAAATTATCATCTATTGATAAACAACTTTTAGGTGCTGTTGCAGCAAAGATTAGAGGTTTCCGTAGACCTGAGCCATATAAAGGTAAAGGAGTTAGATTTGTTGGAGAAGAAATTAGAAGAAAAGCTGGTAAAACTGCATAATTTAGTTTAGTTATGGCAATCACAAAAGAAAATAGAAGACAGACTCTAAGATATAGAGTACGTAACAAGATTTCGGGTACAGTATCTCGTCCTCGCTTGTCAGTTTTCAGAAGTAACAAAGAGATCTACGCACAGTTGGTAGATGATGTAAAAGGTGTTACTTTAGTAGCTACTTCAACTAAAATGTTAGGGGAAGTTAAAGGTTCTAAAATTGAGCAAGCCAACTTAGTTGGAAAATCTATTGCAGAAAAGGCTCTTGCAGCTGGTTATGATGCAGTAGTTTTCGATAGAGGAGGTTATTTATATCACGGAAGAGTTAAATCATTGGCGGAAGGCGCCAGAGAAGGCGGTCTTAAATTCTAAGAAATTATGTTTGAAGAATATAAAAACGTAGAAAGAGTAAAGCCAAGTGGTTTAGATTTAAAAGATCGTTTGGTTAGTATTCAACGTGTTACTAAAGTAACAAAAGGTGGTAGAAACTTTGGTTTCTCTGCAATTGTACTTGTAGGAGACGAAAACGGAGTTGTTGGATACGGTTTAGGTAAATCTAAAGAAGTTGCTGAAGCAATTTCTAAAGGTGTGGAAGAGGCTAAGAAAAATTTAGTTCGTATTCCTATCCTTGATGGAACTTTACCTCATGAGCAATATGGTAAATATGGTGGAGCATACGTTTTCATACGTCCTGCATCACATGGTACCGGAGTTATTGCTGGTGGAGCTGTACGTGCAGTACTTGAGACTGTAGGTGTAAAAGATGTACTTTCTAAAAATAAAGGATCTAATAACCCTCACAATGTTGTGAAAGGAACAATGGATGCTTTGTTAAATTTAAGAAGTGCTCATACGGTAGCTAAACAAAGAGGTATATCTTTGTCTAAAGTATTTAAAGGTTAATTCTGATTATTATGGCAAAAGTAAAAATCACACAAGTACGTAGTAAAATACGTCGTCCGGGTAATCAAAAGAAAACCCTAGAGGCTTTAGGTTTGCGAAGAATTGGTCAAGTAGTTGAGCATGAAGGCACACCATCTATCATGGGAATGATAAAAACAGTTGAACATTTAATCTCGGTAGAGGAAATTTAATAATTATGAATTTAAATAGCTTAAAACCTGCCGAAGGTTCTGTGAAATCTAGAAAGCGTATTGGTCGCGGACAAGGTTCAGGATATGGTGGAACCTCTACAAGAGGTCATAAGGGAGCTAAATCTCGTTCAGGTTACTCACGTAAGATTGGATTTGAAGGTGGTCAAATGCCACTTCAGAGAAGAGTTCCTAAATTTGGTTTCAAAAATATCAACCGTAAAGAATACCAAGGAATCAACCTTGATACTTTACAAACTTTAGTTGATAATAAGAAAATCACTGATACAGTAACAGTTGATATTTTAATTAATGCAGGTGTTATTGGTAAAAACGATATGGTAAAAATACTAGGTCGTGGTGAATTAAAATCGAAACTAAATATAACTGTTCATAAATTTACAGCTACAGCTAAAGAAGCTATTGAAGCTTTAGGTGGAGCAGTAACTACTCTATAAGCCAAGATAAATGAAGAACTTGATTGAAACTCTGAAAAATATCTGGAAGATTGAAGAATTACGCCAAAGGATCCTAATTACATTAGGATTCCTTATGGTGTATCGCTTTGGTTCTTTTATTCCATTACCAGGAATTGATCCTAATGAGCTTACTGCTCTTCACGATCAAACTGCTGATGGTTTATTAGGATTACTTAATGCCTTTACAGGCGGAGCATTTGCAAATGCATCTATTCTAGCCCTAGGTATTATGCCTTACATATCTGCATCTATTGTTGTACAGTTAATGGGAATGGCTGTTCCTTATTTAGCTAAACTTCAAAAAGAAGGAGAAAGTGGGACAAAGAAAATCAACCAAATTACTAGATGGTTGACCATCGGAATTACTTTAGTACAAGCACCAGGTTATATAACTAACTTGAAAGCACAACTTCCGCCACAAGCATTTTTGTTGAATGACGCATTGTTTTGGTTCTCAGGAATTATAATTTTAGTAGCTGGAACCGTGTTTACAATGTGGTTAGGTGAAAGAATTACAGATAAGGGAATTGGGAACGGTATATCACTAATAATTATGGTTGGTATTATGGCTCGTTTTCCACAATCTATTGCTCAGGAATTTGTTGCAAAGGTTGAAGCTGCAGGAGGCGGATTAGTAATCCTTCTTATTGAGGCTATTGCTTGGATGTTAGTAATTTTGGTATCCATATTATTAGTACAGGGAACTAGAAGAATACCGGTTCAATATGCTAGAAGATCGGTAGCAGGTTCATCACAATATAATATGGGGGGTGCTGTTGGTGCAAGACAATACATTCCTTTAAAAGTAAACGCGGCTGGGGTTATGCCTATAATCTTTGCACAGGCTATAATGTTTATTCCGGTAAGCTTATTTGGTCTAGTACAAAGTGATTCAATGCAGGGAATGGTTGCAATCTTTTCTGATATTCATGGATTATGGTACAACCTTGTATTCGGTTTATTAATCGTACTGTTTACTTATTTTTATACAGCAATCACTGTTCCGACTAATCAAATGGCTGATGACATCAAGAGAAACGGTGGTTTTGTTCCAGGTATTAAGCCTGGTAAAGATACAGCAGAGTTCCTCGATACAATTATGTCTCGTATCACTTTTCCAGGATCTTTGTTTTTAGCTTTAATTGCTGTATTACCTGCATTAGCTTATGTAGTAGGAGTTAACCAATCGTTCGCTTTGTTCTTTGGTGGAACGTCATTATTAATTATGGTAGGAGTAGTTTTAGATACGCTTCAACAAGTAAACTCTCATTTATTGAACCGTCATTACGATGGATTAATGAAGAGTGGTAAGCTTAGAGGTAAAGCTGAAATTGCTTAAATTATATTAGATATGGCTAAACAAGCAGCAATAGAGCAAGATGGTACAATTATAGAAGCATTGTCAAATGCAATGTTTCGTGTAGAACTTCAGAACGGTCACGTTGTGACTGCTCATATATCTGGAAAAATGCGTATGCATTATATTAAATTACTTCCAGGTGATAAAGTGAAGTTAGAGATGTCTCCTTATGATTTGTCTAAAGCGAGAATAACTTATAGATACTAAAAGAATATTTTAGAATAAAAAGATGAAAGTTAGAGCGTCAGTAAAAAAGAGAAGTCCTGAATGTAAAATAGTTCGCAGAAAAGGACGTTTGTATGTTATTAACAAAAAGAATCCTCGTTTTAAACAACGTCAAGGATAATTTAATTTAGAAACAAATAGTCTATGGCACGTATTGCAGGGGTAGATTTACCTAAACATAAACGAGGTGTAATAGGTCTTACTTATATCTACGGGATAGGTTTAAGTAACGCGAAAAGTATCTTAGCAGCTGCTGAAATCAGCGAAGATACTAAAGTTCAGGAATGGTCAGATGACGAATTGTCAAAGATTCGTACATTGATCCAGACAGAATTTAAAGTCGAAGGAGAATTAAGATCTGAGGTGCAATTGAATATCAAACGTCTGATGGATATCGGATGTTATAGAGGTATTCGTCACAGAAACGGACTTCCGTTGAGAGGGCAGCACACTAAGAATAATTCTAGAACTCGAAAAGGTAAGAGAAAAACTGTTGCTAACAAAAAGAAAGCAACTAAATAATATTAGCTATGGCGAAGTCTAGTAAAAGCGTTAAGAAACGTAAAGTTAAAGTTGAGGCTGTTGGTGAAGCACATATCAGTTCTTCATTCAACAATATCATTATTTCTTTAACTAACAAGAATGGTCAAGTTATTTCTTGGTCGTCTGCTGGTAAGATGGGTTTTAGAGGTTCTAAGAAGAATACTCCTTATGCAGCTCAAACTGCAGCTGAAGATTGTGCAAAAGTTGCACATGAAGCAGGTTTGAGAAAAGTAAAAGTTTACGTTAAGGGACCAGGTAACGGACGTGAGTCTGCTATCCGTACATTACACAACAATGGTGTTGAAGTTATGGAGATCGTTGATGTTACTCCATTACCTCATAACGGTTGTCGTCCTCCAAAACGTAGAAGAGTATAATTTTTAGGAATTTTTAAAAGAAAAAGAAATGGCTAGATATAGAGGTCCAAAGACGAAAATTGCCCGTAAATTCGGAGAAGCAATTTTCGGTGACGATAAGTCTTTCGAAAAAAGAAACTATCCTCCAGGACAACATGGTAACACAAGACGTCGTGGAAAGAAATCTGAATATGCTATTCAGCTTGCTGAAAAACAAAAAGCAAAATATACTTACGGTATTTTAGAGCGTCAATTCTCTAACTTATTTAAAAAGGCATCTGCAAGTAAAGGTATTACCGGAGAGGTTTTACTTCAACTTTGTGAGTCTCGTTTAGATAATGTAGTTTACCGTTTAGGTATTGCTCCAAGTCGTAGTGCAGCACGTCAATTAGTTTCTCACCGTCACATTACTGTGAATGGGGAGCTAGTTAATATACCATCTTTCAGTCTTAAAGCTGGTGATGAAGTTGCAGTTAGAGAAAAGTCTAAATCTTTAGAAGTAGTTGATGCTTCTATTGCAAACAGACAAGATTCTTACGAGTGGATGACTTTTAATTCTGAAACAAAATCAGGTAGATACGTTTCTGTACCAGAAAGAACTCAAATTCCTGAGAATATCTCAGAACACTTAATCGTAGAATTGTATTCTAAGTAATTGTAACTTTCAGACTAAATTAATTTATACTTATGGCAATTTTGAATTTCCAAAAGCCTGACAAGGTGATTTTGAACGAATCAAGTGAATTTGAAGGACAGTTTGAATTCCGTCCTTTAGAACCTGGTTTCGGTCTAACAGTAGGTAATGCATTAAGAAGAGTTCTTCTTTCTTCTCTGGAAGGATATGCTATTGCTTCTGTAAAAATAGAAGGAGTAGATCACGAATTCTCTACAATTAAAGGTGTAGTAGAAGATGTAACAGAAATCATTCTAAACCTTAAACAAATCCGTTTTAAACAACAGATAGAAGATGTAGATTCTGAAAATGTTTCTATCTCAATTTCTGGTCAGGATAAGATGGTTGCTGGAGATTTCCAAAGATTTATTTCAGGATTCCAAGTTCTAAATCCAGAGCATGTAATCTGTAATATGGATAAGTCAGTGAAATTCGATATGGAAATCACTATCGAAAAAGGTCGCGGATATGTACCTGCTGAAGAGAACAAACGTTCTTCTGCAGCTATAGGAACTATATTTGTTGATTCTGTATTCACTCCTATTCGTAACGTGAAGTACTCTATTGAGAACTTCCGTGTAGAGCAAAAAACTGATTACGAAAAATTAGTTTTAGACATTAAGACTGATGGATCTATACTTCCTAAAGATGCTTTAACAGAAGCAGCTAAGATTTTGATTCACCACTTTATGTTGTTCTCTGACGAAAGAATTACATTGGAAGCTGAAGAAATTGCAAAAACTGAAAATTATGATGAAGAGTCATTACATATGCGTCAACTTCTTAAAACGAAGTTGATTGACATGGATCTTTCAGTTAGAGCATTAAATTGTTTGAAAGCTGCCGAAGTTGATACTTTAGGAGAATTAGTTGCTTATAATAAATCTGATTTAATGAAATTTAGAAACTTCGGTAAGAAGTCTTTAACTGAGCTTGAAGAGCTTGTTAATGTTAAAGGTCTAAACTTCGGTATGGATTTAGCTAAGTATAAGTTAGAAAAAGAATAGTCGTAAACTGTCGATTAATCGGCAAATATCATTTGATAAATGAGACACGGAAAGAAATTTAATCATTTAGGCAGGACTTCATCCCACAGAAAGGCGATGTTGTCTAATATGGCTTGTTCTCTTATTGAGCACAAACGTATTACTACTACAGCTGCTAAAGCTAAAGAGCTTAGAAAGTATGTTGAGCCTTTAGTAACAAAATCAAAAGAAGATACTACACACTCTCGTCGTATTGTATTTTCTTATTTGAAAAATAAATATGCTGTAACTGAGCTTTTCCGCGAAGTTGCTCCAAAAGTTGGTGATAGACCAGGAGGTTATACTCGTATAATTAAACTAGGTAATCGCCAAGGAGACAACGCCGAGATGGTGATGATAGAACTTGTTGATTTCAACGAGATCTACAACCCTAAAGGAGCTAAAGCCGATAAGAAAGCAAAATCTACTAGACGTGGCCGTAAGAAAGCTACATCTACAGATGAGCCAACTACAGAAGTTGAAAGCAATGATGAAGACTAGTATTTTCTAGTAACATAATATTTAAAAAAGGATACCCTTAATTCAAGGTTATCCTTTTTTTTGTAACTATATTTGCAAAAATATTCAGTAACTGAAATGCTAGTTACTGAATTAGTATATAAGTTATTAGTATATATGTATTTGTACATATATCTTCAAATAACTTTTAGATTAAAAAGAATTTATTTCAAAGAATTATCATGAAGCTAAAGGAAAGGAAAAAAGCAATTTTACTTTTAGAAGATGGAACAATTTTCTTCGGTAAGTCTATAGGCGTTGACGGTACAGCTACAGGTGAGATATGTTTCAATACTGGGATGACGGGATATCAGGAAATATTTACTGACCCATCATATTTCGGACAGCTTATGGTAGCTACAAATGCTCACATTGGAAACTACGGAGTCAATAAAGATGATGTAGAATCTGATGGAATGAAAATAGCAGGTTTGATTTGTAAGAATTTCAGCGATGATTATTCTAGAGTAGATGCCGATGGATCTATAACTTCCTATTTTCATGATGAAAATAAGGTTGCTATTTCTGATGTTGATACTCGTGCATTAGTACGTCATATTCGTTCAAAAGGAGCAATGAATGCCGTTATTTCTACCGATTGCGAAGATTTAACCAAACTTAAAGCTAAGATAGATTCTATACCAAGTATGGAAGGTCTTGATTTAGCATCAAAAGTTTCTACTACTGAACCTTATTTCTTTGGAGATAAAAATTCTACAATAAAAGTTGCAGTTTTAGATTTAGGCGTAAAAAGAAATATTTTAAGAAATTTAGCATATAGAGATTGTTATTTAAAGGTATTCCCTTATAATACAACTTTAGAAGAAATGGCAGAATGGAATCCCGATGGGTACTTCCTTTCTAATGGACCTGGAGATCCAGAACCATTAGTTAAAAGTCAAGAATTAGCAACTGCTATTCTTGATAAAGATTTGCCATTATTTGGTATTTGCTTAGGACATCAGATTATATCTTTGGCCAATGGTGTAAGTACTTATAAAATGCATAATGGGCATAGAGGTATTAACCATCCAGTAAAGAATTTATCTACTGGAAAAGGAGAAATAACTTCTCAAAATCATGGTTTTGTTGTTAGCCGTGAAGACATCGATAAAAATGAAAATATCGAAATCACCCATTTGCATTTAAATGACAACACTGTCGCAGGAATTAGAATCAAAGATAAGAACTGTTTCTCAGTTCAATATCACCCAGAGGCAGCTCCGGGGCCACATGATTCAACCTACCTGTTCGACCAATTTGTGGAAAATATACGTAAACATAAAAATTAGAAAAATGAGTGTTATTTCAAGTATTCATGCTAGACAAATCCTTGACTCAAGAGGAAACCCTACAATCGAAGTAGATGTAGAAACTGAATTAGGTGCTTTCGGACGTGCAGCTGTACCATCTGGTGCATCAACAGGAGAGTCTGAAGCTGTTGAACTTCGTGATGGTGGTGATTTATACATGGGAAAAGGTGTATTAACTGCTGTAAAGAATGTTAATGAAATTATCGCTGAGGAATTAGTTGGTTTCGAAGTATCTGAGCAAAACCTGATTGACAAAGTCATGATAGAGCTAGACGGAACTCACAACAAAGCAAAATTAGGAGCGAATGCAATCTTAGGTGTTTCTTTGGCAGTAGCTAAAGCAGCAGCAGAAGAAGCAGGTTTGCCTCTTTATCGTTACGTTGGTGGAGTAAGTGCTAATACACTTCCTGTACCAATGATGAATATTATCAACGGTGGATCTCACTCTGATGCTCCTATCGCATTCCAAGAGTTTATGATTATGCCAGTTGGTGCTCCTGATTTCTCTACAGCTATACGTATGGGAACTGAAATTTTCCATAACCTTAAAAAACTTCTTCACGATCGTGGTCTTAGTACTGCAGTAGGTGACGAAGGTGGTTTTGCTCCAACTCTTGATGGTACTGAAGATGCTATTGAAAGCATTTTAAAAGCTGTTGAAATGGCTGGATATAAGCCAGGAACAGAAGTTATGATTGCTATGGATGCAGCAGCTTCTGAATTCTTTAAAGATGGTATTTATGACTATACTTTATTTGAAGGAGAAAAAGGTGTTAAGCGTACTTCAAAAGAGCAAGCTGAATTCCTTGACGAATTAGTAGATAAATATCCTATCATTTCTATCGAAGACGGTATGGATGAGAAAGATTGGGATGGTTGGAAAATGCATACTGAACTTTCTGGACACAAAACTCAGATTGTTGGTGACGATTTATTCGTAACTAACGTTGCATTGTTAGAAGAAGGTATCAAAAAAGATACTGCTAACTCTATCCTTATAAAAGTTAACCAAATTGGTACTTTATCTGAAACTATTGCTGCTGTTGAGATGGCTCACCGTGCAGGATATACATCAGTAATGAGTCACCGTTCTGGAGAGACAGAAGACAACACAATTGCTGATTTAGCTGTAGCACTTAACTGTGGACAGATTAAAACAGGTTCGGCTTCTCGTTCTGATCGTATGGCTAAATACAATCAATTAATCCGTATAGAAGAAGAATTAGCAGAAACTGCTTACTTCCCTGGATTAAGAGCTTTTTCATCTACAAAGTTTAACTAGTAGATATAAAAATAAAGCCACTATCTCATTAATATGAGGCGGTAGCTAAACTTATAACCATCTCATTAATTTGAGGTGGTTTTTTTATGCTTCTAATTTGGGCATGTCCTTCCGTTATCTCTACAGGTCAGGCTTTCGGCTTTATCTTTTTGATGAAAAATCAAAAAGGATGTCGCCTCTATCCTTCATGCAAATGGGGCAATTAAGTAGAAAATCTACTCTCTTAAATAATATTTAAACGTTGTTCCTATCTAATAGTTTCAAGATATAATTTCTCAACTTTTGCTCTTGCCCAAGGAGTTTTCCTAAAAAACTTCAAACACGATTTGTAAGTAGGATTAGACTTAAAACATTTCACATCTATAAAAGTAGCAAGTTGCTCCCAACTGTATTCATTCATCAGTAATTTCATCATATCGGCAAGTTTCACTCCGTGCAGAGTGTTATTTGGTTGGTTTTCTGATATGTGATTTTTCATAGTTGAGAGTTTATTGATGTAAGAATAATAGTTCAAGAGCTTAATAACCTTGCAGTTAGTTTTTGTGTATATTTAACTCTACGTTAGACATGTCTAGCTACTCAATTGTAATACAAAAATAGGTAAAAAAGAAAAGGCGAGAAAAAATTCCCGCCTTGAATGTTTTCACAACGGAATAATCCTTATTGTGAATTGCTTCAAAATTGTAGAACAATATTAACTGAAAAATATAAGTAACACAAATAAAACTATGAAAAAGATTTTAGGACTTGATTTAGGGACAACTTCCATAGGTTGGGCATTAGTTAACGAAGCAGAAAATAAAGAAGAAAAATCATCAATAATAAAAATTGGGGTTAGAGTTATTCCTCTTAGTACGGATGAAGAGACAGATTTTCAGAAAGGGAAAGCAGTCTCTATTAATGCTGATAGAACATTAAAACGTGGTGCAAGAAGAAGTTTAGATAGATATCAATTGAGGAGAGATGCATTGATAAATATTCTAAAGAAGAATAATATTATTTCAGATAATACTATTTTAAGCGAAGAAGGAAAGTTAACAACTTTTGATACTTATGAACAACGAGCAAAAGCCCCTCGAGAAAAAATAGCTAAAGATGATTTAGCTAAAACTCTCTTGATGATAAATAAAAAGAGAGGATATAAAAGTAGTAGGAAAGCTAAGTCTGATGATGAAGGAACTGCAATTGATGGAATGGAAGTTGCAAAATTAATTTACGATAATGATTTAACTCCAGGAGAGTATGTATATAATTTATTCGCTAATGGGAAGAAGCATATTCCAGATTTTTATAGATCGGATTTACAAAATGAATTAGATAAAATTTGGAGTTTTCAGAAGCAATTTAATGTAGGGGTTTTAACTGACATACTAAAAGAAGAAATACGTAGTAAAAATAAAACACAAACTTGGGCAATTCTAAAAGACCCATTTAGTATAATAGGAGTGAAGAGAGAAACAAAAGGAGTAGAACAAAAGAAGGAAAATTATCTATGGAGGACAAAAGCTTTATCCGAAGAACTTAACTTAGAAGAATTAGCAATTGTAATTCAAGAAATAAATAATAATATTAATTCATCAAGTGGATATCTAGGAGCGATAAGTGATAGAAGTAAGGAACTCTACTTTAATAAGCAAACTGTAGGTGAATATCTTTACAAACAATTAGAAGTTAATTCACACACAAAACTAAAAAATCAAGTTTTTTATCGCCAAGATTATCTAGATGAATTTGAGGCAATTTGGGAAAAGCAAAAGGAGTTTCACTTTGAGTTAACAGAAGAATTAAAAAAAGAGGTTAGAGATGTTATAATCTTTTACCAACGTAGATTAAAATCACAAAAGCATTTAATAAGTGAATGTGAGTTCGAAAAACAGCATAAGGCTATTCCTAAATCTGCTCCTCTTTTCCAAGAGTTCAAGATATGGCAACTAATAAATAATATAGAAATTCAAAATATTAGTACTAAAGAAAAGTATAAAGGAGAACAAATTTCGCAAGAGGCTAAAAACCTACTTTTTGAGGAACTAAACATCCGAGAAAAATTAAGTAAAAGTGATGTGTTGAAAATTTTAGTTGAAAAACCAAAAGAGTTTAAACTAAATTATAAAGAAGGATTAGAAGGTAATAGATTTAATGCTGAACTTTATAAAGTTTATCAAGAGATATTAAAGAGGGAAGGGAAGGAGTATGATTTCAAGAAATTAAAAGCTGTAGATATTAATGACGTAATAATTTCTAAATTTAGTGAACTAGGTATTGAGCAGGAGATTATTCTTTTTAATGACGAAGTGTCGGGGAATGAATTTGACAAACAACCTATGTTACAACTTTGGCATTTGTTGTATTCTTTTGAAGGAGATAATAGTAGAACAGGAGAAGAAAAACTAATAAATGCAATAACTGAAAAATTTGGATTCAGAGAAGAATATGCGAAGTTGATAACTAATTGTAAGTTACAAGCTGATTATGGAGGGTTGTCGAGTAGAGCAATTCGTAAAATATTACCTTTTCTGAAAGAAGGTAGTGCTTACGATAAAGCTTGTAATTATGCAGGCTATAATCACTCTTCTTCACTAACAAAAGAAGAGCAAGAAAAAAGAGAGTTAAAAGATGTTTTAGAACTTCTACCCAAAAACTCACTTCGTAATCCTGTTGTTGAAAAAATATTAAACCAGCTAGTTAATGTCATAAATGCAATAATTAAAGATGAAAATTTAGGTAAACCTGATGAAATTAGAGTTGAGTTAGCAAGAGAGTTAAAGAAAAGTGCTAAGGAACGAGCCGAAATGACATCCAATATTAACAAAGCAACTGCAAAACATGAAAAGATTAGAAAAGTTTTACAGACTGAATTTGGGATTACAAAAGTTACCCGAAATGATATTATTAGGTTTAAGCTTTGGGAAGAATTAGAAAGTAATGGATATAAGACAATTTACACCAATACATATATTCCAAGAGAAAAAATATTTTCTAAAGAATTTGATATAGAACATATTGTACCTAAAGCTTTGGTCTTCGATGATAGTTTCTCAAATAAAACCCTATCAGTAAGAGAAGTTAATTTGAAAAAAAGTAATGAAACAGCGTATGATTTTTTAAATATTTTCTTGGATAAAAATAAATTTAATCAATATTTATCGAGGGTTGAGACAATGTATAAAGATGGTGGTTTCTCTAAGGCAAAGTATAGCAAATTATTGAAAAAAGCATCTGAACTTTCAGAAGGGTTTATAGAAAGAGATTTACGAAATAGTCAGTATATAGCAAAGAAAGCAACCCAAATGTTGCAAGAAATTGTTAGAACAGTTAGTGCTACATCAGGCAGTATTACTGATAGATTAAGGAACGATTGGCAGTTGATAAATACAATGAAAGACCTAAATATGCCTAAATATGAAAAGTTAGGTTTGGTTGAAATTATAGAAGGTAAGAACGGTCAGGAGGAAAAAAGAATAAAAGATTGGACTAAACGAAACGATCATAGACATCATGCAATGGATGCATTAACTGTTGCGTTTACAAAACCAGCTTACATACAGTATTTGAACAATCTACATGCCAGAAAAGACAAGAGCGGAGCAATATACGGGATAGAGCAAAATAATTTGCATAGAAATAAAAAAGGCAAATTAGTTTTTACTTCTCCAATGCCTATAGGCGAGTTTCGACGAGAATCTAAAAGACATCTTGAGGGTATCTTGATTTCTTTTAAAGCAAAAAATAAGGTAGTTACAAGAAATAAAAATAAAATTAAGATAAAAGGCAGAGATAAGTTTTTTACTAAAACAGAGTTAACGCCTAGAGGTCAATTGCATAAAGAAACTATATATGGTAAGTCATCTAAGTACGTTACTAAAGAAGAAAAGCTTGGAGGTAAATTCGATATGGCAAAGATTAAGTTGGTTGCAAAGAAAATTTATAGAGAGGCTTTACTTTATAGATTAGAAGAATATAAAGGAGATGCTAAAAAAGCATTTACTGGAAAAAATTCACCAAGTAAAAATCCTATTTTTATTGATGAAACTAAAACCACTACTATTCCTGAAAAGGTAAAATTAGTATCGGTAGAAAACATTTATACAATAAGAAAAGATATTTCTCCAGATTTAAAGATAGATAAGGTTGTAGATATTGGAGTAAAAAAAGCACTACAAGATAGACTTAATGAGTTTGGAGGCGATGCTAAAAAAGCATTTGTAAACCTTGAAGAAAATCCAATTTGGCTAAATAAAGGAAAAGGGATTAGCATTAAGCGTGCTACAATTACAGGTGTAAATAATGTGGAAGCACTACATTACAAAAAAGACCATAACGGTAATATATTGTTAGACAATGAGGGCAATAGGCAAGCTGTAGATTTTGTAAGTACAGGAAACAACCATCACGTTGCAATTTATAGAGATAATAAAGGAAAATTACAAGAAGAGGTTGTTTCTTTTTATGAAGCTGTGCATAGAGTAAACGAAGGGTTGCCAATTATTGATAAAAATAAGGAGGGCTTAGAATTCCTCTTCACGATGAAACAAAATGAATATTTTATTTTTCCTTCTGAGGATTTTGAACCTTCAGAAATAGATTTACTTAATCCTAAAAATACAAGCTTGATTAGTCCGCATTTGTTTAGGGTGCAGAAGATTTCTACTAAGAATTATGTTTTTAATAATCATTTAGAAACACAAGCTGTGAATAGTGAGTTACTTAAGAAGATGAAGGTATTGTCTGGCATTTCATATAATTTTATCCAAACTCCTGATAAATTAAATAGAATAATTAAAGTAAGAATAAATCACTTAGGGCAAATAGTAAAAGTTGGCGAATACTAAAATAATTGCTAGTCACGGCGTGTCTTTGAGACACACCGTGACTGATTAACCAAAAGCAAAACCATGCAAATAGAAAAAGACAACATATACCACATCTACAATCAAGGAAACAATAGGCAAAAGATTTTCTTTGATAGGGATAATTATTTGTTTTTTCTGAAAAAGATAAGAAAGTATATTTTGCCTTATGCCGATATTTTAGCGTGGTGTTTAATGCCAAATCACTTTCACTTGATGGTGTTGGTGAACGAGGTAAGTGTCGGCGTCGCTCAAAGCGACACCGACGCTAGCAAACGAAGAACAATCAACGATTCTATAGGAATAATGTTACGCTCATATACTAGTGCAATAAACAAACAACAAAAAAGAACAGGTAAACTATTTCGTGAGAAAACTAAAGCAGAATGTGTAAACTGTTTCAATGGACCAACTCCAAACTTCATTAATGCCAATGATGTAAATGTTCAATTTACCGAAGATCAATATCTTCAGATATGTTTCAATTATATCCATCAAAACCCTGTAAAGGCAAGATTAGTGGATAATGAGGTAGATTGGGAGTTTTCGTCAGCGATAGATTACGCAGGCATTAGAGATGGAAAGCTGATAAATAAGAAAATGGCAGAAGAATATGTAGATTTTTGATACAAGCATCGGCGTCGCTCAAAGCGACACCGATGCTATAAACTAAATTTCACCTATGATAAAACGAACCCTTTACTTTGGAAACAAAACTTATCTCCACACAAAAAACAAGCAGTTAATTGTTGAGTACGACGATGCTGAAACAAAAATAGTTCCAATAGAAGATATTGGCTTTATTGTTCTAGATCATTATCAAATTACAATAAGTCATACTCTGATTTCTAATTTATTATCTAATAATGTTGCTGTTATTACAACAAACGACAAGCACATGCCACAAGGTATGATTCTTAATTTGGATGGAAATAGCGTACAAGGAGAGAGGTTTACATCTCAGTTAAATGCGAGTTTGCCATTAAAAAAACAATTATGGCAACAGACTATACAATCAAAAATAAAAAATCAGGCTAGATTACTCGACGAGCAATCTAATATAAGGACTAATATAATGTATCATCTTGCGGATTC
Source organism: Ichthyobacteriaceae bacterium (assembly GCA_016744755.1). Taxonomy (GTDB): domain Bacteria; phylum Bacteroidota; class Bacteroidia; order Flavobacteriales; family JADGDT01; genus JADGDT01. Next base: position 304 of record JADGDT010000017.1, on the reverse strand, counting down.
AACACTTTCGGGAGATGTTCAGAATCACGAAGGACAAGCAGCCGCATATTATTGGAAACATCTGTTTGGCGATAATGTAGAAATGTTTAAACGAGGAAGATTTGAAGACAAACCCAATAATTTATTGAATTACGGGTATGCAATTTTACGAGCGGTTATTGCTCGTAGCCTTGTAGGTTCAGGATTGTTGCCAACACAGGGAATACATCATCATAATAGATATAATTCTTATCCACTAGCTGATGATATTATGGAACCTTACCGGCCATTTGTAGATGATTTGGTTTTAGATATTATGGAAAGG
>JADGDT010000016.1 GCA_016744755.1 Ichthyobacteriaceae bacterium | reverse complement strand
TGCCGGTAAGCGGAAAAGTACATTCGTCAATAATCTTAGGGTATCCTTTTTTAGTTATGTGTTGAGTAATTACAAGAATCCTTTTTACTCCAGCAACCAAGTCCATTGCTCCGCCAACTGCAGGAATTGCATTTGGAGCACCTGTTGACCAGTTTGCTAAATCGCCACTTTTTGAAACTTGCATAGCTCCAAGCACACAAACATCAATATGTCCGCCACGAATCATGGTAAAACTATCAGCATGATGAAAATAACTTGCTCCTGCAATTGCAGTTACACATTTTTTACCAGCGTTAACCAGCTCTCTGTCTTCATATTGTTTTTCGGGAACTTTCCCCATTCCAAGTAATCCGTTTTCGGTTTGGTAGATTAACTCTCTACCTTCGGGAACAAAGTCAGCAACTATTTCTGGAATACCTATTCCTAAATTCACATACGAACCATCGGGAATATCGATAGCTACTTTTTGTGCCATTTCGGCACGGCTCCAACCTTTTTTATATGTATCTACCATGGGTACTTTTTTCCGTCTGCCACCAATTCCGATTCGTGAGCAGGGTTAGTAATTTCTACGACTCTTTGTACAAAAATCCCTGGTGTAACTACTATTTCGGGATCGATTTCTCCAGCTTCAACAATTTGTTTTGTTTGGACGATTGTAGTTTTTGCAGCCGTAGCCATTATTGGCGCAAAATTTCTAGCTGTAGCATGGTAAAGTAGATTACCATACCTGTCAGCCTTTGCACTCTTTATCAAAGAAAAATCAGCTTTTATACCGTGTTCCAAAACATACTCTATACCGTCAAAAATTCTTGATTCCTTACCTTCGGCTAAAGGAGTGTTTACAGATGCAGGTGTGTAAAATGCTGGAATTCCAGCTCCTCCAGCTCTTATTCTTTCTGCTAAAGTTCCTTGTGGTACTAGCTCTAGCTCTATTTTTCCTGCATTGTAAAGCTCAGGGAAAACAGTAGAATTTGCTGTTCGAGGAAATGAACAAAGCACTTTTTTTACACGCTTATTCTCAATCAATGCAGCAAGACCAACATTTCCGCTACCAGTATTATTACTGATAACTGTAAGGTCTTTTGCTCCCTGATCAATCAATGCATGAATTAGCTCAATGGGACTTCCAGCTTCGCCAAAGCCTCCTACCATTATGGTTGCACCATCGTGTATGTCTTTAACTGCTTCGGCAACTGATGATATAATTTTGTTAATCATGATTATTTGTTGCTAGTTACGGGTTACTAGTTACTGGTTGGCTCTAGGATTAACTAGAAACAAGCAACTAGGAACCAGTAACAATTAATTTATTTTTCCAATCCTTCTTCAATTGACTTTAATTCGTCATCGAAGAAAAACTTATCAGAACCAAATGGTTTCAAATTACCAAGAGTGTTTTGTTCTCCATCGTATTCGGCAATGAAAGTTTTGTCTAGCCACTCCATGTTACGAGCTTCGTTAAATTTCAATGCGAATGCTTTTTTACCGTTTACTTCAACTTCTCCAAGTAATGATATTTTTCCTGCTGATGAAGTCATAGTAATGTAACGCGATGGACGACTTACAGATGGTAGAGCTCTGTATATTTTGTTAAACACTTTATTAAGTTCGGCAACCGGAACAGTGAAATAGTGATGTTCTCCAGTAGGTCTAGCCATATACATTGAGTGAAATCCTACGCCTTGCATTGATAAAATATTTGCTAAATCAATCCAATTTTGAGCAGATTTATCTATATCAACCTTACCGTCTTCTGTCTTATACAAACTAATGTGGTTCATTATCGGACTCTGACTTTTTACATTTACACCGTAATAACGAAGTAAACGAATTGCAGCGATTGTTGTAATATTCATCAATTCTTTTGGCGATGAGAAATGTCCCATCCACAATACTTGTATTCCACTATCGGTAAGTTCACGGAATAATTTAAGGATGCTATCATACTTTTCGTCTAACACTAATCCTGGATCAAATGTTAATGCACGCGATGCAATACGTACATTCCTAATGTGAGATAATTCAGGGTCAGTTAACAATGGCTCTAAATACAAACGCATTCTATCTGCTGGCATATAACCTGCATCGCCACCAGTAATTAAAATATCGGTAACTTCTTTGTGTATTTTTAAATAATCGTGAACTTGTTTTATTTCTTCCTGTATAAACATATCCTCATCGCCACGAACTTGGGCATGGCGGAAGCAGTAAGTACAAAAAGAGAAACAACTTTGTGTAGTTTTATCAAACAGCAAAAATACATGAGGATACTTGTGCTGGCTTCCTTGTAGAGAGTCTAACTCTCCATCTTCGGTATGGAACGATGGACGGTTTAGAGTTTGTTTACCATCGTGAGGATTTGTTTCGAAAATATAATCTGTAGCAATTTGAGAGCATTTTTCAGGATTGGACTCTGCCATGTATGCTTTTCTAACTCTCTCGTTAATCATGTTTGGTTGAGGAAAAGTAAGTTGAAAAACAGAATCTGTGTCTAAATTATCCCAATCTATTGTGTTTAAAACATGTTTAGTTACCATAAAACGGTAAACCTCAATAAACAGCTCGCGCTCTTTCAAGTCGCCAAGTTCAATTCCGTTTTCTCTTAAAATTTCTATAATCTGTCTGAAACCTTTTATTCCGGTATATTTATTTTTGCCCGAGAACATTTTTTTAGTCTTCTCTTCTAAGCGAGAATGTTGTGGGTATTGAGAGTGAAGTTTATTAATAAGAGTTTCTGGTAATAAACTTTTTTCTGAGATTAATTCTCTTGTAGTATCGTCCAAATCGTGGCGATCCATTAATTGTTCTAGTTTTGTTTGTTCTGCGAGTATCATTTTGTAAAGTTTATTGTTAGTGACGCAATACATTGCATCTTTACTATTGGAGACGCAATGCTTTGCGTATTTATATTAATTGTGATAAGGTGTAATCACCCAAAGTAATTCTGCTTTGCTACTACTTATGTTTCTAAAAAGATGTTTCCTGTTTGAGTCGAAATAAAAACTATCTCCTTTTTCTAAAGTATAATTATCGCCATTTATGGCAACATCAAATTTTCCCTTTATCACGTAACAAAACTCTTGTCCAGGAAAATTGCTTGTCATTATTTCTTTTGAATCTGAATTGTTATCGAAGCAGATTACGTAAGGCTCCATTTGCTTACCAGAGATATGATTAGATAAAAGAAAAGAACTAGTTCCGTGTTCGTTTTCCTTAGCTAAAAGTCTTTCTGAGGTTTTAACAAGTGGATGAGTAATTACATTTTCGTTTTCGCCAATAAGTTCGCCAACTGTGGTATTTAATGCTTCGGCAACTTTTTTTAATGTAACTATAGATGGGAAGGCTTTCCCCTTTTCTATTTGAGATATTAAACTAGGAGTAACTCCTATTTTACTAGAAAGCTCTTTCATCTGAAGACCAAGGCTCTCTCTTTGTAGCTTTATTCGCTTCCCCATTTTGTCCATAACAAAGTGAAGTATTGTTTAAGTTGTTAAATATAATTAAACAAATTAAATAATATTTAATTAAATAAACAATGATTTAAGTATGGAAATAGTGATTTATTTTACAAATATAATTATATAGCTAAGTTGCAGAGTAGCTAAGCTAATTTCCTTAGTGAACTTGGTGCTTAACTTAGTACTCTTTGTGGTTATAAAAAAGATTGTTATAGGTAGTGTAAATAGAAGTGTAGAGCTATACTGAATATAAATAAATCAGACAAAAAAAAGAGCTTACATATATTCGAAAATAAATGTAAGCTCTTTAATAAAAATATTACTAATTGGGATTACCCTCTTTGCTCCATCAACTTAGAAACATATTTTCCTATAACATCAAATTCTAGATTCACTGTATCTCCAATTTTCATTGTTCCGAAATTTGTGTGATCCATAGTGAAAGGTATAATTGCAACATCAAAAGTATTAACTCCTGAATTAACAACAGTAAGACTTGTTCCATTAATAGTAACAGATCCTTTTTCTATAGTTGGATTTCCTTGCTCTTTGCTGTACTCAAAAGAGAAATAAAAACTTCCATCAGCTTCTCTAATTTTGGTGCAAACTGCAATTTGATCTACATGACCTTGTACAATATGTCCATCTAATCTCTCGCCTAAACGCATTCCTCTTTCGAGGTTTACTTCAGTCCCAACCTCTAGAGTTCTAAGACTAGATTTTTCTAAAGTCTCAAGAATAGCTGTTACAGTGTATTCGTTATTTTTGATATCAACTACTGTTAAACAAACTCCGTTGTGAGCCAAACTTTGGTCGACTTTAAGTTCGTTTGCAAAACTACATTCTACTGTTATGTGAAGGTTTTCTCGTTCTTTTTCTAATTTAGTAACCTTCGCTACTTCTTCTATTATACCTGTAAACATTGTTGTAAAATTTATTTAAATAAATGTATATACCCAGTTAAAGTGTAGGTTTCAGGGGCATCGTCCCCAACCTTTTTTACTATTGTGCAAACATAATAATAAACTCCCGAAGCACAAGCCTGACCAGTTGAATGATTTGTTCCATCCCAATTTATTTTTATATCGTCGGTCTTGTACATCATATTTCCCCAACGGTTAAATATTTCTATATCAAAATCAATTAAGTCAAAATCAAAATCTGGTATTTTAGATGCCTCCTCGTTCCATTTAGGGTGATATAAATCGTTTATGCCATCACTATTTGGAGTGAATACATTTGGCAAAATAAATTCTAAACATGGTACGTAGCACTCTGTGTTGCTAGGGATAGTTTCATTGTTTAAAACATCAATTCCAGTAACGTAGAAACAGCCAATATTAATGGTATCAGCGGCGATAACGTCAAATTGAGTATTATTTTCGCCATCTATATAAGTAAGTAGTTTAAATTCTTCGTTAATTATATCTGTGTAATAGAGATTGTATCCTATTATTTCTTCGTCGCAAGTTGTGTTGGGATTAGTCCAATGAAGTATAAAAGTATTATCGCTACAAGACTTATCGAATGATAAAATAGGGGGACACTGTAAGGTGTTTACATTAGGGATACCGCATCCTATTTGAGAACGGTTAAATATTGGTTTCACAAAACCATCAACGTCAAAAGAGCCATAAACATCGGCCCTAAAACAGTATTCTTTTCCGTTCTCTAAATTGTCGACAATAAAATAGTCTCCATCAGTTTTACCGATAATATCTTCGCTATTTAGTTTACCTATTCTCTTAAAAACTAGTGACTCATCAATTTCCTGATAGTAAATTATTGAATCAATTTTCCACGCAACTTCTTCTTCTATCTTAAGCTGAAGTTTTTTATCTCCTGATTTTAGAACTAAGTAAGGAGATGAAGCTGGCGCACTATTGCCAATTAATTCTGCATTTGTCCAAGAGGTATTATCAGGTTTATTATAAAAATCAACTCTATAATTAAATCCATCAGAATAAGTATCAAGTCCCGAATCAAAATATAAAGTATCATTTATAGAATTGAAATTATCTGAAACTTCGATGAATGAACTCCCTCTAATCCCATCTGCTCTATATAATTTATATCCGTATGGGCCTGGGTAAGTTGTTATGTCAATTTCGGTTGGCTTAGACCAAATAACATTTATCTCACCAACAGAATATGATGTACTGTTGATATCAACATTAGTTAAAACGGGCAATCTTTTTTTCAGTATTGCACAATCATAATCACTAGCTATACTTTCCGATTCGTCGAAAAGAATGGATGTAACAACGTAACAATATTGAACCCCAATCTTTAATGGAATACTATTATTGTCATCTATGTAAGTTGTAGTTGCAATATCGTCTACCCTTCCTATTAACTCATATCCTGAGCCATCGGGAATACCACCTTGACAGGTAATTTTATTGTAATCGCCAGAGTGCTCTTTTCTATATATTTTATATCCTATTGCTGAAGTGCAAAGATTATTATCCCACGATAAATCAAAATATACTCCATTTGGATTTTCTGAAACAATAAGATTTTCTAGAGGAGGAGCTACTACTTTTATTTCTACAATTTTTTGAGTAGAAAGCCCGGGTATTCTATTTCCATGTTGATCGTAAGGAAAATCATTTGCTTTAAATGTTACTTGATAAGGAGCTCTTCTTGCAACGTTACAATCTGGTTTCCAAATAAACTCACTACTTACAGGAGAAATATGTTCGATTTTATCAGGAAACGTAGCATTAGGAATAATTTGGAGAGGCCCTCCAACAGCAGTTAACGTTATTTTATCACCATCAGCATCATCAGCAATAACAGTAAATTTTAAACTATCGCCACCAACTACACAAAAATTTTCTAAAGTATTAATAGTTGGCGGGTTATTTGTACAAGCAGTTACATCAACCTGTATATCTCTTAATATCTTACCAATAGTTATCCATTTGCCAGAAATAGGATCTTTCCTGTGTTCCGATATTTCTATGGCGACATTGTAAATACCAGCAAAAAGAGGAGAATCCCAATATATTGTACCTTGGTCATCAACAATAACTTTATCTAAATTGTAACTTGGAGTATAGGTAGTCTCTATTTCTCTGCCATTTGCTCCTCTACAGTTTACCATTTTATAACTAAGACTATCGCCATCTACATCAAATGCAGAAACATTGTGAATATATGGCGTATTTACGCAACCAAAATCGGTAGGAGGATTTAGTAAGACAGGGGAGCTATTATATCCCAAACCTGTTCCTATCATCAGTACAGAAGTTATGTAAAAAGGCTCATCTACAGAATTCGTAATATTAAGCACACCTTCATTCCTATTAGGATCCAACATGTGTAAAGTATAGATACTTGCAGAGGAATACGTATGTATTCCCATATAAATATTTTTCTTGATATTATTGTCAACCATCTCTCCTTGGCTCTCGCATGATGTTGCATTAGGATTGCTGTTAGATCTAAATAAAATACTTTCTGTACCATCTCCCCAATGAATAGTAAGTTCACATCTATCTGCTGGAGCATCGGCTTTTGTGTATGTTGTAATTGTAATTTCGTATGTTAGAGGACCTATTTGTCTATATGTTATTTCCCCAGCTCTGTTGTGAGTGGCGTAGGTGTTTACGGTGAAAAATATCAATATAAATAATACAATTATTCTCTTCATACGACGGCGGTGAATTTAAGGCCTTTTTAATAAATTGTTTTTAATACCTTTGCTTTCAAAAGTACAAAAATATATTACTTAGTGTATTATTGTAGTACATTGAAAATCAAAAAAAGTATAGTCATGAAATTAATAGAAAATAATAAGCCTCAAGCGCAGTTTAACACCATAGTGTTAGCTGAGTCTTTCGAAGAAGTTAACAAGTGTGAGTTTTTATCTGTTGAAGAGAAAAACTTCATAAAAGATAAGCTGGATGCAAAAGAGCAATTTGTTCAGTTGAGTACTTTTCAGCAAGTAAAAATAATTTGTGTACCTAAGAAAGGTGATGAGGAATACAAAACTTTAGAGGCAGTAAGAAGATTAGCTAGCCAAGCTACTGAATGTTTGAATAAGAAAAAACAAAGTAGTGTTCAGTTGATAAGTCTAAGTTTCAATAAAGAGTTTGCAAAGGTTGCAGCAGAAGCTATTTACCTAAGTAACTATCAGTTTTTGAAATATTTTAAAGATGCTGATAAAAAGAAAAATACTCTTGAAACAGTTGAGGTAGTTGGCGTTTCTCAGGAAGAACTTAACGAGGTGGCAAATGTAGCAGAAGCAACAAACATTGCTAAAACTTTAGTTAATGAGCCTGTATCTTTCCTTGATGCTACTGAAATTGCCGAACAAATAAAAACACTTAGTAAGGACGCTAGTTTTAAGGTTGATGTTCTTAACAAGAATAAAATTGAATCTCTTAAAATGGGAGGTTTATTAGCAGTAAACAAAGGAAGTTTTACTCCTCCTACTTTTAGTATTTTGGAATACAAATCGGAAGATGCTGTAAATTCTAAACCTATAGTTTTTGTAGGTAAGGGTATTGTTTACGATACTGGAGGGTTGAGTTTGAAACCAACGGCAGGATCTATGGATGTAATGAAATCTGACATGGGTGGAGCAGCAGCTGTTATTGGTGCTTTTTACGCAATTGCAAAAAACAAACTACCAGTTCACGTTATTGGTTTAATTCCTGCTACTGATAATAGACCTGGAAATCACGCTTATGCTCCTGGCGATGTTGTAGAAATGTATGATGGAACTACTGTTGAGGTTTTGAATACCGATGCTGAAGGAAGAATGATTTTGGCAGATGCACTTTCTTATGCTAAAAAATATGATCCAGAGTTTGTAGTTGATTTAGCTACACTTACAGGAGCTGCTTTAGTTGCTGTTGGCCCTCTGGCAATTGCATCTATGGGAAATGCTAAAGAAGGAAAATACAAAAGAATGATAGAGTCAGGAAACAACGTTTATGAGCGTTTAGCAAGTTTACCTTTCTGGGAGGAATATTCCGAAATGATTAAATCTGATATTGCTGACCTTAAAAACATTGGAGGTAAATATGCTGGATCTGTTACTGCTGGTAAATTCTTAGAGCATTTTACCGATTATCCTTGGTTACACCTAGACATAGCTGGCCCTGCTTTCCTTGACGCTAAAGATTCTTACCGTCCAAAAGGAGGTACAGGAGTTGGTGTTCGTTTGTTGTACAACTATATGAAGAACCTTTCTAATGATTAGAACTAAAAAAATAAGAGTTGGAATCTCAGTAGGAGATTTAAACGGTGTAGGTGTTGAAGTTATCTTGAAAACTTTCGAAAAAATTGGAATGTACGATTTCTGTACACCTATTTTGTTTGCTTCTACAAAAGTGATTTCTTTTCAGAAAAAAATTCTAAAAATAAACACTCCTATAAATACTATTACTCATCCTTCTGAAGCTGTAGATGGAAAGTTTAACCTAGTAAATATTTGGGATGAAGGTGTAAATATTGAATATGGTAAATCAACAGAGATAGCAGGTAAATATGCTTTAGATTCACTTGTTGCAGCTACAGATTCTCTTAAAAATGAAGAGATAGATGTATTGGTAACTGCACCAATAAATAAGAATAATATTCAGTCTGATGAATTTAAGTTTCCAGGTCATACAGAGTTTTTGGCAGAAAAACTACAAGGAGACAGTTTGATGTTAATGGTTTCTGATGATTTAAGAGTTGGTGTAGTAACAGGACACATTCCTATTTCTAAAATACCAGAGGCTATAACTAAAGAATTAATAACGTCTAAAGTTAATCTAGTAAATACAACATTGATCCAAGATTTTGGAATTCCAAAACCTCGTATCGCAGTTCTAGGCTTAAATCCTCACAATGGCGATAAGGGTGTAATAGGTATGGAAGAGGAGGAAATTATTAAACCTGCAATAAAAGATATGTTCGATAAAGGAATTGCCGTTTTTGGACCGTATGCAGCAGATGGTTTCTTTGGAACAGATAACTACAAGAACTTCGATGCAATTGTTGGTATGTATCACGATCAAGCTTTAATTCCATTCAAAAGCCTATCGTTTAATACAGGTATTAACTATACAGCTGGACTAGGCAGAATACGTACTTCTCCAGATCACGGTACAGCATATGAAATTGCAGGAAAAGGTATAGCTGATGCTAAATCTTTCGAAGAATCGGTATTTAAAGCAATACAGATATTTAATACTAGAAATGAATATTTGGGGTTGACAGAAAATAAGCTTAAAAAGCAAGAAACTAGGTATCATAATTCTGATAGGTAGTTATACTAGCACATACAGAGTTTTCTGTTTACATAAAAACAGAAGACTCTAATTAAGTGTGAAATATTTACATAAATAACTGTGTATTAATAAAAATATTTTTATTTTTGCACGCTCAAACAGATGACCGATAATGAAGGAATTGAAAGATTACATCATACCGTTTGTGGGTTTAAGTATTGGTTCACATAGGTTTGATTACCAAATTAAGGACGAGTTCTTTGAGTTTTTTGAATATGAAGAATTTAATAGTGCTGATATAAAAGTAGTATTAGATTTCAATAAGAGGTCGAATCATTTTGATTTGAATTTCAGTTTCGAAGGAATAGTAAACGTAAATTGCGATGTTACAAACGAAGAATTTGATTTAAACTTGGATGGAGATTTAAGGCTTTTAGTTAACGAAGGAGAAGAGTTTAATGATGATAATCCTGAAATTCTAATCCTACCACATGATGAATATGAGCTAAATGTGGCACAATATATCTATGAAATGATAATATTGTCTCAGCCTATAAAAAAGGAACATCCAGGAATTGAGGATGGTACTTTAAACTCTGAAGTATACAATAAGCTGGAAGAGTTGAGACCGCAAGGTGATTTTGAAGAAGAAGAAAAAGTTGATCCTAGATGGGATAAACTAAAAGATTTATTAACAAATAAATAAAATAGGGCGATGGCACATCCTAAAAGAAAAATCTCGAAAACAAGAAGAGATAAGAGAAGAACACATTACAAAGCAACAACACCTCAGATCGCTGTCGATCCAACAACAGGTGAGGCACACTTATACCACCGCGCATACTGGCTCGAGGGTAAATTAATGTACCGCGGACAAATTGTAATGGAAAAAGAAGAAGCAGTAGCTTAATTTTTTTTTAATGACAAAAAAGGCAAACCAAATGGTTTGCCTTTTTTTTTAGTATTTTTTTAGGTAGATAGTCTAGATGTGGTTGTTTTATTTAGAGTTAAGTATTGAGTGCTAGGTATTTGTGAGTTTGTTTGACATATTGCTATATTTGTATGTAGCTAAAAACCAAACCTATACATTTTAACTAAAATTGCATCACTAATTAACAACCAAAACAATATGGAAAAGATAATATTAAGTTTAGCTGTTATTTCTTTAGCACTAACCTAACAAGTTGTAAAAAGTCTATTGATAGTTATTTTGATAATATCGTTGAAATGACTATAGGATTTAATAAAAATGATATTAAGTATGTAGAAATAGCAAACAATAGCAACATTGTAACCAAAAACATTAGTGAATGGGCTGGTCGTGGTAGTGAACCAGAATGGAATATTACTATTGTATCTCCTGTTTCAGATCCTCTAGTAACAACTACGCTCTTTACTGTTTAGTTTTTTAGAGTTAACAGATGGAGGTATTAAAATTATTACAAAATAAACCTTAGTATTTACAGAAACAGAAATAATAGTTTAATGAAAAACTATTTTGCTGAGGAATAAAGTGTATAGCCTGTGAAAGCGACAAAAAAAACCAAGTACAAATAATGTACTTGGTTTAATTGATTTATTCATCAAATTTTTACTCTATCACCTTCGCCATCAAATATTTGATAGTTGAGGTATTGATAAGCATCTCGAGGTAGGACTTTTATCCATTTCTTCGTTTCTAAGAACCACTTAAAACGAATAGATGGGAATCCTTTTGTTAAATATGCCGCTATAAATGGGTGAACATTCAACGTAATGTCTTTTTGTTCGCCTTTGGCAATAATCTTATCGATCTTTACTTTTATCTCATCGATAATAAGAATAGGAGCTTCTACATCACCTTCACCGTTAGGATTAGGTTCTCTAGTTTTTATGTTCATTTCTGGTCTCACACGCTGACGTGTAATCTGGATTAAACCAAATTTACTCGGTGGCAAAATCTTATGTTTTGCTCTGTCAGTTCCCATTGCTTCTTTTAGGTGCTCAAACAATTTACGGCGATTTTCTGGTCGGTGTAAGTCAATAAAATCTACAACTATAATTCCTCCCATATCACGCAAGCGTAACTGTCTGGCAATTTCTGAAGCTGAAATAAGGTTTACCTCTAAAGCATTGTTTTCTTGTGACTCTTTTGAATTAGCTCTGTTACCGCTATTCACATCTACTACATGCAATGCCTCGGTGTGCTCTATAATTAAATACGCACCCTTACTCATAGAAACCGAACGTCCAAAAAGAACTTTCTTTTGTCGCTCTATTCCATATTTTTCAAAGATCGGTACTTTGTTCTGATAAAGTTTTACTATTTCTTCTTTATCTGGGGCAATAGTATTCAGATATTGCCTTACCTCCAAATAAAGGCCTTCATCATCGGTAATAATACTTTTAAATGAATCGTTAAAGATATCTCTCAATACCGCTGTTGCTCGATCCAATTCACCTAACACCCTCGCTGGTGGCTTTTCGGTCTTCACAGATTTGAAGCATTTATTCCACTTATTAAGTAGAGTAGTGATGTCTTCGTCTAACTCTGCAACTTTTTTACCTTGTGCTACAGTTCGGATAATAACTCCAAAGCCATTAGGCTTGATACTTTGGATAAGTCTTCGTAGTCTTTCTTTTTCTTCTCTGTTTCTTATTTTTTGAGAAACTGAGATTCTGTCTGAGAAAGGAACTAAGACAATATACCTACCTGCCAACGATATTTCTGAACTAATTCGTGGACCTTTAGTAGATATTGGTTCTTTTGCTATTTGTACTAGGATATTCTGTCCGGGTTGTAAAACTTTATCAATTTTACCATCCTTATGAATTTCCTCCTCGTATTGGAAATCACTTAATAGTGATGACCGTTGCTTACCTGATTGTGTGTTTTTGACGAATTTCAATAATGAACGAACCGATGGTCCTAAATCATGATAATGCAAAAATGCATCTTTTTCGTACCCAACGTCAACAAATGCTGCGTTGAGACCCGGCACTAGCTTCTTTATCCTACCTAGGTAAAGATCGCCAACTGCGAAGTTAATATTGTGTTCCTCTGAATGCAATTCGGTAAGTTTACCTTCTTGCATCAGGGCAATATCAACACGCGAGGAGCCGGAACGAATAATTAACTCATTATCCATTCTTCAACTTTTTTTTAATTTCCTGTATTACAACAAGAAAATTATTAAAATCCTCAGGTCTTCAATAAATTAAAGAACTTTATACCTAGCATATTTTTCTTCTAAATCTTAGGAGTTTAAATATAAACCAGATATTTCTCTTTTTAGCCTAATTTAATTTGTAGCAATTAGACTAAACAAACAAAGCACCCTATTGGGTGCGCTTGAATGTTTCAAAAACAGTTAAAAAAGAATTACTTCTTCTTGTGTCTGTTTTTTCTCATACGTTTCTTACGCTTGTGAGTTGCTACCTTATGTCTTTTTCTCTTCTTACCGCTTGGCATAATAGTATTTTTTAATAGTTAATAAAATCAGTTTTCTAATTCTACCGCCCTCAACGACGGTTAAGGACGGCAAAAGTAGTTTTATTTTTTGAATTAAGCTTCTACTTTAACCTTAGATTTAACTCCTTCTACAAATACTTTCGAAGGTTTAAATGCAGGTATGTTGTGTGCAGGAATCTTAATGGTAGTATTCTTAGAAATGTTTCTACCAGTTTTCTCTGCTCTTTTCTTAATGATAAAGCTTCCGAATCCTCTTAGGTAAACGTTTTCACCTTCCTCTAATGCATCTTTAACTTCAACCATGAAAGATTCAACAATGTTTTGAACATCAGTTCTATCCATGTCTAAGTTCTCAGAAATACTTGTAACAATATCAGCCTTTGTCATCTTAATAATATATTTGTTTACACTTTTGAATTTTTACCTTTTTCGGCGTGCAAATATATGATTTTCTGATAAATACAAAAGGCTAATTTACAAAATTTGGTTCATATTAATGATTAAGTCTAAATAGTTTATAATATATGTAGGAATCGGACTGTTAAATTACTGATTTTCAATATGTATGCATTGATGTTTGTTTGTTCTGCAAAATCGATTATTGATTTATTTTTGATGAAAAAAAATTGATTTTATTTTTACAAAAAGATTTTATGTTAATATTATATTTACTTTTATAAAATAATGAATTATAAATAACCCAAAAAAACAATTATGAGCGCTTCATTAAACAAAGTAATGTTGATAGGTAGACTTGGTAGTGATGTAAAAACACATCAGTTTGAAGATGGCAATTCTATTGCTAATTTTTCGTTGGCAACATCAAAATATTACAAAAATAAAGAAACTGGCGATAAGGTAGAGGATACCGAGTGGCATAAAATTGTTGCTAAAAATAGGCTTGCAGAAATTTGCAGTAAGTATCTAAATAAAGGAGATGCAATTTATGTAGAGGGAAAATTGCATACTAGATCGTGGGATGATAATGGGACAAAGAAATACTCTACGGAAATAGTTGCAAAAAAAATTGAATTCCTAAGTTCTAAAAACAACCAAGAATCAAACGATTGGGAAATAAGCAAAGATGATTTGCCTTTCTAAATTTGGGTCTTGTTGATAACAAACAAATCACAATAAATTTGAACTAATCAATGATAAAACCAATAAAAAAACTAATAATAGATATAGTTTATAAAAGAGTAAAGAAAAAGCACAGTGACTATAGCGAAGATAAAATACTTAATGAAGCTAGTGTGGTTGAGGTGGAAGTTTCTCATTTATTTAGCGATATCATTTTTATTATTATAGGAATTATTTCTGCTGGTTTTGGCTTAAAAGGTTTTTTGTTGCCAAGTTCATTTATTGATGGTGGTGTTACAGGTATATCACTACTTACATCGGAAGTCACAGGAATATCTTTAGCTCTTTTGATTGTATTAATCAACTTGCCTTTCGTGATATTGGGATATTCTCAAGTGGGAAAGGAATTTGCAATAAAAAGTATTGTTGCAATTCTGGGTCTTGCTTTGGTTGTACATTTTATTCCTTATCCAATAGTTACTACCGACAAGTTGTTAATCTCATTTTTTGGCGGGTTTTTTCTTGGAGCAGGAATCGGATTAGCCATCAGAGGAGGAGCAGTATTAGATGGAACGGAAGTTTTGGCTATTTATTTTAGTAAAAAAACAGGGCTTACTATTGGCGATATTATTTTGATATTTAACATTGTAATTTTCTCTTTTGGGGCATATATTTTATCTGTAGAGATTGCTCTGTATGCTATTCTAACTTACATGTCGGCCTCTAAAACTATAGATTTTGTAATTGAAGGGATAGAAGAATATATGGGTATTACAATTATTTCGGAGCTTAGTAATGAGATAAGATTGATGATAACCGATAAATTGCAACGTGGTGTAACCGTTTATTCGGGGAAAGGCGGATATGGTAAAACTTATGATGACCTCAAAAGTGTAAATATTATTTTTACTGTTGTAACAAGATTAGAGATAACTCAATTGAAAACTGAAATTGATAAGATTGACACTAATGCTTTTGTGATTATGAATAGTATCAAGGATACTAAGGGGGGTATGATTAAAAAGAGACCTTTAGATCACTAATTACTGTTGTATAAATAATTGTAATGTACATTTGATAAAAAGTTATATTTTTGCAATATTCAAATCAATAATAAAAGATAACAATCTTGGATACAGACCCCTCCAGTTTAGTAATAATTTCGGTAATTGAACAATTACCTATAGTTGAAATTATCGATGTTTTAATGTTAGTTCTATTGCTCTGTCTGTCTGCTTTGGTTTCTGGTTCTGAAGTAGCATTCTTTTCTCTAAGCCCAAAAGATATAGAAACAGCAAAGGATTCTCCGAATAAGAGTGATGGTCAAGTTTTGGATTTATTAGAAAAGCCTAAAGAGTTATTAGCCACCATATTAATTTCAAATAATTTCATCAATGTAGGAATAGTAATTCTATCTACATATTTGTCTTCTCAAGTTTTTAACTTATATATTAATGGGGTTTTAGGCTTTCTTATTCAGGTAGTATTGATAACTTTTATGATATTACTGTTTGGAGAGGTTATTCCTAAAGTTTATGCAAACCTAAATGCCCTAAAATTTGCAAATATGATGGCAGGCCCTATTACTGTACTAGAATCAGTATTTAGGATATTAAGCATACCATTATTGAAATCTACTAAGCTTATAGAAGATAAGCTTCAAAAGAATAAAGGGAACATCTCTGTATCTCACCTTGAGCATGCATTAGAGTTAACTTCTGATGATGATTCCTCAAAAGAAGAACAAAAAATACTGGAGGGAATAGTTAGTTTTGGAAATACTGATACTAAACAAGTAATGTGTCCCCGAATAGATATGTTTGCCCTAAATGCTAACGAGAAGTTTGAAGATGTTATTGCTGAACTACTGACAAAGGGCTACTCTAGAATTCCAGTTTTCAAAACTAATATCGATAATATTTCAGGAATACTTTATATCAAAGACCTACTTCCATATATCAACGAGGGGAATAATTTTAATTGGGCCAGACTTATAAAACCAGTTTTCTTTGTGCCTGAGAACAAGAAGATAGATGACCTTTTGAATGATTTTCAGGAAAAGAAAATACACTTGGCTATAGTAGTTGACGAGTATGGAGGAACATCTGGATTAGTAACTTTAGAAGATATAATTGAAGAAATAGTAGGAGAAATAAATGATGAGTTTGATGTTGATGAATTGTCGTATTCAAAGCTTGATAACAATAATTTTGTATTTGAAGGAAAAACTAGTTTAAAAGATTTCTATAGAGTTATTGATCTAGATGATGAATATATTTTTGAAGATGAAAAAGGAGAATCTGATACTCTAGCTGGGTTTATATTAGAAATTGCGGGGGGATTTCCATCAAAAGGAGAGGTGATTAATTTCGAAAAATACAGTTTCAAAATTGAAGCTGTTGATAGAAAAAGAATAAAACAGGTTAAAGTTACATTGAAGTAGTTCATTTTTATGATAATTAAAAAAATACATATAATTCTATTTATCTCTTTCCTTATTTCATCTTGTGATGAAAATACTTATCCACGGCCTCGTGGAAATGTTAGGTTAGAATATCCTATGGCTCAATACAGCGAATATGCTTCTAATGAACTAAAAATGAGTTTCGAGAAATCTGATTTAACAGTTATAGAAAAGAAGAAGGATAATTGGGTTAATCTTACTTACCCTAAAATGAAAGCTAAGATTCACCTATCTTATTTTGATGTTGATGGGGATATTGTTAAACTAATTAATGATATACATAAATTAACAGATGAGCATAAAGTAAAAGCAAGTGGTATTATTCCTCATCAATACTCAAATGCTGATAAGAATGTTTACGGTGTTATTTATGAAATAATAGGAAATTCTGCTTCAAATATACAATTTTACGCAACAGATAGTACTTCGCACTTAGTTTCTGGGTCTTTGTATTTTAGCTCTAAACCTAATTCTGATTCATTATCTCCTGCAATACAGTATATTAAAAATGATGTTGTAACTTTATTGGAATCTCTAAGATGGGAGACTAATTAATTTCGAAATAATTAAACTATGACAACAAAACTACTATCAATTCTGTTTTTAATATTTTTTTCAATTTCTATCTCTGCACAGGAACGCCTACTTAAAGTAAATTCTAAAGATAGCATAGGTGGAGAACCAAAGATATCGGCTTGGCTAGGCGCTAATATGAAAATGAATGGATACTACAATATTAAAGGAGGTTTACAAGAGTACGATACTTTTAATGTTGGTAAAATAGATGTTTATGGAAATGATAACAGACAAAATTTAGGATTAGATTTAAATCAAACTCAAGTAAGGATGGATGCGTCATATATTCACCCTTATATAGGAAAAATAAGAGCCCATATTTCTTGGGATTTTTGGGGAGGCAATGGGCAAATGAGATTGCGTAAAGCATATGTAATGACTGATAATTGGCAAATTGGACAGGATTGGGAGAATTTTGGAGATCAGAATATTTGGCCAAATGTATTAGATTTCGATGGACCTCCATCAGGAATTTGGGCAAGAGTTCCTTTTGTAAAATATTTTAATTCGTTTGCAGATAACAAGTGGATATATGAAATTGCGGTTCAAGCACCAATGGTGAATTATGGATCATTTACGAATGTATTGGTGCCTATAGAATCTACATATCAAAATTTACCTGACGCTGTATTGGCTATTAAAAGAAAAGGTGATTGGGGCCATATAAGGTTATCTACAGTTTATAGAGCAATTAATTATATAGAAAAAGGTAATACCGAAGATGTAAAACGGATTTTAGGATATGGTGGTTCATTATCAGGGATGATAGGTGGTTTTGGTAGAAATAATTTTCAGTTTCAAACAGCAGTAGGAAAAGGAATATCGGCATATATAGTTTCTTTCGGAGGTAGTAATTACGATGCTTATCCTCATCAGGATTCAAATTTCGAATCTACTCCATCATTAGGAGGTTGGGCAGCATATGAACACTACATAACACCTATTGTACACATAAATTTAGTTTATGGATATACGAAATTTGAAATGAATAATATTGCAACATTACAATTAGAAGATGGCAGTCTTGTCACTCAAGGGCATGCATCATCTTTCCATAATTATATTCTTACTAACATAATGTGGGATCCTTATCCTAATTTTGCAGTAGGAATTGAGTTCAATTACGGAGTTAAGAATGTTAAGACAAAAGGTAATATTATTGAACCAAGAGGAGATAAACTGATTTATAATGATGATATTTCTAGAGATGCATCGCGTATTAGTTTCGGGTTTATGTATAATTTTTAATTCTTTCTACAACCAATTTTTATATTGATATTTGCCCAGTATAAAAATTGATATATGCAGGATAATTACAAGCGTTGGGTATTCCTTTTTTTCTTATCACTTATTTGGGGTAGCTCTTTTATCCTTATGAAAAGAGGATTAGAGTCGTTTACGGCAGTTCAGGTAGGAGCACTTAGAGTAAGTATTGCAGCAACAACGCTTCTTGTTTTCGGATATAAACATTTAAGAATAATTTCTCGGAAAAATGTTATTCAACTTTTTTTAGCAGGTTTACTAGGTAATTTCTTGCCTGCTTTTCTTTTTGCTAAAGCACAATCTCAATTAGACAGTGGAATAACAGGTATTCTAAACTCATTAGTTCCTTTGTTTACAGTAATTATTGGAATATATATATTCAAGATTAAAGTTAAATCTATTCAAGTGTTAGGTATCGTTATAGGGTTAATAGGCACTCTGATTCTAATATTTAAAGGAGCAGAGGTAAATACCGACACAAATTATTATTACACATTGTTTGTTGTAGCAGCTTCAATTAGCTACGCTTTTAATTCTAACTTACTAAAAAAATATTTGTACAAAGAGAAGGCGCTGTCAATTACAGTTTCTGCTTTTAGTATGTTTCTTATTCCGTCGCTAATTATTCTGTTTTCAACAGGCTTTTTTAGCGAATATACTTTCCACCCTCAACAAAACTCATCGTTGATGTACATTGCTATTCTAGCGATAGTTGGCACAGCTATTTCTGTAGCTATTTTCAATCAACTAATAAAAATTAGCTCACCTATTTTTGCATCTAGTGTTACTTACTTAATTCCTATCATAGCTGTTTCATGGGCCGTGTTTGATGGAGAGAGTTTACATTGGATGCAATTTTTAGGAACAGGTGTTGTCTTATCGGGAGTTTACATGGTTAATAGACGATAATTTTTAGGATACTACAAAAATGAAGGTCGCCATTATGGCGACCTTCTGTTATTTTAAAATATTAAATATATTTTATGGATCAACTCTTACTAATACTAATTGAATATTTGCAGTTCCAACAGTGTTGTCAGGCGAATTAGTTTCAATAGGGTCAAATAATACAATTGAGTATTGACCAGTTTCAGGAACAAATCCACTCATATTATCTAAAGCATAGTCAGCTACAGCTTTAGCTTGTTGTGCCTTAGCAGGAGTAATACCTAAATTAGATTTAACTTTATTCATTAATTGTTGAGGAGTATGTGAATCACCATTATTATCTACTGTCTGATCTCTATGGATAATAAACCAAACAATAGCTTGAAGATATTTACCTTCAGTCTGAGTTGTAGTAATAACTTCTCCTTGGTTAGCTAACCAATTTAAAGCACCCCATGAATAACCACTATAAATAGATGGCATGTTACCTGGTTCAAGAGAACTAAAAACATTAACATCATATTCTGCATCTGAAGAGCTAATTAAACTGTATAAATCTCCACAATATGCTCCTATTATTTCATTTTCTGCTAATTCTTCAGGGAATAATGTATTATTCCAAGAGTTTCCTAAAAGTTCTACATCAAAATACTCATAAGTAATACCTGCATTTGAGGCTGGCATAATCTTTACATGGCCTGTATTTGGCAAGAATAAATATGGTGGTAATACAATGTTTGAAGAAGTTGGATCTGCAGAACAGTTACCAACAACAAAATCAAAGACACCGTCATCACCTGTAATAGTTGATTGGTCATCCTCTGCCATAAAGTCTTGAGAATATATAAGGTTGTAAGATCCATCAGGATAAGCTAAGTAAATCTCGAAAGTATATTCTTCATTATCTGTATCTCCAAAATCTGGATACTCTATACAAAGTGGAGCTCCTTCACCATACCAAGATGCATTAGAGTTCATATTTAAATCATTTAAAACAGCACCTGTGGCTTTGTCTTTAATAATTACTTCAAATATTGCTGGCATATCATAACCACGTTCTACACCATCTCCTCTGTTGTATGGAGAATCTGGATAATTATAGAAATCATCGTAGAATTTAGTACAAACATCACCGAAGAAACACATTGTCTTGATTGTTACTTCTTGGAAATCGAACCAGTTAAATCCAAACTCCTTATAAGAATACTCTTCCCAACAAAGAACGTCAACTGTAACCGCATTTTTCTGAAAAGCTTCTACTGTAAAGTTCTTTTCAAGTCCATCTAATCCCCATAATAGGGCATAATGAGAACCATTCATAGGTGCCGCCCAAATTATTGAACCACCTGTAGCATGTACTGTAAAACTGTTAATAGTATGTGTTATACCTGCTTCTAATTTCATAACAACAGTTTCTGTGCCGTCGTTTAATCCAGATAATACATTTAATTTAATTGCAGGATCTCCATCCATCCCTATCATTACATAGGCAGGTATAGAGTCAGAACATACTGGGATACTTGTATCAGGGTTTACACCATCAACAACTCCTTTTTTTAAACTGTTGGTTACATTGTTAATGCTAAACACTACATCTTGTTGCAAATCAGCTGCTGGCTGTTTCTCACACGAAGAGAATGCAATAACAAAAACTAGGGCAACAAGGGATGTTGCAAGTCTTTTTAAATTTCTCATAATTATTAATTTTTGTGATTAATTTTTATTTTGGTAAAAGATTGGTTTATATAAAATACTCTTACCGGTAACTATTGGTTGTTCAATCTATTAAATTTTAATTTTGTAGTACTTCGAAGAAAAATATGTATCTAATCTCAGATAATATGTATTCTTCTTATAAAGCTTAACAGGCAATTTGTTGTTTACCATATAAGTTCTTAACAGTACTTTTCCATCATCCGAACATATAAGTCCATACTTATATTTGATGATCGAATTAATTGATAAATAATTTTGGTTGTAATCGATATTTATTGATTCAATATTAAGTTCAATATTCTCGATGTTTATTTCAGAATAAAAATCCTCTACAGCACTATATCTTTTATCAGATAATTGTGCAACTGCAGTTAATGGCAGAGTAAAAATTAATATGTAGAGGATTTTTTTCATTTAGGTTGAATTAAGATCAGCGTTTTTAAACACTGATCTTATTATTTATAATATTATGGAGCTGGAGTATAAGGAGTATAATCAAATTCTCCTACAAAGTTAACACCTGCATTACCACTGTAGTTACAGTTCTCTCCTTGATAGAATACGAAGTCAAAAATACCATCCATATCCTCATCACCATTAATATCATTTGTACTTGCATCAACACCGTCAATCATAAGAACACCAGTATCAGCATTTAATGTCATAGTTGCTGGTCCTACTTCACCATCAGGAGTCATAACGTAGAAATTAACAGTATATGTTTCATCAACTCTATCTCCAAATTCTGGATATTCAACACATAATGGAGCAGCAATATCTTTCCACTCATAAGTAGATTCACTAGCAACCATCATATTTCCATCCATAATTTCAATTCTGTAATTTGCAACAAAATCATATTGAGTTTCACCCCAAAGAGCATATTCTGGTGTACAAATATCACCGAAGAAACAAATAGTTTTTATTGTTACTTCTTGAAAATCAAACCAGTTGAATCCAAATTCATCGTAAAAATAAGGTTCCCAACAAAGTACATCTACATCAATCTTAGTTTTTGTGAAAGCTGTTACATCAAAATCAAATGCAACACCTTGTAAACCCCAAAGAGTTGCATAATAAGAACCAACGGTAGGAGTAGCCCATATCATAGTACCTCCTTGAGCATAAACTTTAAAAGCATCTAGTGAATAAGTACCAGCCATTAATTTTACAACTTGAGTCTCTGTACCATCATTTAAACCATTTAAAACATTTAATTTGTAATCTGTACCATTAATTGTGGCTACAACATAAGAAGGAAGAGAATCTACACAATCAGGAATATCCTGATCCTGTGGCCCTACTGACTTTTTAAGTAGATTAGTTACATTGTTTACATTGAAAGATACTTCTTGTAAAGCATCACCTGTTGGTTGTTTCTCACACGAAGAGAAAGCAATAACCAAAACTAAAGCAACAAGGGATGTTGCAAGTCTTTTTAAATTTCTCATAATTAGTAATTTTTGTGAATTAATTATATATAAACTCTATATAAATTGGTTGATAGAGTATTATACTTTTTAGATAATATGCAAGGTCAATTCAATATTTAACATTGAATTGACCTTATTGTAAATACTAGTAAGGAATAATATACCATGCTATTGAAGTGTCAGAATTAAAGCCTAAAACAGCATTAACACCTTCATTTCCTGTATAGTTACAGTTTTCTCCTTCAACTAAAACAAAGTCAAATATACCGTCTTCATCCAAGTTTCCATTGATATCATTTGCACCAATTTCGTCAAATAAACCTGTGTCTGCATTTAAATGTAAGCTGTAAGGAGATGGTATTTCTCCAAGAGGTGTTTGTAAGTAGAACATTACGTTATAAGTCTCATCAGTTCTATCTCCAAATTCTGGATATTCTATACAAAGAGGACCTTCCATCTGAAGGTTATTTCCTTCTCCAACCATAATCCCTGTTACAGGATCATAAATTTCAACTCTATATCTTGCAACAAAGTCGTATTGAGTCATTCCCCAATCTGTATAATTTGGAGTACATACATCACCAAAGAAACAAATCGTTTTTATTTTTATTTCTTGAAAATCAAACCAGTTGAATCCGAAGTCTTCGTAGAAATATGGCTCCCAACAAAGAACGTCTATATCAATCTTAGTTTTTGTGAATGCTGTTACATCAAAATCAAATGCAACACCTTGAAGGTTCCAAAGATTTGCATAATATGAGCCAGCTTCAGGAGTTGCCCAAATCATAGTCCCGCCTTGAGCATAAACCTTAAATGATTCAAGTGAATAAGATCCTGCATCCAATTTTATTACTTGAGTTTCAGTACCATCATTTAAACCACTTAATACATTTAGTTTATAATCTGTTCCGTTAATTTTGGCTACTACATAAGAAGGAAGAGAATCAACACAGTCAGGAATCTTTTCGTCATTTGGGCCTACAGCCTTTTTACTAAGTAAGTTGGTAACATTTTTTACATTGAACGATACTTCTTGTAGAGCATCACTAGTTGGTTGTTTCTCACACGAAGAGAATGCAATAACCAAAACTAAAGCAACAAGGGATGTTGCAAGTCTTTTTAAATTTCTCATAATTTAGTAATATTTGTGAATTAATTATTTTTGATTACTGTAAATGTAAGAATATTCTTTCGTAATACAATACATCAAAATGATAATTTATTTGTTATTTCTTTTTAAATCAATCTATTAGGATGATTTTTGCATTATTCTATATTTTGGAATTCATATGTCTAATAATTAGAATTGCTTATTTGTCCTACATTTTAATCCTCTCATTTTTAGATTTTTTTGCTTCAATATTAAAAATATTGAAGAAGATTATTACACTTATTAATTTTTATAATTCAAATAAAAAAATTTGTGAGATGTAATATTTATAATAAAATTTTGATAAATAGATTTGTATTAATTGGCATAAACATATTTTTTTACATAGAATTGCAAATACTATTCTTCTAAAGTTGTTACATTAGTTATTCTCTTTAGAACCCAGTTATTCAATAAAATTATATAGATTACAAACATGAAAGTATGTGTTGCAGAAAAGCCAAGTGTAGCTAGAGATATTGCCAAAATACTCGGTGCTAATACTCAACGCCAAGGTTACCTCGAGGGTAATGGTTATCAAGTAACTTGGACCTTTGGGCATTTTTGTACACTTAAACAACCTCACGAATACGAAAGCTATTTAAAACAATGGCGATTAGATACTCTACCAATTGTTCCTTCAAATTTTGGGATATCAGTTATTGACGATAATGGAGTAAGACAACAATTTCATGTTATAAAAAAATTGGTTAATGCCTATGAGTGCGATGAGGTGATAAACTGTGGTGATGCAGGAATTGAGGGAGAATTAATTCAAAGGTGGGTATTGCTGAAAGCACAAAATACAAAACCCGTTAAACGTTTGTGGATTTCGTCGCTAACAGAAGAGGCAATAAAAGAAGGCTTTTCGAATTTGAAACCTGAGAAACAATATGATAATTTATATGCCGCAGCAACTTCGAGGGCTGTAGGAGATTGGTTGTTGGGTATAAATGCTACAAGACTTTTCACTCTTAAATTTGCTCCCCCAAAACATGTACTATCTATAGGAAGGGTGCAAACCCCTACTTTATCATTGATTGTAAACAGGCAACACGAAATAGATAATTTTGTTTCCAATACCTATTGGGAGCTTAAAACCATGTACAGAGATGTACTTTTCAGTTCAGAAAAAGGGAAGATAAAAACCAAGGAAAAGGCTGATGAATTTGCTACTAAAATTATTTCTAGTGAATTTGAAATAACTTCCTTCAAAATAAAGAAGGGAAAGGAAATTCCACCAAAATTATTCGATTTAACTTCATTGCAGGTAGAATGTAACAAGAAATTTGGCTTATCGGCCGATCATACTCTAAAGACAGTTCAAGCATTATACGAGAAAAAAGTAGTGACATACCCTAGGGTAGATACTCAGTTTTTGCCAGAAGACATGTATCCTAAAATAGGTCAGATAATGAATGGTTTAGTGAATTATCAGAATTTCACAGCACCCCTATTACAAAAAAAAATAATTAAACCAAAAAGGATTTTCGATAACAAAAAAATTACAGATCACCACGCAATAATTCCAACAGGTGTAGTAGCAAATACTTTAGGAGGCGATGAATGGAAGGTGTACGACATGATTTCTCGTAGATTCATCGCTGCATTTTATCCTGATGCTGTTGTTTCTAATACAGAAGTTAAAGGAGAAGTTGAGAGCATCAAATTTAAAGCTACAGGTAAACAGATTCTAGAAGAGAACTGGAAGATATTATATAAAGAAGACAAACCAGAAAAGGCAGTTGATGATAAACAGGTAATGCCGAATTTTGTTGAGGGAGAAAAAGGGGAACACAAACCAATTATTCAAGAAAAGCATACTTCGCCACCAAAGTATTATTCTGAGGCAACTTTGCTACGTGCTATGGAAACTGCAGGTAAACAGGTTGACGACGAGGAGCTAAGAGATTTAATGAAAGAGAATGGGATTGGACGTCCGTCTACAAGAGCAGCTGTAATAGAAACTTTGTTTAGAAGACAATATATACTTAAAAACAAAAAAAGACTAGAAGCTACACCCACAGGAGTACAACTTATTGGGACTATAAAAAATGAGCTTTTAAAATCGGTAGAGCTTACAGGTCAATGGGAGCGCAAGTTGAAGCTGATAGAGAAAGGAGAGTTCTCTGTAGATGAGTTTAAGAAAGAAATGATAGATATGGTTTCTCAAATCACACATGAAGTAAAAGCTGATACTTCGCCACGGATAGCTGAATTTGACAATTCTAAACCTATGCCGAAAGAGAAAAAAGAAGAAAGTATTAAATGTCCGAAATGTGATAATGGAAATTTACTTAAAGGTAAGAATGCTTATGGATGTAGTGAATATAAATCGGGATGTGATTTTACTGTTCCATTTGTATTTTTAGAAAAGAAGTTGTCAGAAAATCAAATTAAAGGATTAGTTACAAAGAAGAAATCGACATTGATAAAAGGGTTTAAATTTAATGATGTAAAAAAGAATGGATACCTTAAATTAACAGATACATTTAATGTAGAATTTGAAGAAAAAGTAGATCATAAAAATATTTGCCCCGAATGTGGTAGCAAAGAATTTATAAAAGGAAAAACCGCTTTCGGATGTTCTAATTACAATAAAGGATGCAAGTTCATAGTCCCATTTGATGTTGCTAAAACAAATGAGTTATCAAAATTAACAATAAATAAGGCTTTGTTACAGAGACTTACATAAAGTGTGAAAAGCAAATTTTATATGTATTTATTTTAATATGTAATTATTGTTTGATGGTTAAGGTATTTTTACATTGATTTGCATTCGATAATAATTTCAAAAATTCCATTTCTAATTGATGGCAAAAGTGAATGAAAATAGTCAAGAAATTAATTGGCTTAAGTTTCTAGAAAATGACATGAGTGCTTTTCACGAGATTTATCGTGAGAACTACCAGCTTTTGTTTTCATATGCCATGAGATTTCATTCTGATAAACCTTCTGCCGAAGACTGTTTACAAAATATGTTTCTTAATATTCTTAACTCTAGAGAGAAATTACCTGTAGTTAAAAGCGTGAGGGCTTACTTAGTAAAATCTTTGAGAAACCAAATACTAAACAGTAAACGTTCAAAAATAGAAGAATTTCCATTAATCGCAGATTCTGAATTCGATTTTAAAAAGAAAGGACTTAACGAAAATGTTTACAAGCAACTTACAGAGTTGATAGACAAGTTAAGCCCGAGGGAACGCGAATTGGTCTACCTTAAGTATTTTCACGGATTTAGAAGCACCGAAATATCAGGGCTACTAGATATCGAATATCAGACCGTTCGTAATATCCTTGCTAATGCAATTACCAAAATGCGCAAACTAGGCGATGATGTTCTTCAGCTTCTATTTATATTATTTGAAATTGAAAATTCAAAACCACAGAAATAATCTCATCATTAAGCAGTATTTAGGAAATAATAAATAATTTGTTAAAAAAAGCATTAGTTTTTTGGCTCTACACTTATTTGTGTGGATTTTATAATTTAGAATATCCGTCAATATTGAGCGTAGCCGGTGAGCGTGGTTGGTGAGCGTGGTTGGTGAGCGTGGTTGGTGAGCGTAGCCGAACCATAGCCGAACCATAGCCGAACCATAGCCGAACCATAGCCGAACCATAGCCTAATGGAAACTAAGGGAATGTAGTCGAAATATCTATAGCAACAGTGATAACATAGTATTTAGCTCTCCTAGTAGATATTTCGACTTAGCAAAAGCTCCGCTCAATATATTCTTCCACAACTTTCGTGGAGAACCAGTTTTTTAACAAACTACATTAGTCATCTAGGCTATTGTAATAGGTTTCATATCAAACAATTGACTTCTACTTCGTTGTTTTAACACTAAAAATAATCAACAACACATCTGTTTTTAACATAATTTTAACATTTACTACATAGTACATTTTTCTCTTTTTCCATCTTATGTGTATAAGGACGAAATAGCAAAAAACTCATGCAAACAAAACTAACAATTGACAAACTACTTCAAAACGATGATTTCATCCAATGGAATGTAAGTGGAAAAACATCTTCATTTCAGGATTGGAATAAAACTATCGATGAAGCAAGTTCTGTTGACAAGAAGATTTACGAAGCATCTATCAAAATACTTGATAGGCTTTTGTCTATTGATATTGAAGGACATATAGAAATTAAATCTGAAGAGTTTATTGATAGTTCGTACATAAAATTATTAGAAAAATTTACTTCAAAAAAGCAAGCTACAAAAGTAATATCAATCAGTAGAATAATGAGATATGCTGCTGCAATCTTGTTACCTATTGCTATTTCGTCACTAGGGTACTTTTATTTCAATCAACAACCACAAGATCTTTTTGCCAATCATTTATTAGTTACAGAATACAATCCATCAGAGGTACAAATAAGAACTGCCGATGGTAAATATTATTCGTTACCAAATAATCAACAAAAAAAATGGATAACAGATAATGGATTATTTGTTTCTGTAAGTGAAACAGCACTTAAGATTAATAAAGCAGATGATTTTGAAGTAAATTTAAAAGATAAATACACTGTTTTAGTTCCACGTAAAAATCAGTATCAAGTAGAACTAGAAGACGGAACAAATATAGAAATGAACTCTGCAAGTCAATTGGCATTTGGAATTTCTAATTCGAAAATCAGAAAAGTTTCTCTTGATGGAGAAGCGTATTTTGATGTAGCTAAAGATAAAACTCGCCCTTTTGTTGTTCACACACAACGCATGGATATTCAGGTATTAGGAACCGAATTTAATGTTTCTACTTATGCATCACCTTATTACTATTCAACAACACTGGTAGAAGGATCTATACAAGTAACAACAGCAAAGGGAGATAAAAAACTTATAGAACCAAGTGAGCAAGCAAGAATATTGGTTGACGATTACAAAATTGAAGTTGTTGATGTTGATGTTCAGGAAGTTGTAGCGTGGACTTCGGGTAGAACAGTTTTCAGAAACGAAACTTTAGATGTGTTGGCTAGTAAACTTAGTCGTTGGTACGATATAGAATTTATTGTAGGAGACGAACTAAAAGATATAAAATTCAACGGTACACTTACAAAAGAAAAAAAGCTACTGCATGTATTGCAGATGCTTAAATACACCGAGGGTGTAGATTACAAAATAGGAAAAGATACAATTAAACTGTATAAAGATTAATCAAGCAAAAGCTTGAAACTATTACCAAACTAAATATAATTAATATGAACAGAAGTTTAACCAAGAGGATTGCATGGAGAGCAACATTTTTAGCATTTATGGTGTTAGGTGTGTTTTCGGGTAATTCGCTACATGCCGATAATATAGTTATTGGTAGCTACGTACAGCAGCAAGCTATAACTGTGCAGCAAGAACTAACCATTAAAGAGTTATTTAAATTAATAGAAAATCAAACTGATTTTGATTTTTTCTATAGTAGTAGTTTAAATGAATTAGATAACAAAGTAGATTTAAATCTAGTAAATAAAACTGTTGATGTAGTATTAAAAACTGCATTTACAAATTCAAATTTAGAATTTACAATTAAGGATAAAGACGTAATGATACGTAAGAATCCAAATTCATATCAACAAAAAACAAAAACAGTAACAGGTGTTGTAAAAGACGAGAATGGCGATACTTTGCCAGGTGCTAGTGTTGTAGTTAAAGGAACAACAACTGGAACTTCAACTGATTTTGATGGTAATTACTCAATAGAAGCAGAAGAAAGTGATGTTATCGTTATCTCATTCATGGGATATACTGATTATGAGATTGTTGTTGGTGCAAGTAATACATACGATGTAAACTTACAACCCTCTTCTAGTGTACTAGACGAGATTATTGTTTCGGGTGTTGCATCAGGAACATCAAAAAAGAAAATGTCTGTATCTGTTACTAAAGTAAAGGCAGATGCACTTAACCAAGTACCACAATCATCTGTTTCATCTTCGTTGCAAGGTAAAGTTGCGGGTGTTACTGTTACTTCTTCAAATGGTTCGCCTGGATCTGGATCTTCTATTCAGTTAAGAGGAGCTACAAGTTTAGTAGGAGGGTCAAACCCTATGATATTAGTAGATGGTGTAATTATGCAAGGCTCTCTTTCTGATATTAATGTTGATGATGTTGAGTCAATGGAAGTTGTGAAAGGAGCAGCAGCGTCTGCTTTATACGGTTCAAGAGCTGCAAATGGTGTTGTTGTAATTATTACAAAACGTGGTGCATCTTTAAATGATGGTCAAACTACAGTGACTCTAAGAAATGAGATAGGAATGCAGCAAGTAGCTAAATATCTAGATTTATCCCAATCTCATAACTTTGAGTTAGATCCAACTTGGCTAGATGCCGAAACTTATACTAAATTTAAATATGTAAATTACCCTGATGGTTATGTTGGAGGATGGGACCCTGCTATTGTTGGTAGTAGAAAACCAAAAGCAGATGATTACATGGACTTACCGTATAGAGTTAATAATGATCTACAGGCTGACATGTTTACAAATGGTTTATCTTATACTAACTACATAGGTGTTGGTCATAGAGTAGATCACACAAACTTATTTATTTCGTTCGAGAATAATGCAGATCAAGGTATTGTTGTAGAAACAGGAGGTTATAAAAGACAAAGTTTTAGAGTAAACGTAGATCACGCTATTTCTGAAAATGTAAAAATATCAGCTAGTAATAATTACATTACTACATCAAACGATAAAATACCTGGAGGTACAAGTGCATTTTCTAATGTATTGTTTATGGAACCAGATGTTGATTTGTTTGCTAAAAACGATAATGGACAACCATATGATTATTATCCTAATCACTGGTCAACACAAATAAATAATCCTTTATACGATTTAGCTGTAAAAGAAGCTAGTTCTACAAAAACACGTTTTTTGGGAGCATATGATCTTCAGTGGAGATTTACAGATTGGTTGAGTTTTAAAGGGAGTTACGCTGTAGAATCGCAAGATTACACTAATGTTCTTTACACCCCAAAAGGGTCATACGATGGTATGAAATATGAGGGTACTGACCCAGTTGGAATAATTAAATCAGAAGGTTCATATAGTAAAAAAATGTCTAAGATTTTTAACCAAAACCTTAGAGCTACATTAAACTTCTCTAAAACTTGGGGGGAATTAGATTTCAATGGAAAACTTAGTTACCTGTATGAAGATAATCACTTTGAGTATATGGTAGCCGAGACAGGTAGATTACAATTGTCTAATTATCCTTCACTAAACTATTCTATACAAAATGATTCACAGTCTTATGATAAATTAGAAGATATTAAAGCAGAAAACTACTTTGCTATTGCATCTTTTGTTTACAAAGACAGATATATTTTTGATGCATTATATCGTAGAGATGGTTCTTCATTATTTGGAGAAAACGAAAGATGGCAAAATTACTACAGACTATCTGGAGCTTATCGTATAACTAAAGATTTTGAAATACCAGGTGTTAACGAGATGAAAATTCGTGGAGCTTATGGTACAGCAGGACAACGTCCACTGTTCCATTATCAGTACGAAACAATGACTATCAATAACGGTATTTACTCTACACAAAACTTAGGAAACAAAGATTTAAAACCTGCAAAATCGTCAGAACTTGAAATAGGATTAGATATTTCTTTCTTAGACAGATTTAGTGCTGAGTTAACTTATTCATTAACAAATGGTACCGATCAGTTCATTAACGCACCATTAATGTCAGCTTATGGTGGTTTCAGAAACCAATGGCAGAATGCAGCTGAATTAAAAACAAATACTTTTGAAGCTATGTTTAATGCTAGTCTTGTAAAAACACAAGATTGGAATTGGGATATGACAATTACATTTGATAAAACACGATCAGAGATAACTAAACTAGATGTGCCAGCATACCGTTCTGGACCTCGTAAGGCATTTAAAATTGCCGAAGGTGAAGTTTTTGGAGGAATGTATGGAGTAGATTTTGTTAGAACTTTAGACCAAATGGAAGCTCAACTTCCAACAGGTGGAAGTATTGACGATTACGTAGTTAACAGAGATGGTGTTGTAGTTAAGAAAGCTGATGTTGGTACAGCAAACGAAAGAGCTATAACATTGTTAGACGAAAATGGAGCAGAGAAAGAAGTTAAGATAGGTGATATTAACCCTGATTTCAGATTAGGATTAAACACAACTGTTAGTTACAAAAATTTCTCACTATACATGTTATGGCAATGGAAACAAGGAGGAGATATGTATAACGGAACAGGGCAGTATTTAGTTAGAGATAATCGTCATGAAATGATGGATCAGATGCATGTAAAACCAGAAGATAAGAAAACAGTTGCTTACTATCAATCGTTATACGATGCACAAGCTGTAAATGGTTTTTGGGTTGAAGATGCTACTTACCTAAGATTAAAAGAAGCTTCTTTTTATTATAACTTAGATAAATCGTCGTTAGGTAAAGTTGGAAACTATATACAGAATGTAAGAATGGGAGTTGTGGGTAGAAACCTTTTAACTTTTACAGGTTATTCTGGGTACGATCCTGAAGCGGCTTATAGCACAGGAGGACCTACTTATACTTTCGACAACTATGGTTACCCAAACTTTAGAAGCTACTCATTTTCAATTGAACTTAAATTTTAATAGAGATGAAATTAATCAAAAAATATATATTTATTCTTGTCGCAATAGGTGCACTTAGTGCATGTGAAAAGAATCTAGAGGTAGATAATATAAATCGTCCTGATAAAGAAGCTACGCTTGAAAGTGCCGAAGGTGTTAGAGCAGTGGCAAGTGGGTTGTTTCAGCAATGGTTTTTTGTAGAGCAACATAATCTTGATTCTCCAGGACCTGCAATGTGGGTAATGGCAGATTGGGGAACAAACAACTGGGCAAACTACGGTACTAGAGACATGTCAGAAGAACCACGCGTTTTTCTTGACAACTCTCCATCTTACGCTTATCATGGAAATTATAGAGATTTCTGGCAAAAAATGTATGCTATTATCATACCTGCAAATGATGTTGTTAAAGGGATTGAAGGTGGCCTAGTTATAGAAACTAATGGTATTGATGAAACTGAAATAATAAAAGGTTATGCCAAAATGATGCAAGGTATTGGTAATGGATACATAGGGCTTGTTTTTGACGTAGCTTATCCTTCCGATGAAGACTCTGACTATAATAACCTACCTCAAACAGATTATAAAACATCTGTAGATATGGGGATTGCTCAATTAAAAGAGGCAATAGAGATATTCGATAATATAGAAGGATCTGATGTTGTTAAGGATAAATTAGATGATACTTGGATAAACGGGCATGCTTATACTAATGTTGAATTATCTAAAATGGCACACTCTTATATCGTTAGATTAATGGTTTATGCTCCAAGAAATATAGCACAATCTGTAGCTGTTAATTGGACAGAAGTATTGGATCATGTAAATAAAGGAATCACAGAAGATTTTAATATTGAAGGAGATGGAAAAACTGGAAACTGGATGCCTTGGATGAAGTATTATTTAGGTCGCCCAGGTTGGGGTAAACTTGATATGCGTATCGTAAACATGATAGATCCTTCGCTTCCTGCAAACTGGCCTGGCGAGTTGAATAGTGAAGACCTTCCAAATGCTGGTAAGATTTCATCTACAGATTTAAGAGCAGATGGAGAGTTTGGAGGAGATAAGTCTGATGATTATGTCTCTTATGATCCATCAAACAATCGTCCCGAAAGAGGGCATTTTAGATGGTCTTCTTACCGTCAGAATAGATATGATGGTTTAATTAATGCTAACTTCTTTGGTCCGGTTATTCTTATGCGTAAAGTAGAAATGGAGATGATTGCTGCCGAGGCAAATATGATGTTAAGTAATAAACCAGAAGCTATTAGTATTCTTAATTCAAGTACACGTTCTACAAAAGGAGGTTTACCTGATTTAGACGCTACAGCAACTGACGATGAAGTTAATGCAGCAATTATTTATGAGCAAAATATGGAGTTAGGCTTAACTGGTTTGGGTATAGAATACTTTAATATGAGAAGAAGAGGATTGTTGCAAGATGGTTCTTTATTACATTTCCCAATGCCAGCTCAACAACTTGATGCAATTAGCTTACCTCATTATACTTTCGGAGGATTATCTCCACAGTACGGTGTGCCTGGCGAAGATGTTGCTGTTGATGGATGGTACAATCCAACTAATTAAAATAATTTTTGATAAAAAATAAACATAACGATATGAATTTTATAAAAAACATTATACCAGTTGCTCTTATTGCAGGAGCTTTATTTACTGCTTCTTGTGAGAAGGAAGATCAAACTTGTTACCCTGGAACTATAATTCAAACTGATACAGTTTTTGTTAAAGGAGCAAACCTAACTTATATTACTTTAAACCCAGCAGATGAGCCAACAGCTGACGATAGATTCTATGCTTTTAGTGGTGGTTCTGATACGGATTTAAGTACGTTAGATGGAGAAAACTGGACTTACGAAGAATGGGTTAAAGTTGATCCCGCTGCTTTAGTTGGTAGTGCTGATGCCCTTAATGGTGCAACTGCTGAAGGAGCATGTATTATGGAGAGAGGTAAAATTTTTGAATTATACCTGATTACTGACACAAATTCTGATTTTGCAATTAGATACAATAGGTTAGATGCTGATAATGAAGCTGTAGGTACTATGACCTCTGCAGGCTTAACTTTTGATGAGTGGGTACATGTTGCTATTTCTCGTTCTGCTGCAGATGGTATTGCTAAGTTCTATATTAATGGTGTTTTAATTGATAGCAGTGATGATGCTTTATGGGCTCAGCCTGCTGATAATGATACATGGTTAGATTTTAATTATATGTACAGAGGAGCAAGTATTAATTTCTTCAAAGGATCTTTTGACAATATTAGAGTTTCTTATAACGATAGATATCCAAGTGCATTTACTCCTGATCCTTTTGAAAGATTTGTAGTAGATAGTAATACTCTTCTTCAATGTGATTTAGATAATAACTTAACTCCATTTGACCCAGTAACTGATTTCGATAAAATTGAGATTAAAGGTATCTACTCATATTATATTAAAGTTTTAAATACAGCCACTTGGACTAGTGAAGATCATATTCTTCCTGCATCTTAATCAGTACTAAAACAACACTATTAAACTGTTTGGTGATTTAATACTAATTACCAAACAGTTAGTACTTAATAAATAACAAAATTAAAATCATGAGAATCAACAATAACATAAAACTTCCCAAAGTCTTACTTGTACTCTTGTTTGTTCTTAGTAGCATTACATTATCGGCACAAACTTACGGCCCTTTTCTTACCGATGTATGGGGAGGTGTTAACTGTAAGGATGATGTGGGGTCTAATGTATATCCATTAAATTATAATACACCAAGTCATTGCTCGCCAGGTTGCGTTGCTATTTCTTTATCTCAGATGTTAAATTTTTATGAATGGCCTGTAACGGGTGTTGATAATAATGTTTACTCAGAATATTACGATGGAACTCAATTCCGTCATTCTGCAGCATACGATGGTGTTGAATACGATTGGAATAATATGCAAGATGAGTACTATAGAGTTGCCTCTACAGATATTACTCGTAAAGCCGTTGGTGATTTAGTTTACCATGTTGATGTTGCATTAGAAATGAATTTTGAGCCAGCAGGATCTACATCAAACGTAAATAGAGTACCAGGGATACAACAACATTTTCGTTTCTCTGGACATTACAAAGAGCCAGGTTCTTATTCTGATTTTTGGACTAGAATGCAAGAAAATCTTAAAAATGGTCATCCTGTACAAGTAGCGGTAGGTTCATCAACAGGGTCTATTGGTCATGCTTTTGTTATTGATGGTTATAGAGAGTCTGATGGTTTTTACCACGTAAATTGGGGATGGTGGGATAAAAACAATTTCACAGGAGCAAAAATTAATCTTTGGTACGATGCAGAAAATGGACACCTTGGTTTGGGATATGACGAGATTACTGGAGCTGTATTTGATTTTTATCCAATACCCCAAATTTCAGCTTTCACTAAAACAGGTACAAATAACGATTTTACTGTTACTTGGATTACTTCCAATAAAATAACTAATGATGAATATACATTAGAACAAAAAATTGATGGAGGCTCTTGGACAGAAGCTACAATAACAACAAATAAAAGTTTCACAGTAAACTCTCCAACAGGTAAAGTATATCAGTTTAGGATAAAAGCTAAAACCGATGGTAGTTACTATTCTAATTCATGGTCGGAAATTGTAACACATGCTGTTAGTGGTGGGTACAATGGTTATGCAACTATGGATGGCACACAAGCCATGTTCGCATATCAAACTCGCGATGAAAAAATAAACTTTAGTGGCGATTATACTTTCGAAACATGGATAAGAGTAAAATCAGGAAGTAGTACAGGAGATGTAATTATGGATAAGAGTGGCATATTTGCTTTCGAGATAGCATCAAAAACATCTACTTCTTATTCGGTAGTTTTTAAAGCAAATGGAAATACTTTAAATTCATCAAATTCAGGAAAACAAATTACTCTTAACGAGTGGGTACATGTTGCTGTTTCTAGGAGTGCAAGTAAAGCTATGTTATATGTTAATGGAGAATTATACGACGAGAGTACAGCTAACTTTAAATTGTCAGACTCTAATAACGCATTAAATGTTGCCGAAAGGTATAATAATGGTTATAAAAATATAATTGTTGCTGATTTTGATCAATTACGTTTATCTACTGTAGCTCGTTACACAGGGAGCTTTACACCAACTCAAGAAAATCAATTTACAGTTGACGATAATACTTCTTGCTATTTAACTTTTCAGAACACACCAAGTTTTAGTTATTTGGAGGGTTTTAATGGTAAATACCGATTTAGGTTTAAAGATTCTTCTTCAAATTTAGCTTTCAGATTTGAGAAATCTATTTGGAACTACGAAGAAACAGAAAATGAATTATCTAACGAAGACCTAGAATTAATAGCATCGTTAATTACAGTTTTCCCAAATCCGGCTGTTAATGATTTTATTGAAATTACTATAGCAGATAACGATTTAGTGAATTCAAATAATATAAAATTCAATCTATTTGATATTAATGGACGATTAATTGAATTAAATAATACAAATGAAATCTCATCAAACAAATGGAGAATAAATCTTTCTGAATTCAAATCAGGAATATACATACTTCAAGTTGACGGTGGAAACTTTAAAATGAATAGAAAAATAATTATTGAATAAGTATCAACTCACGGCGTGACTCAAAGTCACACCGTGAGTATTCTAAATTGTATCAAACGGCTCAAAGGATTCAAAAGAATCAAGAAAATGAGCTTAATATTTATATAAACAATTAATTTAAAATTTTTAAAGATGAAAAAAAGTTTACTATTTGTAGCAGTAATGCTACTTGGAATGCAAACAACGTTTGCGCAGAATACTTATGCTCTAGAATTATCTGGAGATGTAACAAATTACAAAGTAGGTAATGATTTAAAGGTAGCTATAACAGATAATGCTAAATTATTCTCTTTTTTGGGAGCAACTGATTACACAATGGAGTTCTGGATAAATCCATTAGATGCAGTACGTAACGATCAAAACAAAGCTGTATTAGCTATGTGGAGTGGCTTTCATATCCAACTTACTGCTGATGATGGTCTTACTTTTAAAATCAGAATTACTGATGGAACAACAGATTCTTGGGAAGATGTATTAGCGTCAAATACAGGGGTTATTGTAGCTAACCAGTGGCAACATATTGCAATAATTTGTAATTCAACTGAGAACACTACAAAAGTATATGTTAATGGAGTTGACCAAACTAACGGTGCACCTGCTGCTCACACAATGTCACTTGATGAAGTAGATCCAGGACAACAAAATTTTTATATTAATAATGGGTTTGGAAAAATGCCAATGCAAGTTGATAATGTTCGTCTTCTTACTAGAGCAGAAACTATTGCTAATCTAGAAACATCTAGTATTGCTACATCAGGTAGTTATGTTGCTGATGCTGATACAGCTCTTCTGTTAAAATTTGAAGAAGGTGCCGGTGAAACAACTGAGGATTTAGCAAACGGAAATACTGATTATGTTGAATTTAGAGACAAAGGATTAGGTCTTCCAACTTGGGTTAACCTATCTAATCTTTCCCTAGCAAAAAACAACTCAACAGAATTAGGTATTTTCCCAAACCCATCTACAAACGGGTTTGTAACAATACAAACTCAAAATAGTGAGTTACTTTCAAGTGTTGAGGTATTTAATACTTTAGGTAAATCTGTTCGTTCGGTTAGTGTAAAGAACAATTCAAAAATTTCTTTAAATGTACAAGGTCTTACTCAAGGTCTTTACTTTGTAAGAGCTACTACTAACAACGGTGTAGCAACACAAAAATTAGTTATAAAATAATTACCTCTTTATTCACGGCGTGGCTCAAAGCCACACCGTGAATTATTACACCACCCATTTATTGCCAGAGATATAATATCTCAAACATTACCCTTTTATCAACTCCCCCCAAATAAAACCTTTTGTAGTTTATGAATTAAAAGAAAAATAGATGAACAAATATATGTCGCTTCTATTGTTATTAGGATTAATAACGGGTGAAGCATTATTACACAATACCCTTACCAATGATTCCCAATTAAATAAAGTTTCCAACAATTTAGGTCAAGCTAATATCTATTTTGAGACCCTATCTCAAGATGAAATAAACAACAAGTCAGTTACAGAAACAACATTAGCTACCTTAGTAGACGATTATCTATTAACAGATACCTGGGGAGGAGTTAATTGTATCGATGACGATTCGGTTACTGTTTATCCACTTAATTACTTCACACCAAACCACTACTCTGCAGGGTGTGTAGCAATATCAATGAGTCAAGTATTAAACTATTGGGAATGGCCAAAAACAGGAGTTGGCTCTCATACTTATACCGATAATTATGGCTCATCGCAAAAAACATATTCTGTAAATTTCTCAAATCAGACTTACGATTACAATTCAATGTTAGATAATTATTATCTACAACCTTCAACCTATGCTCAACAACGTGCAGTTGGATACCTAGCTTACCACACAGCAGTTGCGCTTGACATGGATTTTGAATCTCATGGTTCTACCTCAAATGTAAATCAACAACCTGGTGCTTTAAATGATTATTTCCGCTTTTCTGGACATTACGAAACTAGATATTGGAGTGATTTTTGGACTAGAATGAAAGAAAATTTAGCTAACGGTATGCCAGTATTACTTTCTATAAAAGATGTTGACGGTGGAGGTGCAGGCCATGCATTAGTAGCCGATGCCTATAGAGAGTCTGATGGTAAATTCCATTTAAATTGGGGGTGGACAGGCAGAAACAATGGTTGGTACGACATTCAGTATGCCTGGGATGGTACTGGCGGTGGGTACGATCGTGTAGAAGGTGCTGTATTTGATATATTGCCCGATCCTGAAATTACCGAAATTGCAAGAAGCAATGTTGAAAAAGATTTCACTCTTAAATGGCTCGTTTCCGATCAACTTAATTGGGATTCATTCTCGGTAGAGCAAAGTATAGATGGTGGATTGTGGAGCGAAATTGCAAACAATATTTCTACAACCGAACTTGCTATTTCTGTAGCTAACTCAGGAACTTACAATTACAGAGTAAGAGCAAAAGTAAACGGTGGGTACTACTACAATTCTTATTCAGAGGAAATGTCGGTATTTGTGAAAGACGAAATTATTGCACTAGAGTTTGATGGCGACGATTCTTTCTATGTTTCAGATAACTCCAATAATGATTTAGATGTAAGTTCAGAATATACTATAGAAACTTGGTTTAATGTAGCTAGTCATGCTTCTGGTACTTATCCTGTTTTACTAGATAGAAAAACTGTTTTTTCTCTTTATGTAATTACCGATGGTAATTCTAATTCAGACTATGCTTTGCGTTTTGTTGCTCGTAATTCATCGGGAAGTATTACTGCGTCATTAAGAACTGATAATAGCTCTTCTGAATTAAATTTTGGAGATTGGCATCATGTTGCTATTTCAAGAAACAACAATAAAGCACAAATATATATCGATGGTAATCTAATTCAGAGTAGTACAGATTCTGATTTCAATTTATCATCTTCTTCAAATGCATTAAATATTGGTGCTAGATATTGGACTTCATACGGAAGGTATTTGGATGGTAAACTTGATGGCATAGCTATTTCTAATACTGGAAAATATACTAGTAGTTTTAGTCCAGATATATTAAATAATTATGCTGTTGATGCTAATACAGTTTTAGCACTTAATCTTGATGCTGGTATAGGTACAAGCTTAACAGATGCTTCAGGTAATTTTTCTAGTATATCGTTAAGGTCAAATCCAAATGTAGCAAATTGGGTGTTTGAATCTTATGTTGCTCCTCTAGGAAAGAAATCGGTAGCTGAAAATTTTGTAACTGAAATTAAAGACGAAGGTAAAGTTTCCATATATCCAACTTTGGTTAGAAATGACCTTAATATTGAGTCCAGTTTTAGCGAGGTTACAAACTTCAATTATTCTGTATATAACACATTAGGTCAGATTGTTTTAAAAGGAAACAGCCGTATATCGAAAGGAGAAATCAAGAATATTTCGTTTGAATCAATCTCAAACGGAGTTTACATATTTAAAATAACTAGTAATAACTATTCTCAAACAGAGAGAATTATGGTTAAACACTAGTTTTCTATTCATAGTATGACTTAAAGTCATACTATGAATTTTTTTAACTTGATAAGCTCTTCAGGTTTTTACTTGAAGAGTTTAGAAAGTAATATCATTATCAATAATTCTACTTGTCATGAAAAAAATCAACTACATTTTTGCCCTATTACTACTAATTTCAGTAGATGCTTTTTCGCAAAATATTACTGCCCTCGATTTTGATGGGAATGATTCATACAAAGTAGCAGATGTTTCTAATAAGTTGGATGTACAAACAGAATATACTATTGAAACTTGGTTTAATATAAGAAGC
>JADGDT010000133.1 GCA_016744755.1 Ichthyobacteriaceae bacterium | reverse complement strand
TTTATTTAACAAAGAAATAATTAAGAAAGGAGCCATAATTGGCATCGCTCTAGGTTTGACTTATGGGTTTCAAAATTTAGGTATGTTGTACACAAGTGCTGGGAATTCTGCATTCATAATGGCATCGAATGTTATTTTTGTTCCAATATTTCTGGTTGTTTTTTACAAGAATAGATTTAATGGGAAAAGTATAGTATCTATTCTGATAGTAGTGTTAGGACTAGGCTTACTTACATACAAAGATGGAACGGAGCTAAATCCAGGCGATGCCCTTACACTCATTGGAGCAGCCATAACAGCTTTACATATTATTTGGACTGGGAGGTACGTAAAGAATAGCGACTTATTAGCTTTGGTTACTTATCAGTTTTTGTTTGCTGCATTATTGGCCTTTGTGTTTAGTGTTGTATTATCTCCAGAAAGTTTTACCGCTAGTTATAGTACAGAGAGTTGGACTGCTATGATATACCTAGGATTACTTGGTTCGTTATTCTGCTATTTCATAACTGTTTGGGCTCAGAAATATGTTGACTACGTTACGGTAACTCTTATCTTTTCTCTAGAACCTGTTTTCGCTGCAGTGTTTAGCTATTACTTTATTGGTGAGATACTTGGTCATCAACAGTTGTTTGGCGCTAGTCTAATTTTGTTTGGAATTTTGTTCTTTGAGATTCCATTTAAGAAACTTTTTAGACAAAGTTAAAGGTTGAAAAACTATCATCTCAACAACCTTAGCTTACTAATAAACCTATGTTAAAATCTATTTTCAATAAATTTTCATTGTTTACACTTTTTTCACAAGGACTATTTTTTTTCTGTCTGCTTTCTGGTGCTATGATATATATATACATAAAGGACTCTGCAATTAAGCAAAGCCCTTATGTAAAATACCAAAAAGGTGTTATTATTTAATATCTAATCCTTCTATCCAAGTATATACTTTCTTAACATCATCTTTAGACATAATTCCATGTCCATGTCCATCAACACAAATATATGCTACGTTAGGTGCTATGCCGTAAACAGTAAACTTAATTCCTTTGCTTTCCCATTTAAGAACTGCACATTTTTCAACATTTCCAAGGGTAGCATTTATTTCTTTAAGGTTGTTTTTTAAAATTTTAATATCCTCTTTGTAAGTTTTGTCTCTATTGCTATAAGTGATACCACATAAATCAACAACACAACTATGATCTTCATCTATAACAGTAATACCAAAAACTTCAGTATTACCGTCTTTAGAAAGTTTCATGTTTACGTTACTAGCTTTTACTTCTGATAGAATAATAGATTTCTGAGGAACTTGTTTTTGTGCCTGCACTCCAAATACCAATCCCAGTATTATTAGAGCTATAAATTGAATTTTTTTCATATTTATGATTATAATTTCGTTAATGAAATAATATTCAAATTTATATCTAACAAGTTATATATGAGCTTATAATATAGTGATATTAATCACAGTGTAGTGAGTAATTTGTAGCTGTTTAAAGTACTACTCTATTTCTACTTCAAGCTCTTCTTCCCAATCTAAATACTCGTTCCACCAATCTAGCATTTCTAGTTTTAATTCTTGTAAATCTACACCTTCAATTTCACCATCATACTCTTGTACAATGTTAAACTGATAACCTAGTTTTCCTTCTATAACTTCTGCTAAAAAACGAGGTTCTTGAGTGTGTAAAATAAATTCTTTTAAATCCTCACTATTAATAGGATTCTCTGCCATTAAAAATTTTGATATTTCCATGTCTATATCTTCTATTTTAAATTAGTTTATCAAATCTATATCCCAAATCAGAATAGTATTCCAACACCTTAGGTAATGCAATTTTTAACCTCGGAAAAGCTTGATCGCTATCGTGAAATACAATTATCGATCCTTCACTTGCATTCAATAATACATTGCTAAAACATTGTTCTCCATTTATAGAGGTGTCAAAATCTCCAGACATTACATCCCACATAACTATATTGAAAAATTTCTTCAATAGTTTATACTGACGTAATTTCATCTTTCCGTAAGGTGGGCGAAATAGATTACTCTTTAATACTTCATCAGCCTTTTTAACATCGTCAAGATAAACTCCAATCTTAGTTCTGAATCCATTTGGGTGACTAAAAGAATGATTCCCTATTGAATGACCGTAGTTTTTTATTTCATATACCAGTTTTGGATTGCTTACAGCGTTATGTCCTAAACAAAAAAAAGTAGCCTTTGCATTGTACTTCTCTAAT
Source organism: Ichthyobacteriaceae bacterium (assembly GCA_016744755.1). GTDB lineage: Bacteria > Bacteroidota > Bacteroidia > Flavobacteriales > JADGDT01 > JADGDT01. The sequence continues at coordinate 5,854 of JADGDT010000133.1, read as the reverse complement.
TCTTCTAAAACAAAATTTGTTATTTCTTCTGTAGGCCCATCATCAAAGGTTAAATACAAAATTTTCTCTGAAGTTTTAATATTCCATGTAGCTTCAGAATAAAACCAACGAAGAAAAAAAGGAATTTTTTTATAATATTTTGACATCTATTTTTGAAAAAAGATAATTTATAATTAACCACAAAGAACACTAAGTTTTACACAAAGTAAAACTATGCCTAAAGTCTTAGCTACATTAGTGATTCCCTTTGTGGACTTTATAGTTGAAAAAATGTCTCGTAAAAATAGAAAAACCGTTTAAGAAAATCACTTAAACGGTTTTAAAATATTATTGTTGAAAGATATTAGATGCTAAACATACTTATCAACTCTCTGAACTTAGGTTCGTATTCTTCAAACAAATCCCTGTCATTCTGAGAAGCTATCTGTAGTAAACCTTGATATTCGCTCAATCTAATTTGAATATCATTTTGTAAAGCCAACTGACCTCCTCTTTCGAATCTGCTGTAATATTTTACTTCTTCGTAATTGTCTGCGAGGAATTCTTCTAGTAAATCAGAACCTTTTTCTTTGGCACCTGCTCTAAAGTACCCATCGATGAGCCCCATTACAAAATGGTTTTTGTAATACATACTAGTAGGAAGGTTTGTCATAGTAATGTCAATTACTTCTATAGCCTTTTCGTTCTCGCCATCGTCAATCAGTTGTCCTGCTAGCCTGCCAACGTTGTTACGTACCGACCACGATGAAGTCCTACGGTTAGTTTCATCCATGTACAAGTCTGTATTTCCGAAATTTTTCCAATCCCAGCTCATTACTTTCTTGTACATAATTTCACTATCAATTCTACCCATATCCATACCGTCACGCTTAGTTTTTATAGGTACAATTTTATAAGCCAAACCTTCTAATTGGAAGTATTCATCTAAGTAAAGGAAGGATTTTGAAGAATAACCTGCTGTAACGGCAAAATACATTGGACGTTTCCAATTGTTATTCGCAATCATATCAATTATCATCAAATCTTTTTTCTCTAGAGCTTGACCTTGTAAATCCCAATCTAGGTGATCCATAATAAGAGATGTGTCCTTTAAGGCAACAATCTTATTTTCGAGTACAGCCTTTTTATCAACAGGAATCGTTAATTTTTTGGTTGGGTAAATTACTTCGTTAGAATTTTCATTAAACTGAACCTTAGTTTTAGGATCGTCAGACCCTATCCAATCTATAAACTGATTAACGGTAATTCTCTTATCTGCAATGCCATATTTGTCGTAGAAATACGCTACATCACGAGTTCCTTGTCTATACAAATTGTGTGTAAGTTGCGAAGGAATAGCATCTGCCTCGTAAGTTTTTCTCTTCATCTGATCTATGTACCAATCGGTATTTAGTAGAGATAGATTTACAACCTTAACATCGGTTCTGTAACCTTCTACTTCTTGTACATACCAAAGTGGGAAAGTATCGTTATCGCCATAAGTAAACAAAATAGCATCCTTATCAACCGAGTCTAAATACATTTTGGCAATATCTCTACCAGATGTTCTGCCAGATCTATCGTGATCATCCCAGTTTTCAGAAGCCATTATTCCAGGAATAAGCAAAGTTAATATTGCGGTTAAACCAATGGCTGAAAATTTAGGACTAAGCTTAGCCGAAAGCTTCTCGTAAATTGCCCACACTCCAATTCCCATCCACATGGCAAATACGTAGAACGATCCTACAATTGCATAATCTCTTTCACGAGGTTCAAATGGTTTTGGACTAGTATAAATCAGAATTGCAATTCCTGTCATGAAAAACAGCAAAAACAATGAATATGCATCTTTAGGGTGATATTTAAACTGGTAAATCAGCCCAACTAATCCAATTAACAAAGGGATCAGAAAGTACATATTTCGTCCCTTGTTATTAGCTAAATCTTTAGGAAGATTATCTTGTGGTCCTAAACGAGCTTCATCTAAAAATGTAATTCCGCTAATCCAGTTACCTTTTGTAGGTTCATATTTTCCTTGAATATCATTCTGCCTACCAGCAAAATTCCACATAAAATATCTCATGTACATATAGCCAACTTGGAAATCTAAGAAGTATTTCATGTTCTGCATAAACGTAGGCTTCCTTCCGTAAGGTGGTTTACCTGCAATTGCTTTAAACATTTTTATATGGTTAGGGTCCGACGAATACATCCTTGCCCAAAAGCCTTTATGTTTACTGTCAACATTAGGGATTGTACCCTTCTTATCATCAACCATTAAATATTTACCTGAAGCTTCATCTTCTTCATAAACAGGTGTTCCATCAAGATACTCATTCCCTTCTTCTAATTTCATACCTCCATCGTATGCTGTGTACATTGCTCCGTAAACAACTGGCCATTCGCCATACTGTACACGGTTGTAATAATCTAAAAGTGTAACAGCAGTAGAAGGATTATTCTCGTTTATTGGAGTATTTGCATTTGCTCTAATGGCAATCATCATATAGTTAGAAAAACCAATAAGCATAAACATTACCGAAAGCACTGATGTGTTAACCAAAACCCATCCTCTTTTTCTTGTGTAAAGTAAAGCTCCTACAAATGCCGAAATCAATAGTATTCCAGCGATTATTGTTCCGCCGTGGAAAGGTAAACCAACAGAGTTTACAAAGAATAATTCCATTACTCCGAAATATTTCATCGTATAAGGAAATACACCTTTAAACACAAATCCAAGAATAGCTACAATTACGATGTTTGCAGTAATAAACTTCTTTATATTTATATCTTTAAATTTCTTGAAATAAACTATAAATGCAATTGCCGGAATAGTCAGTATCACCATCAAGTGAACACCAATTGCTAATCCGTAAATGTACGAAATCAACACTAACCAACGAGATGCTCGATTATCATCAGCCTCATCTTCCCATTTAAGTCCAAGCCAAAATACAAGTGCAATTAAGAACATTGCCATTGCATAAACCTCTCCTTCAACAGCCGAAAACCAAAAAGTATCGGTAAAAGTAAATCCTAAAGCTCCAACAATACCACTCCCTAAAATGGCATATATTTTACTTTGATCTAATTCAGCATTTTTGGTAGCAATTTTTCTCACCATGTGAGTGATAGACCAAAAAAGAAATAAAATTGCAAATGCCGAGCTTATTGCCGACATAGCATTTACCATTTTAGCAACAGCCATTTCATTACCAAATGCAAAAGTAGCAACAACAGCTCCCAACATTTGGAATAATGGCGCCCCAGGAGGGTGACCAACTTCTAGTTTAACTGCGGTAGAAATATACTCTCCACAATCCCACAAACTAGCAGTAGATTCTATTGTAGATAAGTAAGTAAAACTCGCAATAGCAAATATTACCCACCCAGTTATATTATTCCATTTTTTGAATTGCTCCATTATATATTTCAATTAATTACGATAGTTCATAAGTACAACGGGCGAATTTAACAAAAGTTATCTAGCTTACTATATTTTAGCTCTTAATAATTGTTAAAAAAATACGAAATATGGGTGTAAAATGATATTGCTAAAAAAAATTAAAAATTATTTGTGTCATATTGCTAAATGCCTATCTTTGCACCCGCATTAGAGAAAAACAATGCCCCATGGTGTAATGGTAACACATCGGCTTTTGGTGCCGCTATTCAAGGTTCGAGTCCTTGTGGGGTAACTTTATTTTCTCGAAACGCACTATTTTTAAATAGGATGCCCCATGGTGTAATGGTAACACATCGGCTTTTGGTGCCGCTATTCAAGGTTCGAGTCCTTGTGGGGTAACATCCTTAAAGCTTCAAGATTTGTTTCTTGGAGCTTTTTTTATTTACATACTGATGGAATGACTGCTCCTATTCATCTTGTATTTCGGTTCTGCTTGTAATCATTTCTGATCCGCCCATAACCGATTATAAAAGAGATTTATCCTTCATATATTTGCATAAAAAAACCACCCTTTTCAGAGTGGTTCGAAATATAAATATTAAGCTACTTATCCAATGATTGATCCTGCAATTGTTGCAGAAATTAGGGAAGCTGCAGTACCAGCAATAAGGGCTTTAACTCCGTATTCCGATAATTGTTTTCTTTTTGATGGTGCAAGTGAACCTATCCCACCTATCTGTATCCCAATAGATGCAAAATTTGCAAATCCTGCAAGCATAAATGTTGATATAACTATTGATTTTTGCTGAAAAAATTCTCCTGCCTCTTTTAATTCAGCTAAACTCACATAGCCTATAAATTCAGACATTATTAGTTTCTCTCCTAACAAACGTCCTACCAAAGTAATATCCTGAGAGTTAACTCCAATAATATACATCAGAGGAGCAAAAATATATCCCAGAATTAACTGTAATGATAGTTCTTCAAATTTACCGCCAGTCCAACCAGCAACATATTGGTTTATGTTAAATAAATCTCCTAAGCCTCCAATAATACTATTGAACATTGCAATAAATGCAACAAACACTAAAAGCATTGCAGCTACATTTGCAGCAAGTTTTAGTCCTTCGCTAGTACCTGTTGACATTGCATCTAGGAAGTTGCTTCCAATCTTTTCTTTAGAAACCTCTACCTCTAAACTGATTTTTTCTGTTTGAGGCACAAGTATTTTTGAAGCAACAACTGCTCCAGGTGCTGCCATAATTGAAGCCATAAGTAATTGTTTGGCAAACATCAACCTCATAACAGGGTCATCGCCTCCTAAGAAAGAAATGTATGCAGCTAAAACTCCACCTGCTAAAGTTGCCATACCTCCGGTCATCACCAAAAGTATTTCAGATTTATTCATTTTGTCTAAAAATGCTTTTATCATTAAAGGTGATTCTGTTTGTCCTAAGAAAATATTACCTGCTACAGATAGACTTTCAGCACCAGAAATTTTCATTGCTTTTGTCATTACCCAAGCAAGACCGTAAACAACCTTTTGTATTATTCCTAAATAGAAAAGCACTGAAGTTAGTGCCGAAAAGAACATTATTGTTGGTAATACTTGGAATGCAAAAATGAATCCGTATTTACCAATGTTTGTAAAACCTTCTGTGCCTCCAAATAAAAACTCACTACCCGTTCTTGTAAAATCTAACACCATTACGAAAAAACTAGATGCTCCTTCGAAAAATCGTTGTATAAATGCTACTTTCTGAATTCCTATTGCTAGAATTACCTGAGTTCCTAATCCTATACCTACAACTTTCCAAGAGATAGCTTTCCTATTAGAACTCAAAAGAGTTAGAATGAGTATTAGAACTGTAAGACCTATCATTCCTCTAACTATTCCCCAAAAGGTAATCCCTTGAGAAGGGATTATTTCAGCAACTACTTCGGTAGGAGTTTCAGTAATAATAGCTTCTACTTCTTCTATCTGGAAACTAATAATATCATGACCATCACTTAATGCTAAAGTTTTTTTGTCTAGATCAGTATCAAATGTTTTTGAAGCAACTCCAGACCCGTCATAATTTAAGGTTAGAACTTCATTTGAGAATATCCAATTACCTCCACTATCTATGGTGTCATTATCTATATTTGTAGAAAAAGTGCCATCATCTTTTAATTCTAAAAATTCCCCATCACTAGAGCTAGAAATCCATTTAGATTGGATGTTTTGTGCGTTTATCGAAAATGTAAATATTGATAGTAGTAGTAAAGTGTAAAGCTTTTTCATCTGTAATAATTTGTTTTTCAAAAGGGAGATAATGCTTGTCTACATTAAGTAGGTTAGCAAAACAAAATGTTATCATTTCCATTTAGTGCAAAAAATGATAATATTTTGCTAGTGTCATCTCTATAATATTCTTAATGTAATCTTTTTTCAATCTCATCTCTCAATCTAGCTGCTTTCTCATAGTC
>JADGDT010000132.1:3868-8151 GCA_016744755.1 Ichthyobacteriaceae bacterium | reverse complement strand
TCTATGGCAATAGTTTATTGGATAATGATGCCAGAAGAGAGGTTAGAGTATATAAATATTTTTTTTGATAATAAAAAATCTGTATTAGAAAGCAATTCAATATTACTGAAGATACAGTCGTTTATATATTATCTTGGAAGAGTAATTTTTGGTATTCAAATTTTCTATTTTTTAATAAAAGGGAGTAAATTAATAAAGAGGTACAATAATCATATTTCTAACTTTTATTCCAACCTAGAAGGAAGATCTATTGTTTGGATAAACATGATTCTATGGTCGTTTGTAATTACTTCGGTACTGAGTGTTGTTTTTAATTTAATAGGTAAAAGTTATTTTTACGGAGTACCTTCGTTATTAATTATACCTTCTTTTGTATTTAGTGTATTGTTGTATTTTATTGGATTTCAAGGATATATGCAAAATTATACAGTAAAAGATTTTACAGAAGATAAAAAGAAAGGAATATTAAATAAGCAGATACATTCAAATAAAGATCAGATAAAAGAACAGTTAGTTAAATTATTTGAAAATGATAAGATCTATATAAAAACAGATTTAAAAATTACAGATATTTCTTCGCTACTGAATACTAATAGAACATATATATCAAATATAATTAATAATGATTTTGAATTCTCATTCAACGATTATGTAAATAAATATAGAGTAGAAGAAGCCCAAAAATTATTGAAATTAGATAATACAAGCACATATACATTAGAATATATTAGTAATAAATCAGGATTTGGATCATTACATAGTTTTATTCGTATTTTTAAAAAAAATGTAGGCTGTACTCCAGGTAAATATCGATTAAAATAACAGGTGTTACTCCATATAATAAGCTAAAGCATCTTCAATTTCATCAGGTAAAGCATAGCAGTCGTATGCGCAAGAACCAATATCTTCTAAGAGACTGAAACTAATGACTCCAGAAACATTTTTCTTGTCATGTTTTGTTAAGTCTAAAATTGCTTTAAAATCTTCCTTTGGTATTTCAGTTTTTGGAAAATATTCTAAAATTACTTTTTTTACTTTATCAGCATCCTCCATCTCAAAACCAGTTTTAAGTGTCGAAAGGTATGCTTCTGCAATCATCCCAATTGCAATAGCTTCGCCGTGAAATAGCATTTTATCAGTATCCATGTAGAAAGTTTCTACTGCATGACCAATAGTATGACCAAAGTTGAGGATTTTCCTTAAACCTTGCTCTGTTGGATCTTCGGTAACAACTTTAATTTTTACAGTAACAGATTGTTTAATCAAGCTATCGAGGCTACTTAAATCTAAATTATCTAAATCATTAAGTCTATCCCAGTGATATTTGTCGGCAATAAGTCCATGTTTAATCATTTCGGCAAGTCCCGATCGCATTTGTCTAGCTTCAAGTGTAGAAAGAAATTCAGAAGAAACAATTACCATTTCGGGTAAGCTAAATACGCCGATCTGATTTTTAAGATTTCCTAAATCAATACCTGTTTTTCCACCAGTAGAAGCGTCAACCATACTGAGAAGGGAGGTAGGGACATTTATAAATTTCATACCACGTTTAAATGTTGATGCTACAAATCCACCCATATCGGTAAGTACACCACCACCGAGGTTAATTAAAAGAGATTTTCTATCGGCACCAAGCTCAGTAAGTGTATCCCAAATACCAACAACGGTATGAATATTTTTATTATCCTCGCCAGGTTCAATTTCTATTAGCTCGTAATCTTTTAAAATCCCTACTTTTTGGAGAAAAGGAGGTAGGCAATGTTCTGAAGTGTTACTATCTACAAGTACAAAAATCTTACTAAAATTCTGATTGTTTTTTAGATAGTCTGTCAATTCCTGATAACCATTATCGCTAAAATATACATTACCCTTTTCCATTAGAATATAATTTTTTTATTTAACGGTCAAATGATACCTGCCTGATTTTGGTAGGTTGGCATGAAATAGCTACACCTCTGTGAAATAAAATATTCCACTTGCCCGTTACATGTTATTTTTCTTATTAATTTTGTGACCACAAAAATAAATAAAGTACCGAGAATATATCATTTTATCATAAAAATTAATAATTAAGACTAAAATGTCTTTTTATTGTTTTTATATGTTTTATATTTGCAGTGTAGAATTAATCTAAATAAGCGTAAAGATTTTAAAACCACTTAAAGGATGATGAAGATTAATGAAAATACAAAAGTTTCGGAACTTATAAAATACAATAAAGAAGCAATAGATGCTATTGCTTCTATAAATAAGTTATTCGTAAAACTTAAAAATCCTATTTTAAGAAAAGTACTAGCAAAGAGAGTAAGTATTTCTGATGCAGCTAAAGTAGGAGGCGCTAAAGTAGAAGATTTTTACAGAGTATTAAAACCGCTTGGTTTCGAAACGGAAACTATAGAATTTAAAAAAGAAGATAAGCCTAATATAAAATATAAATTAAATACAATGGATATAAATAAAATTGACCCAGCAACAATAGTAGAATTAGATGTAAGAGATGAAATTGCAGGAGGAAGCGACCCTTTTGCTACAATAATGGGTGCTGTTAAAGAACTACCTGAAGGAAAAACTTTGAAACTAATTAATGTTTTTGAGCCTATTCCTATGATAAATAAACTTAATAAAAAAGGGTATGAATCTTTTGTAGATAGTAGTCAAGATGGAATGATTATAACATATTTCCATAAGAAACAAGAAATGGATTTAGAAGAGGAAACTCGTTTTGCTAGTAAAGATACTTTCGATAAAGTAAAAGCTTTCTACGGAGAAAAAATAGTAGAAATAGATGTAAGAGGATTAGAGATGCCAGAGCCAATGGTTCAGACCCTTGCTAATGCCGAAGGACTTAAAGAGGGTTATGCTCTTTATGTAAACCACAAAAAAGTACCTCAGTATTTAATTCCAGAACTTGAAGAAAGAGGAATGAAATTTCTTGTTTACGAGATAGAAGAGGGCAATGTAAAACTATTAATTTTTAGATAATGGTTGGAGTTGCAAGTAAAAATGCGCCACCACCAAGTGTAGTAGTGCCACATTTTGTTTTTGGAGCCATTTCATTTTTAGTTTTAACTGTTCTTATATTTTTTAATGTAGAAAGTATTTCTGGGCACTATTTTAATCCTAAATTATTATCATTAGTTCATTTAACAACCTTAGGTTGGATTAGCATGATAATATTTGGAGCATTGTACCAGTTAGTACCAGTAGTTTTAGATGTTAAGCTTCACAACGAGAGATTAGCAAAAGTTAATTTCTACATTTATGCACTTTCAATAATAATGTTTGTTTTTGCATTTTGGGATATGTACAATCAAACGCTGTTATTCCAAGTAGGAGGATCGTTAATGTTTATATCTATTACTTTGTTTTCGTACAATATAATGATGAGTGCCTACAATGCTAAAAGAAAACTGATAGCCGCAAAATTTATTATTTCATCAATATTTTGGTTTTTTACAACCGCAGTATTTGGTTTAATTTTGGTTTTTCAATTAACAAATCCTTTTTTAGAAATTAATCATTTACAATTTCTTAAAGCACATGCTCATTTCGGAATGGTTGGTTGGTTTTTACTTTTAATAATTGGAGTTTCTAGTAGACTAATTCCAATGTTTCTGGTTACTCACAATCTTAACGAAAAGAAACTTTCGTTTGCTTTATATATTATTAATCTTGGATTAGTTGCTTTAGCTACAGTGTTTTTCATGGAACTTAGTGCGATGTACATAATTGCTTCAGCATTATTAATTGTTGTTGGAATAGCTAGTTATGTGAGTTTTTTAATTGATGCTTACAAAAATAGAATCAAGAAAATATTGGATATTGGAATGCAACATTCGGCAATGGCAATATTAGCATTAATATTCCCTATTGCATTTGCAGCAATTGCACCTTTTACTTTCGAAAATCAATTTGAGTTTTCTCAGCAAGCAGTTTTAGTGTACGGAATAAGTATTATACTTGGTTTTGTAACTTCATTACTACTAGGTCAAACATACAAAACACTACCATTTATTGTGTGGTTGTTTGAATATAGAGGAAAAATGGGTAAAGGAAAAACTCCATTACCTAAAGACTTGTACAACGAAAGAATTGCTGAAATGCACTACTTCACCTTCGCCATTGGTTTCTTGAGTTTAGTAGGGGGAGTGTTATTAAGTTATACACCTGCAATGTATATTGGATCACTATTCTTTATAATTACAGCATTATTGTACAACTATAACGTTATAAAAATAATTAGACATAAATCAGAATTTTAAATTATTGTTGAACTGTTTAAT
>JADGDT010000132.1:0-3768 GCA_016744755.1 Ichthyobacteriaceae bacterium | reverse complement strand
AACAGTTAAACAATTAAACAGCAAAAAAGATATGGAAGATAAAATTTACGAGCTATTAAAAACAGTAATAGACCCAGAGGTAGATGTAAATGTAGTTGATTTAGGATTAATCTACGACATCAAGGTTGATGGAAATGATATTGTAGTTGTAATGACTCTGTCTACTCCTGGATGTCCGCTTGGCGACACAATTATGGAAAATATTTCGGAAGTAATTGTTTCTAATATACCTGATGTAAAAGTAGATGTACAGCTTGTTTGGGAGCCAACTTGGACCCCAGAGTTGATTTCTCCAGAAGGTAAGATTGCGCTAGGAATGTAGTTGAAAATACTTTATTAAAATATAAAGGATTTAATAGATTATGTTGATGTATTTTTATTGCAATTCATTACACTTTTAATTCTTTTATCTTTTATTATGATATAAAATAAAGACTTTTTAGTGTTTTATTATAATAAGTTTACCTTTAGCAAAAAACACCTAAATAAAAATTATGTTTTCAAAGAGTTGTGAGTATGGAATTAGAGCTTCTTTATATTTAGTTGCAAATAGTTCTATTGAAAAAAGAATAGGAATAATTCCTATTGCAGATAAATTAGAAATTCCTAGCCCATTTTTAGGTAAAATACTTCAGAAGCTTGCAAGAGAAGGAGTTATTCATTCAGCAAAAGGACCACATGGAGGTTTTTATACAACAGAAGAAGATGTAAATCAGCCATTGATTAATGTTATTCATACATTAGATGGTCCTAATGTTTTTACTTCTTGCGCTGCAGGGTTAAAAGAATGTTCTGACGAAAAGCCATGTCCATTACATAACGATATTAAACCTTTTAGAGATGCTCTAAGAGATTCATTAACAAATAAGTCGATGATGGATTTTGCAGATACTTTGGAGAATGATGGAACTTATTTGGTTTTATAAAAGTTTGTTGATAATAATATTTAAAGCCACTTTTGTTAGTGGTTTTTTTGTGTCAAATTGTTTTACATTTACTTTTCAAAATTAGAAACTGCATTGAGATATTTCCTAGACATAATAGTACCAGTTCCAATTGAGCAAAATTACACTTACGAGTGTGTTGCCAATGATTTTTTGGTGATTGAGGTTGGAAGTAGGGTAATAGTTCAGTTTGGAAAAACAAAGTATTACACAGGTATTGTTGTAAATAAACATCACTTTCTACCCGAGGTACACAAGCCAAAAATGATAGAACAGATTTTAGACGAAAAACCCATTGTTAATGAGATTCAACTAAAATTTTGGAAGTGGATAGCAAACTACTACTTATCAACTTTAGGAGAAGTATATAGAAATGTAATGCCGTCGTCATTAAAATTAGAGAGCGAAACCAAACTTCTTAGAAATCCTGATTTTGATGATGCTGAATCTAATAATTTAGCCGATAACGAATTTATGATTTATGAGGCTTTGAGTGTTCAAAGTGCTTTGACAATTAAAGAAGTTTCTGAAATTATATCTCGCAAAAATCCTTTGCCAACTATAAAAAGTTTAATAGAAAAAGGAGTTATTTCTCCTTTCGAAGAGATAAGAGATAAGTACAAGCCCAAACTCATCAACTTTGTTAAGCTCACTGCTGAGATGGAAGTAGAAGCTAATTTACAAGAAGTATTTACAGGATTAAGCAGAGCAAAGAAACAAGTTGAGTTACTAATGAAGTTTATAAGTTTAAAAGCTCAAACACAGAAACCAGTAACTGTAACAGAACTTTTAAATTCTATAGGAACTAGTAGGCCAATTCTAAATTCGCTTGTAGATAAAGGGGTCTTGGAGGTTTACAATCAAGAAATTTCAAGGCTTAAAGATGTAGAAGGCGAAATTGAAGAGCAGAAAGTACTTAGTGAAGATCAAGAAAAATCATTTCAGCATATAAAAGAGAATTTTAAAAACAAGGATGTTGTTTTATTTCATGGAGTTACATCTAGTGGTAAAACGGAAATTTACGTAAAGCTTATTCAAGAGCAATTAGACTTAGGTAAACAAGTACTTTTTTTAGTTCCCGAAATTGCGCTTACAACTCAATTAATTAATAGATTAGTTAAATTTTTTGGAGATAAAATTGGAGTGTATCACTCTAAATTTAATCCAAACGAAAGAGTAGAGATTTGGAATACTGTAAATGAAAATGTAGGCAAACATCAAATTATTTTGGGGCCTCGTTCATCTTTATTTTTGCCATTTTCAAATTTAGGTTTGATTATAGTAGACGAAGAACACGAGAGTTCCTACAAACAACACGATCCTGCGCCGAGGTATCACGCTAGAGATATGGCTATAGTTTTGAGTCATTATCACAAAGCAAAGGTTTTGCTTGGCTCAGCCACTCCTTCGTTAGAATCTGTTTACAATGTTCAGCAAAAAAAATATGGCTATGTAGTTTTGAATAAAAGATTTGGAGGTATTCAAATGCCACATATAGAAATTGCCGATATTCAAAAAGATAATAGGCAAAAATTAATGCACAAGCATTTTGGTGAAAGACTATTTCTAGAAATTGAAGAAACTCTAAGAGCAAAAAAGCAAGTAATACTTTTCCAGAATCGTCGTGGTTTCTCGCCAGTTGTAGAGTGCGAAACCTGTGGGGAAACCCCAGAATGTCCGAATTGCGATGTTTCGCTAACATTCCACAGTCATTCCAATCTTCTTCGTTGCCATTACTGTGGTCATTCTATGCCTATGATTAAGCAGTGTAAGTCGTGTGGGAGCCCAAGGTTAAACACAAAAGGATTAGGTACAGAACAGATAGAAAATGAAGTTGAAGAATTGTTCCCAGATGCAATTGTTGCACGATTAGATTTAGATACTACTCGTAAAAAATATGCCTATCAAGAGATAATACATAAGTTCGAAACTAAAGAAATTGATATTCTTATTGGTACTCAGATGATTTCTAAAGGTTTGGATTTTGATAATGTAGCTTTGGTAGGAATACTAAATGCCGATAACATGCTTAACTTTCCCGATTTTAGAGCTCACGAGAAAGCATATCAACTGATGGCTCAAGTAGCAGGAAGATCTGGTAGAAGGGGTGATAGAGGAAAAGTTATTATTCAAACCTACAATCCATTCCATCAAATTGTTCAGCAAGTTTCGTCTAATAGTTTCAATGCTATGGCAAAGGAACAATTGCAAGAAAGAAAGAATTATTATTATCCGCCTTTTTATAGATTGATAAAACTCACTCTAAAACACAGAGATAGAAACATGGTTGACAACGTATCTCAACATGTTGCCGAAAGTGTTAGAAATATTAAAGGAGCTATTGTTTTAGGACCAGAATACCCTTCAATCGCAAGGGTTAGGAATCTTTATAACAAGAATATTATTATTAAAATAAAAAATGATAAAGACATCGAGCCCAGTAAAAAATACATAAAACAAGTATTTAATCATTTCCACGAAATTAAAGCTTTCAGGTCGGTAAGATTTGTAATTGACGTTGACCCTGTTTAGTATATAGGTTATGAGTATTTTGAGTTTTGAGCACTTATGATTATTGGAGTTACAAAAATTGGACTACTGGTATTTTATTGAATTTTCTAATTTAGAATAACCATCATGTTGGGCGTAATTTCCAAAGTAGCTTGCCCTGAGCGTAGTCGGATAGGAAACGAAGGTAATGTCGAAATATCTATAGTAACAGTAATAACATCATGTAAGCTATTGAAATAGACCACGTTCGGCTCTGGTTCGGCTCTGGTTCGGCTCCGCTCACCAACCACGCTCACCAACCACGCTCACCAAC
>JADGDT010000015.1 GCA_016744755.1 Ichthyobacteriaceae bacterium | reverse complement strand
GAACTTCTTTTTCTTTCTTAGATGCCCATTTTAAATTGTCGTATTTATTATTTGTTTTGTCATAATCGAGGTGAATTACGAATTTTTGGTCTTCTTCTTCATCCTCTAAAAAATGAATTGCAACTAGTTTATGTAAATACCTTGATATTTTTTTCATTTTGAAAGTTATCCTCAGTAAATCATAACCCGCAATTATAGTAGGATTCATAAGCCTTCCTTCTTCAGAGTAAGCATAACTGATTACTCTTCCATAGTTTGAAAGCTTATATCTTTTTCCAAAATCTTCTCCATCAATTTTTAAGACTTTCCATTCTTCATCACGAAAACTTGCAATCATTTTATTGTATTTTAAATAATGTATAACTTAATTATATAATTTGGGATGGTCATCCAAAAATAATACAAAAAATGTATAAAAATGACAATCTGTGACAGAATATTCTGATTTTTAATAAAACGACAATAAATATAAACAAGAAAATCTATCGACTAGTCATATATATAGATATTTATATGATGGTTACATATAAATAACTGTGTTGGTTGTGTGTTTTTTACCCGTGGTTGTAGTGGTAGCTTGTACTTGTGAAAAATTAGTGAATGCAAGTATGCAATGGCTGACGATAGGAAGACCCTTGCATAATTTGCTTTGAGCTATTTTTTGCATGTGCAACTACAAACGGAAAACGCGAATAGGTACTTAATTTAACAATTCTATTTCTAGGAAAATACTATTACCTTAAATCCGCAAATGGATTTCTATTTCAACTGTACTGCACGCTATCATTGGCAATGCTCATAAAAACTTATTGCCATAGTGCTTGTTTTTAAAGGAGATAACGAACCTACGGTTTCACCGTATCTATGGATACGTCTGAGTTACTTTTTCTTGTGCTACACCAATGATAACATATATTGCAGCTTTTCATAACGAAACCACTTGCGGATTTAAGGTATTATAACAATGTTTTTAATGATAAAACTGTCCAGAACATTTATCTTTAAAACCATATTTCTACTTTGCACTTATGATATTTGATAAAAAACTCTAACTATGGTTTGGAACAATAATCAAAATGAAATGCTAATATTTATCATTAGTCCTTTAAGGTATTAAAAACTAAGTTTGTAGATAAACACAAACTAAATAATCAACAAAAGATGACTAAATTTAAAGTAATTAGAATATCAATAATTCTTATTACAGCTATTGGAATTCAATCTTGCAATTCTAGTAATGCTGAAAAGAGTAAAATGAAAGGTAATAATCCTTTGCTAGAAGAATTCACTGATACGCTTGGTATTGCACCTTTTGATGAGATTAAACCAGAGCATTTTATGCCTGCAATAAAGGAAGGAATAAATACTGGTAATACTGAGGTAGATAAAATAATAAAAAATACTGATGAGCCTACTTTTGAAAATACTATTGAGACTCTCGAAAAGTCTGGAAGTTTATTACAAAGAACTAGTACACTGTTAGGACATCTTAATTCGGCAGAAACTAATGATGATATCCAGAAAGCTCAGCGAGAAGCATCGCCATTAATTACTGAATTCTACAACAGTATAACATTAAATGATGCTCTTTTTGCTAAGATTAAGACTATTTACAATCAAAAAGGCAATTTGAATTTAGATGTAGAACAAACCACATTAATTAATAAAATATATGATTCGTTTGCGAAAAATGGAGCAAATTTAAATAAGGAGGATAAAGAAAAGCTTAAGAATATAAACAAACAGTTATCTAGCTTATCTATTAAATTTGGAGAAAATACTCTTGCTGAAACCAATAACAATTTTGTAGAGGTAAAGAATGAAAATGAATTATCGGGTATTCCAGAAGATGTAGTTGCTAGAGCTAAGAAAGTAGCTACTGAAAAAGAATTAACCTCATCGTGGGTATTTACTTTACATGCTCCAAGTTATGTGGCAGTAATGAAATATGCTGATAATCGCGATTTGAGAAAGAAGATGTATAGAGAGTACAAAGCTCAAGGAAATAATGGGAATAAGAATGACAACAGAGAAGTTGTTAAGGAGATTGTAATTCTTAGATATGACAAAGCAAAATTACTTGGCTACAACAACTATGCTGATTTTGTACTAACAGAACGCATGGCAGAATCTGCACCTCAGGTATTAACTTTTTTGGATGACTTGCTTAATTTAGCAAAACCTGTTGCACTTAAAGAGAAGTCTGAAGTTGAAAGTTTCATGAAAAAAGAAGGAGCAAAACACGAGTTACAAATTTGGGATTGGTCTTATTATTCGAACAAGCTTAAGAAGGCAAAATTTAATATTAACGATGATGATTTGAAACCTTATTTTGAAATAAATCAGGTGCAAAAAGGTATGTTCGAAATAGCGAATAAGCTTTATGGATTGAACTTTGCTCAAATCACAAATATACCAACTTGGCATAAAGATGTTAAAACATTTGATGTAACAGATTACCAAGGTAATCACGTTGCAGTATTTTACACTGATTACTTTCCTAGACCAGGCAAAAGAGGTGGAGCATGGATGAACTCTTTGAAAAAACAAAGTTTAGAAAATGGTAAAAACATACGTCCACAAGTAATTAACATCTGTAATTTCACACCTCCTACAGAAACTAAGCCATCGTTACTTACTTTCAGAGAAGTAGAAACTATGTTCCACGAGTTTGGACATGGCTTACACGGAATGTTGGCTAACTCGCATTACGGAAGTTTATCGGGGACAAGTGTTTACAGAGATTTTGTTGAGTTACCTTCTCAAATAATGGAGAATTGGGTAAGCGAGCCAGAAGCTTTGAAATTATTTGCAAAACACTATAAAACTGGGGAAGTTATCCCAACAGAATTGGTTGAGAAAATTATTGCTAGCTCAAGTTTTAACGAGGGATATTCAACAATTCGTCAGTTGAGTTTTGGATTTTTAGATATGGAGTGGCACTCTCTTGATGATGAAAAAATTGCAGATTTAATATCCGTTAGCGATTTTGAACAAAAAGCTATGGGTAAAACAAATATCTTCCATAAAGTAAATAATGACATTATGAGCACGCAATTCGGACACTTATTTTCAGGAGGATATGCTGCAGGATACTACAGTTACAAATGGGCTGAGGTTTTGGATGCCGATGCATTTGAAGTTTTTAAAACTAATGGGATTTTCGATAAAGAAACTGCATCTAGATTTAAAGAAAACATACTTACTAAAGGTGGGACTGAACACCCAATGGTACTTTATAAAAGATTCAGAGGCGAACAACCTTCTCCTGAAGCTTTAGCTAGAAGAGCTGGTTTTATTAAGTAAACTTGTTTAAATAAAAACATCGCAAAAGGCTAAAGGATTTTACAATCTTTTAGCCTTTTTTCATTTTAATAATTAATATTTTTGTGCTGAATTTTTTTGAGCTTAAATAATACAATCATGATAGATACAATATTAAATCACCGTACAATACGTAAATATAAATCTGACGATATATCGGATAAAGACTTGGAAGAAGTGCTGAATGCAGGCATACGCGCATCTACTACTGGCAATATGCAGTTGTACAGTATTATTGTTACTCGAGATAAGGAGATGAAAGAAAAATTATCTCCATCACATTTCAATCAGCCTATGGTTAAACAAGCTCCTGTTGTTCTAACTTTTTGTGCTGATTTTAATCGTTTTAATAAATGGTGTGAAGCACGTGATGCAAAACCAGGTTACGACAACTTTTTATCGTTCTACACAGCATCTGTCGATGCCATGCTAGTTGCGCAAAATGTGACTTTGGCAGCCGAAGAAAAAGGATTTGGAATTTGCTATTTAGGCACTACTAACTATATGGCTCAACAAATTATTGATACTTTAAACCTACCTAAGGGTGTAGTTCCTGTAACTACAATAACTTTAGGTGTACCAGACGAAATGCCAGAGTTAACAGATAGATTACCCCTTGATGCAGTTATACATTTTGAAGAATACAACGATTATTCTATTGAGAAAATAGATAAGATTTATGAAGAAAAAGAATCTTTACCTCTTACTAAAAGCTTGTTAGAAGAGAACAATAAAGAAACATTGGCTCAAGTATTTACTGAAAATAGATACACAAAGGAAAACAACGTTAATTTCTCGAATGCACTTTTAGATGTTTTAAAGAAACAAGGTTTTATGAATCAGTAGTTTACTAAAAAAAGGTTTTTAGGGTTTATAAATAGTGTTTTTTAAAAAAAAATACAGTATAAACTGACTTGTTCTAGTTGCACCTAGAGCAGATCAGTTTTATTATATTGTAAAATAACGACTTAACACTAAGATAACATTAGGAATGATAGTATTATTTGCCAGATTGGTTAGTTTTGCATTAAATAAATTTTTACTATCTATTACACCGTAAAATGAAAAAAAATAACAACCGAACTAGCGGAAAAGGGGAGCTAGTATTTAATGCTCTATTGGAAGCAGGCTATGTTTTAGCCATTTTCCTTCTTGCAACAACTCTTTACATGAGTTTCAATTAGAACTTATTTAATCTAGATACCCTAATTAACTGCCTATAACGTTCCTACACGTTGTATTTCTTCTTAATAATTAATCCAATTTTCATGTCTATTAGTTTAGAGAGAATTGGGATCATCAAAACAAAAGAACAAACCCTCCATTTCCTCCACAAATATCAATACTTTTTGGTAAGTCGTGATTAATTACTCTCACAAAAAAAGTATGCTGATCTCGCATTCTAAGTTAGAACTACTGCCTTGAATCCTAAATATATAGAGCCTTTAACCAATCCCATAGAATCTTTTTTACAGATAGGTAAATATTATTTCAACTCAACATACTCAAGTTTATACTCTATATATCCTCTTTCAAGTAAATTTTTATAAGAGGTAAAATTATACTTTAATTTTATTGATTCAGTAGATATTCTTATAACAACAAAGCCACTCAAAATAACTATTGAGTGGCTTTGTAGTTTGTAATGAACTATAGTTCATTTGGTATTAGTTCTTTCTAGTATCAGAATAAAAATCGTGATACAGTTGAAGTAAACTCCAAGTAGCTTCGATTAGGTCTTTTGTTTCTAACAAAATACTAAAGTAAAGCATACTATTTTTAGGAGAAGATTCTTCTGTTTTAATTCTTGTTATTTGTTTCTCTACAAGTTTAGCAACATCATTCTGAATATATTTTCTATCAGAGATTAACTTACTAATATCGTTGAAAGATTGTTTCTCGAATGTGTCCTGAATATCCTTAAACATTACGTCTAACTCTTTGTCAACATTTTTCAAGTCCTCAACCTGATTAGGTTTAAGAGCTTTATGCTGATTGTCTACATGATCGAAACTAGACTTAGTTATATAAGCTATAGACTGCGTAATATCGTGAAGGTAATCAAGAGTCATGATGTAGAATTTAGAAGACTCTACACTAGATTCATCCATAGATTTAATGAAATAGAATACATTCCCTTTTAATCCTTCCATCTCTTCCTTAAGAGCTTTATTTGCTTTCTTAGCTTTCTTTAGAGCCTTTCTGTCTTCGATTATTAATCCTGACACTGTACTAGAAAAAAGAGCATTGGTATTTCTAAGTATGCTAGAAATATTATCAGAACTCTCATCTATAATTTCGTTGATATCTATTCTATCTTGTTTACGTAATTTGCTTTCAGAAACTGTTTCATTCATTTTCTGAGAATGAAGTATGTAACTACGAGTTATAAGAACAATTGCAATAACAAGTAAAATTCCAATAATAGCAAAATCTCCATGCTTAACAAGGCTACCTCCATAATTAATAAGGAAAACCATAATTGCAGCCGATGTAAATGCCGATGCGGCAGTAGAGAACCATCCTAATATAACATTAATAACACCCGAAACACGGTAAACTGCACTTTCTCTATCCCAAGCTCTATCGGCCAAAGATGTACCCATTGCAACCATAAAAGTAACATAAGTTGTAGATAAAGGTAGTTTGAATGATGTACCAATAGAAATTAAGATACTCGCTACAACAAGATTAACAGATGCTCTAACTAAATCGAACATTGGTGGAGTAAATGACTTATCTCTTGGTAAACTTATTGTCTTGTTGTCAAATCTAGCATCAATTTTAGTTGCTATTCTTGCAGGAATGAATTTATCAAAAACTTTACTGAAATTAATTGACGATCTTACCATTGCTTTAGCAAACACATTTGGTTCGAATCTTTCGGTTACTTCATCCTGTGCCGAAAGGTTCAGCTCAGTTTCAGCAACACCTTTAGCTTTCTTAGAAAACCAAAGTGTTAGAACCATTATTATTCCAGCACCAAGTAGGTATAAAGTATTTACCGATGTTTTTTCGTCTGCTAGTACATTCATCATCATAGTAGGATCACTTCCTCCAGCAATGTAAATCTCATAAGATTTTAATCCTGCCATTGGTACTCCAATAAAGTTTACAAGATCATTACCTGCAAATGCCAATGCTACAGCAAAAGTTCCTACAATAATTATAAATTTAAGTAGGTTTATTTTAAATACTTTATCAAGTATATAATTTACAATTATCCAAAACACAAACGATGCCAATAAAATATATGTAGTATTCTCTAAAATCCACTGTATTGGCTCTGCTTTATAGTAAGAAGTACCTTTAAGACCTTTTATAATTATAAAGTGAGTAATTGCTGTTAATGCAAATCCGGCAAATACAACTCCAACAGATTTTATTTTCTTTTCGAACTGATAAGTAAATAGGAAACGAGAAATCCACATTACAAATGCACCAATAGAAAACGCTACAACTACAGATAGTAAAATTCCGGAAATAATAAGTAGTGCTTTATCAGTATTTATATACTCTGCCAAAGCATGAGTATCTCCCTGGCTTATTTTCCACAAAGCCATAGCTACAGAGGCTCCTAGTAATTCAAATACAATAGAAACTGTAGTTGAGGTTGGCAAACCTAAAGAGTTGAAAACATCTAGCAAAATGATATCGGATATCATTACTGCCATAAATATTATCATTACCTCAGAAAACATAAACATGGATGGATCCATGATTCCTTTTCTTGCAACTTCCATCATTCCCGAAGAAAATGTTGCACCGACAGCAATACCAACACTGGCAACTATCATTATTGTTCTCATTGAGAACGCCTTAGATCCAATTGCTGAGTTAAGAAAGTTAACAGCATCGTTACTTACTCCTACTATTAAATCTGTTACAGCTAGCGCAAAAAGAGCTACTACTAAAATGATGTAAAAATCTTGCATTTTATGCTTTAGTTTAATTTTCAGCAAATGTGACCTAAGCTTTTAACCTTATAGTTAGTTGTATGTTAAGTTATCGTTAAACAAAACAATCTATTAAATCACTTTTATTGAAATTTTGAAGTTTAAATATAGTTAAAAAATGATTCCACTTAATGTAAAATATAAATCTAGATGGTCCTCACAACTTCATCGAAAGGGTAACGAACTCTAGGATAAAAAACTCCGCCCTCGTCTCGTTTTCCTATAGAAATAACCATATTAATTTCTGCTGAACTATTTAAGTTTAATAATTTTTTCATTCTTTTAGAATCAAAGCCTTCCATAGGGCATGTGTCAAAACCTTCGGATGTCATACTTAGCATGAAAGTTTGAGCAGCTATTCCAAGTGATTTATGAATACTAACTTTTTTACTATGCTCACTAACCTCTCTAACTGTTGGACTTTTTAACCCTGTGAAAAACACAATAGATTTCTTTATAAGACTCAAAACTCTTAAAGGATCAGGAGCGTAAAACAAAGGCATTATTTTTCCATAATATTGTCTTCTTCTTTTTCTACTTTTTTCTTTTTCGAAACTATTTGGATCATTAACATTTTGTAGATTATGCTCTATACTTTTTTTATACCTATCTGGTCTAGCAACAATAACTAGAAAACGTTGAGCCGTTGTAGCAGTAGATTGTCCAAGGCAATATTCTGAAACTTTCTCCTTTGTCTGCTTGTCTTTTATATCGATAAACTCCCAAAGTTGCATATTGCTACTATTAGGCGAAAGGATAGTTCTTTCTAAACTCCTCTTCATCACTTCATCGGTAACTGGAATATCATTTTTATAAACTCTAATCGATCTTCTTTCATTAACTATAGTATCAAATACTTCTGCTTTATTCATTGTTGTAATTATTTATACTTATGACTAATAGAAACAAATATAGTTCTAAAAAGCTACTCTATAGTGAATTACTAAAAAAGGCTAAGTTCTAATAATCACCACTTTTTCAATAATTTTATGCCCCATCCCTAAAGGGAGAATCATTGAAAAAACTAAATCTCAATTTTATATTTTTTGATTCCCTTTAGGGTTAGGCCTGCCTTGTCGGCAGACAGGGCAAAACGAGAAATGTAAAATTGAGATGATTACTAGAATTCAGCCCTAAAAAATACAAGGAGCTTAATTACTAAATTAAGCTCCTTGTATTTTAGACTAAAAAAAGAAAATTAGCTATTAAGCCATGTTGTGATAAATGTTTTGTACATCTTCATCTTCTTCAAGCTTTTCTAGTAACTTATCAATATCTGCTTCTTCGGCTTCAGATACTTTTTTAACGTCCATTGGAACGCGTTCAAATTCTGACGAAAGAGTTTCGTGACCTAATTCTTCTAATGCAGAGTGTATTGTTCCAAAATCAGAGAAACCACCATAGATAATTATTTCTTCGCCATCAACTCCAATTTCCTCTGCCCCAGCTTCAATCAATTCTAATTCTAATTCTTCAGGATCAAGACCTTCTTTATTTTCTATTTTGAATACACATTTGTGCTCAAACATAAATTCAACAGAACCAGAAGTTCCAAGAGATCCATTTGTTTTATTAAAATAGCTACGAACATTTGCAACAGTACGCATGTGATTATCTGTAGCAGTTTCTACCAACACAGCAATACCATGAGGAGCATATCCTTCGTAAATTATTGTTTTATAGTCTGCTCCACCTTTGTCGGTTGCTTTTTTAATTGCACGTGTGATGTTATCCTTAGGCATGTTTGCAGCCTTAGAGTTTTGGATAAGCATTTTTAAACGTAAGTTGTGGTCTGGGTCTTCTCCTCCATCTTTTACTGCCATAGTAATATCACGCGATAAACGTGTAAAAACCTTAGACATTGCCGACCATCTTTTCATCTTACGACCTTTCCTAAGTTCAAAAGCTCTACCCATAATTATATGTATTTATATTTTTATCCTGATTATTTGCGTTTGCGAAATTACAAATAATACATAGGTGTGCAAAATATTGAGGACTTATAAGTTAATAGAGTTTAGAGTACAAAAAGTTAAATGTCTTTTCTATGTTAAATCTGCAAACATTCATATTACATATTTATATTCGATTGAGACACAGTATTTTCCAAATAAACAATAGTACAATTCAAAAAAAAACTTTATTTTTGCACCCGCTTTCCGCTAAGGGGAAGCACGTTTTACCTCGAGTAGGTAAAGTTGTTAAAATTAAATCGAGGTCGAGTACCTCATATAACAGGGTCGAGTACCCACAAATAATTATACATTATGGCAACTAGAATTAGATTGCAAAGACACGGACGTAAAGCTCGTCCATTTTACCACATCGTAGTAGCAGATTCAAGATCTAAGCGTGATGGTCGTTTCATCGAGAAATTGGGAACTTATAACCCAATTACAAACCCAGCAACTATCGAATTAAACTTTGATTCAGCTGTTGAGTGGTTGTTGAAAGGTGCTGAGCCTTCTGATACAGCTCGTCGTTTACTTTCTTATAAAGGAGCAATGTTGAAAAAACACCTTGTAGAAGGAATGAAAAAAGGCGCTTTAACTGAAGAGCAAGTTGAATCTAAATTCAATGCTTGGTTAGATCAAAAAGCTGGTATCATCACGGGTAACATAGATGCTATTGCTAAAGCTGAATCTGATGCAAAAGAAACTGCTCTTGCAAAAGACAAAGAAGTAAGTGCTAAACGTGCTGAAGCAATTGCTGCTAAAAATGCTCCTGTTGTAGAAGAGACTCCTGCTGAGGAAGCTCCTGCTGCTGAAGGAACAGAAGAAGCTGCAGAATAAAGTATTTTATGCTAAAAGAGGATTGCTTCTTAGTAGGATGGATCGTCAGAAAGCATGGGTTCAAAGGTGATGTTATTATCAAATTAGATACTGATGTACCTGAACAATACGAAAATATGGAATCAATCTTCCTCGCTCACGGGGAAGACTTGGTTCCTTATTTTTTTGAACGCAGTAGCTTTACTAACAAAGGATTCATAAAAGTTCATTTTGAAGGTGTAGACACAGAAGCTGACGCCGATAGAATAATGAAATCTGAACTTTTCTTGCCATTAGATTTTTTACCAGAATTAGACGATGACGCTTATTACTTTCACGAAATTGTAGGATATGATGTTGTTGATGTTAAACACGGTAACATAGGAGATGTAAAGTTAGTTGACGACTCCAATGCTCAAACTCTTCTTGTTGTAAATAGCAACGGAACCGAAATTATGATTCCTATGGATGCTATGGTAAAGAAGGTTGATAAAGAAAATAAAACTGTAGAGATAGAAACGCCTGATGGGTTGATGGATCTTTACCTTTAATGTTTAATCAGTTTAACTGATGAGTGTTTAACTGTTCATCAATTAAACGGTTAAACAATTAAACAGTTAAACAATGTCTTTCCAGTTCAAACAATTCACAATTCATCAAGATAAAACAGCTATGAAAGTTGGCACCGATGGTGTTTTGCTTGGAGCTTGGGCTAGTATTGTTGGTAAACGTGTTTTAGATATAGGAACTGGCACAGGGCTTATCTCTTTAATGGTTGCTCAACGTAGTTTTTGTTTTGTTGATGCAATTGAAATTGATGAGGAAGCATACTTCCAAACTACACAAAACTTCTCTGAATCTGAATGGAGTGATAGATTAAAAATTTTTCACACTAGCGCACAAAATTTCAAATCAGAATATAAGTTTGACACTATAATTAGTAACCCTCCATTCTTTAATAATTCACAAAAAGCACCAAACGAAAGCAGGAACTTTGCTAGACATACCGATAGTTTGAGCTTTAAAGAACTACTAGAATTTACTTCCAAAAAATTAAATGAAATAGGTGTTGCCTCTTTCATAATTCCTTTCGATTCTGAAAAAAACTTTCTGATTATTGCTGAGAATAATAATTTATTTCCAAGTAGAATTTGTAGAGTTAGAGGTAATGAGAATTCACATATTAAAAGAAGTTTGATAGAGTTGAGATTCCAAGAAACTATTTGTGTTGAATCATCATTAACAATAGAGATTTCAAGGCATGTTTATACTAAGGATTACATAAATCTCACAAAGGATTTTTATTTAAAAATGTAATTGCAATGAAAAACATACTCATTAAAAGTATTGTATTTTCCATGGTTTACACTTTGGCAACAATAGCGATTTCTTCCTTTAAAAAGAGTAAAACAGTGTTGGAAATTTTAAGTGAAAGATGGTACGAGTACATTATTCTGTTCTTCGTTATTATTTGGTTCAATAGCTTTATTGACAAAAAGAATAAAAAGAGAAATAAGAATAAGTTTTATAAAGATCTATAATTCTTATTGATCACAAACTGGAAGTGTAAAATAAAAGTTAGACCCTTCGGTAAAAACACTATCAACATTAATTTTTTCGTTGTGAGCTTCAAGTATATGTTTTACAATCGATAGACCTAATCCCGAACCACCTTCTTCTCTAGATCGGTGCCTGTCTATTCGGTAGAAGCGTTCAAAAATTCTGTTAACATGTATCTTCTTAATTCCTTCTCCATCGTCTTTTACAGAAACAATAATTTTATTATCTCTACTTAATTTGAAACTAATAACAGTTTCTCCATTATCCTTACCATATTTCAACGAGTTAGAAATAAGGTTGGTTATTACATGGTTTATTTTTTCCTTGTCTCCACAAACCATTATTGGGAAGTTAAGTTTAGATTCTATACGAATGTTAATGTTTTTTTCTCTAGTTTTTATCTCTATTAAATCAACAATTCCTCTAGTTAATTCGTCGATGGCAAATTCCTTTACCTCTACACCTAAATCGCCAGTTTCTAGTTTTGTAATTAAGTCTAAATCCTTAGTGATATTAATGAGTCTCTGAACGCCCTTATTGGCTCTGTTTAGGTAACGCTCTAATAGTTTAGGTTCTTCTGATGCTCCTTCTTCTAGAGTTTCTATGTAACCTTGTACAGTAAAAAGAGGTGTTTTAAGTTCGTGTGCTAGGTTCCCAATAAATTCCCTTCTGAATTCTTCTTGAGCTTTAAGAGATTCAATTTCCAATCGTTTTGTTTCGGCAAATTTTATTACCTCACGCTTTAGGGTTTCAATATCAGTTGTAACTCCACTTCTATCTACATCCTTAATGTCAAGTATAGAAACACTTTCGTAGATGAGGTTTATTTTGCGATAAATATATCTCTCAACCCTATATCTGATTATGAAAAATGAAACTATAAAAAAGATTATTGCTTCGTATACTAAAGGAATGATCTGACTCTCTGAACCTATAATGTAGTCTGCTGTTAAAAGCATAAAAAAATTGAAAGTAGTGAGTATACTTGCAAGTTTCAATGAGAACTTATAAGGTCTTTGAAAGTAAGTTTCGTTATTTGATTCGCCCATTAATAAAAAAGGTTATTATGTGATAGGGTAAGTAAGATTACTTTATTGTTTTACCCTAAGCAATCTATTCATCCTTTAATCTTATAATTCGATTTTATATCTCCAACTTATATCCAACACCTTTTACAGTTTTGAAATAATCATCACCAATTTTTTCGCGAAGTTTTCTGATGTGAACATCTATAGTTCTTCCACCAACAACAACTTCGTTACCCCAAACTTTGTTAAGAATTTCTTCTCTTTTGAAAACTTTTCCAGGGCGAGATGCTAAAAGAGAAAGTAGTTCGAATTCTTTACGAGGAAGTGAAAGCACTTCTCCATCCTTGTGAACTTTATATTCGTCTCTATCTATTTTTATATCGCCAACATTAACAATATTTTCTTCAACAGCACTAGTTTCTACATTAATACGTCTTAAAAGAGCATTTATCTTACTGACTAATATACGTGGTTTAATTGGTTTAGTTATGAAATCGTCTGCGCCTGCATCGTATCCTGCTAGTTGAGAATAATCTTCGCCACGAGCAGTTAAGAAAGTTATTAGAACATTCTCAAGCTCAGGAACAGACCTAAGAGTTTCACAAGCTTCAATACCATCCATTTCAGGCATCATCACATCTAAAACTATTAGCTTAGGTAAATACTTTTTTGCTTTCTCTACTCCTTCTACTCCATTGACTGCTGTAACAACGTTATATCCCTCTTTTTTAAGGTTGTAACGAACTATTTCAATAATATCCTGATCGTCATCAACAAGTAAAATAGTAATGTCTTCTTTTCTCATTTTAATATATTTTGAATCTTTTTTTTTAAACTGATTGTCCAAAAGTAAATATAATAAATGATTTTAAACGGACTTTACAATCTTTTAAACTTGGTAACATGCGGGTAATTTGACAATAACATGTACATAACATGTTAACATATAGATAATCTAATTATAACCGAAAGCTTATATGCTACTAACTTTCGGTTCACATCAATAGTCATTCTTTGTCTCAAAATAAATAACACTTTCGAAAATTAGAATTATGAAAAAAATTACACTTATTGCTTTATTAATGCTTTTGAGTATTGGGGGATATTCACAGGAAAATGCATTTATAAAAGGTAGGATTTTAGACAAGGAGAACAATGACGATCCAATGTCTTTTGCCAACGTTATACTTAAAAATACAGATGTAGGTATTACTACAAACCTTGATGGCGAATTTGAAATTGATGTTTTACCTGGAGACTACGTAATACAAATTAGTTTTATGGGCTACGAAAACATCGAAGAAAACATATCGGTTATAGCAGGGCAAACCTTAAACTTTAACAGAACTCTAGGTGTTAACGCCATGGCATTGGAAGAAATTACACTAGTTGAGAAAATTAATAGAGAAGGTAAATCTGTATTAATGCTGGAAAGAAAAAAAGCTACTGCAATGGTTCAGAATGTTGGATCTGTTGAATTAGCAGAAAAAGGAGCTTCTGATGTTTCGGATGGAGTAACAAAAATGGCTGGTATATCTAAAGTGTCTTCAAAATATATTTTTGTAAGAGGTATGGGAGATAGGTATAACAATGCTACACTTAACGGCATGCCAATTCCATCTCCAACTCCAGACACAAAGGTTATTCCTTTAGATATTTTTCCTATGGGAGTAGTTTCTAGTGTTTCTGTAGATAAATCTTTTGATGTTAGTAAAGCAGGAGATTATGCAGGAGGAACTATAGACATAACAACTAAAGCGAGTGCTAGTAACAGAAAACTAACATTAGGACTAGGAGCTACGGCAAATACCATTACTACTTTTCAACCTTTCAACTCCTACAATGGAGGAAAAACAGATTACATAGGTTACGACGATGGGACAAGAAATTTGCCAGGTGCAATTGCTAGCAAAAATTATTATCAAGGATCTGATATGAACGATTACTTTCCTAATAATCTTGATACAAAGAAAAGCAAATCGCCAGTAAATATTTCGGCTAGCTTGGGTTACAACGATTTTTATAGCTACGACAATGGTTCTTCTTTAGGAATTTTAGTAGCAGGATCTTTCAGTAACGAGAATAGAGTTTACGATGGTTTGTTGAGAAATATAAGAGCCGATAATACTGCAAGAATAGATTACAAAACAAAACAATACAGCTATAACACAACACAAACAGGTTTAGCTAATTTGTTTTACAGCATAAATAACGATAACAAAATTGAGTTTACTTCTTTTTACTCTCATTTATCTACCGATGATGTTAAGGAAACTAGAGGTACTCATTACGATTACGACAATCAAATTGTTTCTTCTAGAAGATTCACTTTCAAAGAAAACTCTCTGTGGTGGAATCAGCTAAGAGGAACTAGTAGTATCAACGATAACTTAACGGTTAGTTATGGAGGAACATACAGTATAGCAAAAAGTACTGAGCCAGACAGAAGGCAATTGGTGTTTACTCAGGATGCAGATATTGAAAATTCTCCTTACGAGATTAATTATATCGACAGAAACGAAAATCACAGATTTTACTCTTGGTTAGATGAAAACGAAATTACTGCTGAGCTTAGCGCTAAATATGTTTTAGATAGAACTATTGATAAAGAAACTTCTTTTATCGAAGGTGGTTTGCAATCAAAATTTAAAGAGAGAAACTTTAATTACCGTCAGTTTAACTATATTTTCAGTAGCGATTTTAATAAATACATAACGGAAGACCTTGGTTTTGTTGATGGCTTTCCTTACGAAACTCCTGACGCAGTAATTAACGATGAAACCTTTAATGCTGAAAAAGTTAAGTACAACGAAAGAGGAGATGTTTCTTCTAAACAATTATTTAATTTCAATGTACACTCTGCCTATGCGAGGTATTTCAAAAGTTTTGGAAAACTAGACATGCTAGTAGGTGCTAGACTAGAAATGGGAACACAAACTGTAGAGTACAAAAATCAACAAATTGCTTCAAGAGTTGATAAGTTTCAATTAGACGATCCATATTTATTACCATCACTTATACTTAAATACAATCTTAACGAAGCACAATCGTTGAAATTTTCTGCTAGTCAGACTATTTCTAGACCTGGTTTCAGAGAGATGTCGAACTTCGAATATGTTGAAGATTTTGCAGGAATGAAATCAAGAGGTAACCCAAACTTACACAATGGTAAAAACTACAACATTGATTTACGATGGGAGAAATTTTCGCAAAAAGGTGGTGTTTTAGCATTCTCTGTATTCGGTAAATACTTGAGTACTCCTATAGAAAAAGCAATGCTTGCAACAGCATCGGGTCAATTACAAACTTATGTAAATGCCGACTATGCTTATGTTGCAGGATTAGAAGCAGAGTGGACAGGTAATTTAGGGAAATGGACAAGTAACGAACATTTAGAAAATATTGAGTTTGGTGTAAATGCTTCTTATATCTACAGCAGATCAACTATGACGGATGCTTCAATTCCATCTAGTTCTATTGGAGGTGGCGAAGTGTCTGTTGTTCAAACAAACAGCGTAAGACCGCTAGAAGGAGCATCACCTTTCTTAATTAATGTTGATGCTAAATATAGATTTGAATCAATAAAAACAAATGTTTCTTTATCGTACAATGTTTTTGGCGAAAGACTTATAAGAGTAGGATCTAATAATATTGGCGATGCCTACGAGCAACCTGTAAACACTCTTAATCTTGTTATACAATCTAAACTTACAAACAGACTTAAACTAAAGTTCTCAGCTAAAAATATATTGAATCCTACGATAAGAGAGATACAGTACCAGAATAATGTTGATAACGTAGTTAACGAATACACAAAGGGAGTAAACCTATCGTTAAGTGTTAACTATGACTTAATGTAAGGTTTATGAAAAGCTAATAAGTCGTTCACTTTAAGTTAAGATGCCAAGTATTTATTTGCAGTATAAAATTAAAGAAAACATAATTAATTTATTTTAACCACATGGCTTACTAAAAAACCAAAGCCGTGTAATCTAAACGAAAATGAAAAACACAATGAAAACAATTTTCAACACAACTCTAGCATTTGTACTTGCTTTAGGATTATTCACATCATGTGAAAAAGATGAAGAAGGTGGAGAAGAGAACAACAAAGAGTATGTAATTACCGATCTTGGTGATGGTGAAAAATCTATTGAAGGAATTATAAACGAAAACATTACTTTGGAGAGCGCTACTAAATGGATTCTGAAAGGAGGAGTTTTTGTAAAAAGTGGTTCTACTTTAACTATTGAAGAAGGAACAATGATTTCGTCTGATACTGATGAGTCAACAACAGAATTTTTATCGGTATTACAAGGAGGTAAAATTAATGCAGTAGGTACAGCGTCTAAACCAATTGTATTTACTTCTGGTAATGCTACACAAGAGCCAGGGCAATGGGGAGGAATAATTGTTAACGGATTTGGAACACTAAATACAGGTGCTACTGCCGAAGGAGAAGGAGGAACCGGTGTTTACGGAGGAAATGACAACGATGATAATTCGGGTGTTATGAAATACGTTCGTGTTGAGTATGCTGGTAAAATTTTAGGAACTGATAACGAATTAAATGGATTTTCTTTCAACGGAGTTGGAAGTGCAACAGTTTTGGAATACCTACAAGCTTACAAAGGTTCTGATGATGGTTTTGAATTTTTTGGTGGAGCATCGCAAATTAAGTACTGTGTTTCTACAGGAAACGAAGACGACTCTTTCGATTGGACTCATGGTTGGGCAGGTAAAGCACAATTCCTAGTTGTAAACCAAATGGGAAAAGGCGACAGAGGATTTGAAGGAGATAACAATGGTGATGATAATACGCTACAACCATTCTCAAACCCTACAATATCTAATGTTACCTTAATAGGGTACAACGATGATGGTAAAAATACAGGAATGAGATTAAGAGAAGGAACAAAAGGAAAGATCTACAATGCTATAGTTACTAGTTTCCCTAAATCAGGTGTTAGAGTTTCTAACGAACAGACTACTTCAAATATGAATGATGGTTCGTTACTTGTATCTAATTCTATAATATTTGATAACGGGACTAATTTTAAAGATTGTGCACCTTTCGAAAGTGTAAATTATACTACTCCAGTTTCGTTAAATGGTTATGTTGGTACAGAAGTTACAGGTGCTGTAGATCCATCAACAAAAGATTCATGGTTTGAATCAGCAACATATATTGGAGCTGTAAAAACAGGAAATGATTGGACAACAGGATGGACAAAATTATAATAGATTATTTTTTCCCTCATTAATAACCTATTATTAATTTGAGTTAGTGTTAGAAAAAAAGCCAAGAAGTAAATTTCTTGGCTTTTTGCTTTTGTTATTGTTTACGAATAAGTCTATTTGACTGAGCCCTAATAACCATCTCAATTTTATATTTCTCGTTTTGCCCTAACCCTAAAGGGAATCAAAAAATATAAAATTGAGATTTAGCTTTTTCAATGATTTCACCCTTTAGGGATGGGGAATAAAATTATTGAAAAAGCGGGGATTATTAGAACTAAGCCGTCTATTCTATAATTCTTTTTGAAGTTTAAATCTATCTAGTATAACTCAAAATAGAAGTTGGCGAATCGTAAAGAAATTTCTTAAGTTTTACAACCTTGTTTTTAGAATATGTAGCTTCAGTTATTACACCCGTATAATTATCTACAAATGTCCATTTACCTTCTTTAGAACCATTTTTGTAATTCCCAACAACAATGGCTTCTCCTATTTCAGAGTATTTAATCCATTGTCCTTCTAATTTATTGTTTTTAATAAGTCCTGTTTCTTTAAAAGACCCATCTTCATATCTTGTGCAAACTGCTTTTTCTGTGTTATTTTTATTCTGAGAATAACCTAGCGTGGTTGCAAATGTCAGTAATAATATAAATATGTATTTCATTGTGTAGAGTTTTAAGTTGATGTATTTCTAGTACGTTTTAAAATTAACGATACGTAAAAGTAACTTTAATTTAACATTCAATTCTATTTTCAATGTTAAGGATGTAAAAGCTTAACATTGCGAGCTGTACCACTAGTAAATACTGAAAATATCATAAAAAAAGGATTACATCAATAATGACATAATCCTTTTTTAAAAATGGTTCTACCACTAATTTAGTGGAACAATCGTCACCTTGAGGCCTAAGTTTTTTTCTCAAAAACTCCAATGAGCTAATGACGATTTGAATCTCGCAAAGTCGTTAAGGCGCTAAGAAAATCAGCTTTGCGACTCTGCGACTTTGCGAGATAAATACAAAGTCGTCATGGGTAGCGGAGCCAAAGCGAAATAAGCGAAGCGATTCACGAACACCAATAATATTATAGTTGGTGAGTAATTCGAAAGGTCTATTCCAAAACAACTCACATTATGTTATCACTGTAGCTATAGATGTTTCGACTGCATTTCTTTTTGTTGCACAAAAGAAATTACGCTCAACATGACGGATTTTCTAATTTAGAATATTCATATAAATGAGAGTGAACCATTAAAATAACAGTAGAACCTAAAAAATTATTAGTAATCCCTTAATTCAATTTCTCAAAATCAACAGCCACTACCTTATACTCAGGAGTTAATGTTTCTAAATCTCCCACATTACCTGTAATTATATTTATAAATACCTCTGGCTGATGAAATGTTGTTCTAACAACTCCAGCATCAACATCATCAGAAATCTTAACAAAAATCTCAACACTACCTCTATCAGAAAAAATTCTAACTTTTTCGTTATCTACAATACCCTTAATTTTTGCATCGGCAGGACTTACTTGAAGATAATCCTTAGGCGCAATTTTCTGATTATCTGTTCTACGTGTCATTGTCCCTGAGTTGTAATGCTCTAGCAAACGACTAGTAGTAAGTATGTAAGGAAATTTTGCTGAGTGTTCTTTAAGCTCAGGACTTTGGTCATATTCAAAATAATGAAAGCGTCCTTTACCATGTTTACACATTTCTTCGTGAAGAATTTTGGTATCAGTTCCATCTTCGGCTACTGGCCATTGCAAACCATTTGTAGCTAGTCTGTCCCAAGTAATCCCTTTAAAGAAAGGAACAACATCTGCAATTTCTTTTAAAATTACATCAGCTTCGTAACCTTCTTGAGCATAACCCATCTTATTCATTATGTCAACCATAATCTGTCCATCGGGTTTAGAGTTTCCAATTGATTCTACAACTTTATTAACTCTTTGCACACGACGTTCCCCATTAGTAAATGTTCCATTTTTCTCTAGGTAAGACGATGCTGGTAGTACAACATCCGCAGCCTCAGCAGTTGCCGACATAAATAATTCTTGAACAATAAGTATGTCCAAATCTGCAAAGGCTTTTTCAATATGTTTTGTGTTTGGATCAGTCATCAAGGTATCTTCACCCATAATCCAAAGTGCCTTAAATTTACCTGCAATTGCATTGTCAAACATCTCAGGAATTTTTAATCCTTCTTTTTCCGGCATTTTTTCTACACCATACTTTTCGGCATAATATTGCTGAATCTCAGGGTTCTCAACATCCATGTAACCAGCTCCTTGATGAGGTTGTACTCCCATATCGGCAGCACCTTGAACGTTGTTTTGTCCACGTAGCGGATTTAATCCTACTCCGTTTTTACCAACATTACCAGTCATCATCGCAATATTTGCAAGAAGCATTACTGTTTTACTACCTTGATAATGTTCTGTAACACCAAGTCCGTGAAACTCCATTGCTTTATCGGCACTTCCATATGCATTGGCGGCTGCTCTTACGGCTTCTTTTTTCAGACCTGTTACATTTTCAAGTTCTGCAATATTCAATTCTAAAATTTGTTTTTTGAAATCGTCAAAAAGCTCTGTTCTCGAATTTACTCTATCGTAATCTACATATCCACCTTTAATAAGGTAGTAAATGAACATATTTAATGTAGCTACATTTGTACCTGGTCGCAACTGTAAATGATGAGTTGCTAGTTTTGCCAAATCAGTTTTTACAGGATCAATAACTATCGATATTTTACCTTTCATAAATTCCTGTTTCAGCTTAGCACCTGTAACTGGATGAGCATGAGTTGGATTTGCTCCAACAACCAAAAATGCATCTGTAATGCCTACTCCATAAATTGAATTTGTAGCAGCTCCAGTTCCAAATGCCTTTTGCATTCCGTAAGCTGTAGGTGCGTGACAAACTCTTGCACATCCATCAATGTTATTTGTGCCAATAACTGCTCTGATGAATTTTTGCATCAAATAATTTTCTTCGTTCGTAGCACGTGACGAAGATATTCCACCTATTGCATCAGGTCCAAATTCGGTTTTTATGCTAGTAAGTTTTGTTGCGATGTAATCGTAAGCTTCATCCCAAGTTACTTCTTCTAGTTTGCCATTTTTACGAATCAGAGGTTCTTTTACTCTTTCGGGGTGGTTGTAAAATTCAAAAGCATAACGACCTTTTATACAAGTGTGACCTGCGTTTACTTCGGCATCTATTGGTGCTTGAATTCCTTTTATTTCTCCATCAACAACTGAAATATCAAGTTGACAACCAACACCACAATAAGTACAAGTAGTACGAACTATTTCATCGGCAATTATAGTTTTAGATTCATATTTATCGGTAAGTGCTTCGGTAGGGCAAGTTTGTACACAAGCTCCACACGATACACAAGCTGATAAATTAAAAGTTGTATCGAATCCTTTGATGATGTGATTTGCGAAACCACGACCGCTCATTCCGAGTATCATTTCACCTTGAATCTCTTCGCAGGCACGTACACAACGGTAGCAATTTATACATTGCGATAAATCTGATTTTATGTAAGGATGCTCAGTATCTGGCTCTAAGTAAGAGTGATTTTCTCCCTCGGGATATCTAATTTCAGGAACACCAATTTTAGCAATTGTATTTTGAAATTCAGTAGCTTTTTTACCTTCGGCAGGCGTAATTTTATCTTTTGGATAATCTGTTAATATTAACTCGGTAATATTTTTTCTAAGCCTAATTATTCTCTCTGAGTTTGGATAAATATATTGACCATCGGAAACAGGTGTATGACACGAAGCCATTGATTTAGCATTTCCATCCTTTTGTAAAGCTACATCTACAGAACAAACTCTACACGATCCGAAATTCTCTAAATTATCTGCCTGACACATTGTTGGAATAGAATCTTGACCTTTTATACGCCTAACAAATTCGAGCATAGTTTCACCCTTATCAATTTCGTATGCTTCGTTATCTATATATGCTTTCATTTTCTTTGGCTTTTAGCCTTTGGCTATTGGCTTTTAGCTTTGAGCTATTGGCGGTAAGCGATAGGCATTTTTTCAGTTAAACAGTTCAACAGTTAAACGATTAAACAATTAAACAGTTCAACAATTAAACAGTTATTCAAAATATTCCTTCAATTCTTCCTGAAAATATTCCATTGCATTTTTTAATGGGATAGGAACTCCGCCACCTAACGCACAAAGAGAACCTATTTCTAGTGTTTCCAATAAATCGTCGAATAATTGTCTGTCTATTTTGTAATCTTCTTTTTGAGCTTTAACTACCAACTCGTGTCCGCG
The DNA here is from genome assembly GCA_016744755.1 of Ichthyobacteriaceae bacterium. GTDB lineage: Bacteria > Bacteroidota > Bacteroidia > Flavobacteriales > JADGDT01 > JADGDT01. The sequence continues at coordinate 19,269 of JADGDT010000015.1, read as the reverse complement.
TTTAGAACCTATTCTACACGGGTAGCATTTTCCACAAGATTCATCCGAAGTAAATTTTAGTAGATGGTCTATAAATTTAATCATAGGAAAATCTACAGGAATAGAAACAAAACTAGCATGTCCTAGTAAGAAACCATTTTCCCCAAGAGATTCAAAGTCTAGTGTTAGATCTTTTATTTTTTCAATAGGAACTATTCCCCCAAGTGGTCCTCCAATTTGTAGAGCTTTTATTCCCGATTTGAATCCTTTGCCATATTCATTAAAAATAGTTTGCAATGGTGTTCCCATTTCTATTTCGAAAACTCCAGGATTATTAAAAAAGCCATCCAAAGAAACCAATTTTGTTCCTTTAGATTTTTCAGTTCCTAGTTTGGCATAAGCTTCTCCTCCATTTTCTAGTATCCAGTGTATATTTGCAAAAGTTTCTACATTTGATAACACTGTTGGTTTGCCATAAAGTCCTTCAACAGTAGGGTATGGAGGTCTAACTCTAACTTCGGGTCTAAGTCCTTCAATTGAATTTAATAACGCAGTTTCTTCGCCACAAACATAAGCACCTTGTCCACGAGTAATTTTAAAATTGAAATTAAATCCTTCTATTCCAAGAATATTTTCTCCTACGTAGTTTAATGCTGTTAGACGATTTATGGCTTTTTTTATTCTTCGTATCGAGTTTGGATATTCTCCTCTTATGTAAAGCACTCCCGTATCGGCACCTATGGTTAAGCCAGCAATCATCATCCCATACAAAACCTTTATTGGATGTTTCTCCATCAAATACATATCTGAGTAGGCTCCTGGATCTCCTTCATCGGCATTACACACAATATATTTTTGGTCTCCTTCTGCTTTAGAGGCAGATTCCAATTTGAAGAAGAAAGGAAATCCTGCACCACCTCTACCTCTTAAATTAGAAGTTTTTAAGTTGTCAATTATTTCTTGTTTGTTATTTGCCCATTTTTTTAATGGAGCATAAAATTCTTTTAAATCTTTTATTTCTCCACTTAAAATTGGGGTAGTGTTGCATCCTGTAGAGTAAGTATTTTCTTTTGTTGATTTCGATTTTATTACTTCTGCTAGCTCATATGCATCATCAACAGAATATGTTTTATCATTGTACATAAATGCAGAATTGCTATGACAATGGCCTAAACAGGCAGCATGTCCAATTTCATCTTCATGAAAATATTCTTTTAAATTTTCATTTAATTTTTGTTGAGTTCCAGATGTCATACAGGCAGTACCTGTACAAACGTGTATTTTTTTATTTGCATTTTCGGGTCTTAAAAAATCGTAAAAGGTAGAAGTTCCCAGTATAACAGACTCACCAATTTTATAATCATCAGCTAGTTTTTTTAATTCGTTCTCATTTGAAGTCTTATTACTAGTGAGATTAGATATATTTTCGAAAAGATTATCATCCATACCTTTTCGGTAAGAAAGAGCTCTTAAATTTTTACTAGACATATTGTTGCTTTAGTTTGCTGTAATTACACAAATACAGAAATACAAATATATAAATTACAATATGAGATTTAAAACTAATTATGATATAAGATTAACAATAAAGTGTAAGTGATAATTAAAGTGTGCTTTTCTATAAATTGTATTTATTTACTAGATTTCAACTTCCCAAGTTAACAATAATAAAGGAAGCTAACTGTCCGTATTAATGATAATTTGGATAGTTTGGTTTTCTAAACGATAAAAAAATATCACCTTTACATGATATTTGGGCTTGTTAATATTGATAAGATAAGAATGGAAAAGACTAAGAGCATAATTTTTGGAGCATCTATAATTGGTATTTCTGCTAGTTTGTGGGGTTTTGATGGAGTTTTTCTAACACCTCAACTATATAATCTAGATGTAACTTTTGTGGTTTTTATACTTCATTTGGTGCCTTTTGCTCTGATGAATATTTTCCTTTACAAAAAATATGCTCATCTGAAATCATTAGACACTCAAGAATTATTATCTCTAATTTTTGTCTCGCTTTTTGGAGCAGTCATAGGAACATTAGCAATAGTTAAGGCATTGTTTTTAGTAAACTTTCAGTCAGTATCTGTTGTGGTTTTACTTCAGAAATTACAACCAATATTTGCAATATTTTTAGCTGTTACTTTTCTGAAAGAGAAATTGAGGAAGAGATATATTTTTTGGGCAGCAATTGCATTAACAGCTGGATATTTCTTAACATTTGGTGAATCTAAAGTAGTTTTTGATTTGGGAAATAACACTTTTAAAGCATCTCTTTACGCAGTGTTAGCGGCTTTCTCTTTTGGAAGTTCTACAGTGTTTGGAAAAAAGGTAATGGGGAAATTAGATTTTGCTTCAACTACATTTTTCAGATATGGAATAGCTACTTTTATAATGTTGTTCGTAGTTATTTACAATAAATCATACTCTGATTTTTCTACTGCTACAAGTCAAAATTGGTTAGTGATTGCCACAATATCGCTTACAACAGGTTCGGGTTCGATGATGCTTTACTACTACGGACTTAAAAGAGTTAAAGCAATTATTGCAACTATTATGGAGTTGTTTTTTCCAATTTCTGCGGTGTTTTTCGATTATGCAATTAACGGAAATGTACTTTCTGAAATTCAAATAGTGAGTGCTGTGGTTATGATTTTTGCAATCGTTAATCTTAATACAGACAATGTAAGAGCCATTGCTAAACTCAAGGTTAAAATAAAAAATAGAAGAAATTTAAAGCATTAGTGTTATACTATTTTCTTAATGGTGAAAAAATACTAACATTAAGGTTCTTTAGGTTCTACTTCTTCCCAGCTTTAAATAAAAAATCCTTTTCATCGGAAGTCAAACTTTCATAACCCGACTTTGAAATTTTACCTAGTATATCATCAATTTTTTCTTCGTGTTGCTTCTTTGTCAAGTTGTATTCATAGTCATTGCGAGGTGTTTCGTTTTTATAAACCTTTTGGAAAGGGTGTGCTTTGGGTTTAAAAAGAACTGTTATTTTATCGATGATATTGTTTATCCATGCACCAATGTCTTTCCCATTTTTAAGTTGTTTAGCATAAAAATATCCTATCAAAGCTCCTCCAAAATGTGAAATATGTCCGCCTTCATTTCCAGATTTAAATTGAACTAAATCCATAATTAACAAAAATACTGCTATATGCCAAAGCTTCACATTGCCCAACAAAAATAAGCGCACCGAATAATTTGGAACGTAAGTTGCAATTGCCACTATCACTGCCATAACACCTGCCGAAGCACCAATAATACTATAAAAATCTACAGGATTACTAAATATGGGGAAAGCATTTATTGAGACTACAAATAGTAGCCCTCCAGATATTACTCCAAGAATATATAAACTAAGTAATTGACGTTGATTTAAGTATTGAAGGAATATTTGTCCTCCTAAATACAGCAATATCATGTTAAATAAAATATGATTAAAGCCACTGTGAAATACGCTATAAGTTAGTAATGTCCACGGTTTGGTTACGAATTCAACACCATCGGCATGCAAAGCAAAATAACTCCAAATGCTAGGTTCAATTTCTATATCTAAAAGATGCATTGCAAAATTGAGTATCAACATAAACACAAATACTCCAACATTTAGGAATAGCAGTTTTATGAGGACTGTACCTTTAGAGAATTCGTATTTTAATTTTTCTATTACTTCGTTCATTGTCTTTTAGTTATAAATCTGTACTTAAATCATCAAGAATGGAGATCTTAGAAATTTAATTTGGTCTTATATTTCCGAATCATTATTCTCTGCCATTTCTGTAACTCCGCCTGATACAATATATTTCATCATTCCTGTAGCATCAACATTTACCATTTTTAGCATATTTTTATTTACAATAAACAATTGTCCAGAAATTGCATATGAATGTGGAACATATACAGAAACCATACCATCTTCTAACTCTAATTTATCAAGAGATTCGTCCGTAAGAAAGCCTAGTCTATAAATTTCACTTTCGGGATAGAGCTTAACTAATACTGGTTTATCGAAACTTTTTTTCTGCCCGACAAAAGAAGAGACTAAATCTTTGAGAGATGTATAAATAATTCTAACAAGTGGTGCTTTAATTAGTATTTTTTCAGCATAAGATACTATTGGTAGTGTTACAAAAAGATTACCTATTATTCCAATTAAAGTAATAAGTACAAAAACTATAACTATACCTAATCCATGAGCATCAAATGGGAGCCAAGGCTGAACCTTTGAATCAATTGTAACAACAATTTCCCAAATAACATAAAAAGTTACACTTATTGGAATTGTATAAAGGAGTCCTTGAAAAAAGAATCTTAAAAATCTGTTCATATGTTTATTATGGTATCTTATGATTTGGTTCAGATATAGGATTCAGATTATTTTAACTCAAATAATACATCATTCTTCTCTACGGCATCACCTTTATTAATACAAATTTTTTCAATCTTAAAATCATCAGAAGCCTTTATTACATTCTCCATTTTCATAGCTTCTAAAGTAAGTAGTTTTTGCCCCTTTGATATGCTTTCACCTTCTTTTACATGTACTTCTAATATCAATCCAGGCATTTGGGCAGTTACATTTTTTTCAGTATTAATTACTTTATCTCTGAAACCTAGCTTCTTTATAAGATCATCAAACTCATCTTCAATATCTATATCTAAAGTCAGCCCATTAACAAGAATTTTTATTGACTTTTTTTCATAATCAGTAGAAATTACATATACATCAAACTCGGCGTTGTCTTTAATTAAAGAGAAGCTATTGTTATCTTCTGATTTTATTACAAATTCAAATTCATCAGAATTAACTGTTCCTTTGAGTTTGTTATGATTATCAAGATCTAACTTATAAGTGTTGCTATTGACTTTTGAATTTACCATAGCCTAATTTAGTTAAAAATTATAAGACAATCCTACATTTCCTCTATTTCCAATTTCTAAATAAATACCAACTACATCGGTAAACATAAACCTAGTACCTACATGTAGTCCAAAATCAAAAGTATTACTGTAATAAGAGTTTAAACCAATGTCTGCTCCTGCATATACGTCGAAATTTGAACTCAATTCAAAAAGATTTTGGAAATGATAATCTGAACGTAGATTGAAATAGAAGTTTTCATATTTAATATTATAGTTTACCCCTGTACCAATAGAAAAATTCTCGGCAATGCCATAATCTATAGATGTAGAAACTCCGTTCCTAGTATCGTCAATAGCATTAACTGAGTAGTAGCTGTAAAATTCATAGCCAACATTGATCTTAGTGTCGCCCTTGCCATCCCATGCTTGTGCATTACTTATTGTATTAATTGATAGGAGTAATATTATACTGAATAGTATTTTTTTCATTTTAACATATTAATGGTGTGTCGCAAATATATAATAATACTTTACAAAAAAATACTCGTAACAAGAATGTATACGAGTATTTTTTTGTTAGTTAGAACAAAAAATATAATCACATTTCGAACGATAGAAATGCATCTTCAATATATCGCAATTTCAACCCTTCTTTTGTTTTCAAGATTGCAACAATATCAAATCTAACTTCTATATCTAAATCCTTTTCTTCGATGTAGGCATCGGCACTTTCTATAATTTTTCTTCTTTTTTTGTAATCAACAGCATCTTCGGGATCTCCAAAATAATCTGTAGCTCTAGTTTTTACCTCAACTATTGCAAGCACATCTCGTTTTTTTGCGATGATGTCTATTTCGTATCTGTGGAAATGCCAGTTAGTTTCGAGAATTTCATATCCTTCTTTTTTCAGATATTTAACGGCTTCTCTCTCGCCCTCCATTCCTAATTCGTAATTATTATTCATAGCCTTAAGTTGTTGAGAAGTTTATTTGTAATTATAAAGTTAGTTAACTTTATTTTAATAATATTGAATTATTAATCCTTATGAATTTTAATGAAACTAATTTCTATTAAATCATTATTTGTTCTTACATGCTTTTTGCTCTGTACTACTTTTGTTAAGTCACAGGATTTAGAAAAGGAAGGATGGGGAATTAAAGCAGGGGTATCAATAAATATAGGCACACATTTTCAGAGGATTGGCTTAATGTTTCAGGGATATTATTTCAATAGTCTTATACAAGGTAATGCTGGGACACAAGCCTATTACAATTTAAGAACATTAGGACCAAAAGTAAAATCATGGGAAATTGCACCAAATATTGGAGCACATATTTATTGGGGTCATCAGGAACAACAATATTTCAATCCTGATTTTTCTACTATTTCTATACAATCAAAAAGTCCTTACGCTTTGGGATATAGTTTTAAATATTATTGGGATACAAAAGACACATCACAACCTACAGGACTAATTACTGTAAATATTAAAAATGTGATATTTTCTACCGAAAATGATATTTTTGTAATGTCAGGCGAAGATAAATACCGAACAGGTAGCCTAACTCTACAGTATCACAACGATATGTATTCATTTTATGTAACATCGCTAATGTGGACTGGAGGCAGAAATAAAACTAAGCTTATAAAAAGTTCTGATTACCCTGCTTCTTTTGGGTATTTAAATATATCTGAATCTAAATACGGGAGAGTATCTCACGGAACTTTAGCAATTGGAGCTAGGTACACAATGAATTACAAACAAACTGCAAGTGCCGAAATAGGTTTTGATAGTGAAAGAATTAGACATTTTTTTCAGAATAAAGTTATTCATGATATGCCCATGTTTCCGAAAAAATGGAATAAAGCCGATAATCCGCATTACCCAATGTTGAAAGAAGATGGAAATCCTTACTTGTTTAGAGAAGGTGATAAGTTGAGGAAGACCAAATTCTACTTTCAAACTGGACTTAATCAGCCTATATTTTATTAATTAGGTTTAAGGATATCGAAGAAGAAGACTAATCTATACGCTACGCTTAGTGCCTATGACAACACTTTTCTTTGCCCGCAGATTTCGCAGATGAAACATGTGTGAGTAAGAGTAATCAGTGCGAAAATTTGTTATCTGCTCGTCGGCAAGGCAGGTTGTAGTTTTTGCCCTAGATTGAAATGGTACCCTGCAGTTGCAAAAACTTTATGAACAAATATTTATATTGGCTTTGAGTTTGCGAAAAGACCAATGTAAATATATTGTGAATTGGTTTTGCAACGAAGCGTATAATGGAAAGCTAGAATTGGCACATAAAAAATACCGAAATAAGAATGCTTTTAAATAGATTTGCGATAAGAAGTAAATACAATAAAAATGGCTAAAACAAAAACAACATTTTTCTGTCAGAATTGCGGGGCACAACACTCAAAATGGATGGGAAAATGCCCGCAGTGTAATAAGTGGAATACGATAGTTGAAGAGGTTGTACACAAGGAGGTAGTACAAACTTGGGACTCATCGCAATCATCTTCGGGGAAAAAGTCTAAGCCATTTAGGGTTTCCGAAATTGTAAGCAATCAGGAAAAAAGATTTAATACTCGCAACGAAGAATTGGATAGAGTACTTGGAGGGGGAATAGTTCCGGGTTCTTTAATTTTACTTGGTGGCGAGCCAGGAATTGGAAAATCTACTCTGATGTTGCAATTGGCTTTAAGCGTTTCGCACCTTAAAACACTCTATGTTTCGGGTGAAGAAAGTTTGAATCAAATTAAAATGCGAGCTGAGAGGATAGATATTTCTAACGAAAATCTTTTCATATTGGCAGAGACAAAAACCCAATCGATATTTAATCAGATAAAAGCTTTAACACCAGAATTGTTGATTATAGACTCTATACAGACTCTACAAACCGAGATGATAGAGTCGTCACCAGGAAGTGTTTCTCAGATTAGGGAATGTACTGCCGAATTGTTGCGATATGCTAAAGAATCGTCAACGCCTGTAATTTTAATTGGTCATATAACCAAAGATGGAAATCTTGCAGGGCCAAAAATATTGGAGCACATGGTTGATGTGGTTTTGCAATTTGAAGGAGATAGAAACCATTTATTCAGAATACTTAGGGCACACAAAAACAGGTTTGGTTCTACACAAGAATTAGGCATTTACGAAATGCACGGCAGCGGATTGCGAGAAGTGAAAAATCCTTCTGAAATACTTATTTCTCAAAGAGACGATGAGCTTTCGGGAAATGCTATAGCTGCAACTATGGAAGGCGCTAGACCAATGATGATAGAGATTCAGGCTCTTGTAAGTTCTGCTGTTTACGGCACACCCCAACGCTCTACAACTGGATACGACATAAAAAGATTGAATATGTTGTTGGCTGTACTAGAAAAACGAGCAGGGTTTCGTTTAGCAGCAAAGGATGTTTTCTTGAATGTTACTGGAGGAATTAAAGTTGACGATCCTGCAATTGACTTGGCGGTTGTGGCTTCTATACTTTCTTCTAACGAAGATATTTCTATTTCTAGCAAAGTTTGTTTTGCAGCCGAAGTTGGATTAGCAGGAGAAATAAGACCCATAAATAGAGTTGAACAACGAATTACCGAAGCTGAAAAATTAGGATTTCAAGTTATATTTATTTCAAAATACAACAAAATCAACATTGAAAAATATAAAATAAAAGTGGTTTTAGTTTCTAAAATGGAAGATATGTTTCAACGACTCTTCGGTTAGATGATATAAATCATAATAAAATAGCGATTAAATTATGAACATATGTTCATAATCATACTTTATATTATACACTGTCTATTACTTTGTACTCTTAATTAATTTAAAAAAAGAGTCATGAAAATAGCAATACCCGCAAATGGAAATAAAGTAGAAGGACATTTTGGTAAATGCAACAACTACGCAATAGTAAGTATCTCGGGAGATAATAAAATAGAGAATATTTCGAATTATGATGCAACTGATTCGTGTGGATGTAAATCTAATATTGCAGAAACATTTTTGGGAATGGGAGTAAAAACTATGCTTGCTGGAAACATGGGGAAAGGTGCAGTTGATTCTATTACATCTCAAGGAATAGAGGTTGTTAGAGGATGCAAAGGAGATATTACTGCTGTTGTAAATGAGTTTCTTGACAATAAAATTATAGACTCAGGTGAAGTTTGTTTTACTCACGAACAGCATCATGCCGAAGGATCTAACCATATATGTAGCCATTAACAATTTATTTAAATTATAAATAGTCAGATGCGATAAGTGTATTTGACTATTTTTTTGAATAAAACGGACCCCTAAATTATGATTTCACATTCGTACAAAATAAGAATAAATTATTCTGATACTGATAAGATGGGTTTTGTTCATCATTCTAATTATGCTAGAATATATGAGAATGCTAGATGGGAACTGTTAAGAGAGATAGGTATTCCATACTCCAAAATTGAAGAGTTAGGTATCTTTATGCCTGTGGTAGATATGAGTTTCAAGTTTATAAAACCGGCATTCTATGATGATGTACTCACCGTAACCACTACAATTTTAGAATTTCCAACATCTAGAATCAAGTTTAAATTTGAGCTTAAAAATGAGGTGGGAGAAATTATTAATGTTGCTAAACTAACCTGTGCTTTTATCGACAGCATAACTTCTAAGCCACAAAGACCTCCCAAAATTCTTCTAGAAAAACTGAATTTGAATTCAGTATCAAAATAAGATAGTTAGCCATAGACCAATTTTATAGTTTAGAACGTACAATTTAGAACAGTTCTTATATATTTGCACAAAATATAAAAACTATAACATGAAGAACAAATATATACTTTTGTCAATAGCAATAATTATGACTATTGGTGCTTCAATTTACCAGAAACTTGTTGGGCCTACTCACCCAGATTGGATGAATACAGAACTTAATGGCACTGAATATAGCTATAAGCTTAGAAGATCTAATGATGGGCATCATCTTGCTCCAATAAAAATTGAGATCGCTGACGAAAAAGTAAGTGCGAAAATTCATTACAAGCATTATCCAATTATTGAAGGAGAGGATTATGTAGTTGATGATTTTAATAGAAATGGAGACATTCTACTTGCCGAATTACCACACCAACCTGCTGCAGGTAAGTATATGTACTTTATTGAATTCCTGACAGATAAAGGGAGTGTGTTTGAGAAAAAAAATGCTCCAATTGTTCTGCGATATAGAGATCCAGTTCCTGAGTGGTGGGTATTAGCTCCTCACATATTTTTTATGTTTTTTGCAATGATGTTATCTAATCTTGCTGGTTTGAAAGCAATATTTAACAGCGATGGTTATAAGAATATTGGAAAATATGCTTTGATATCGTTAGTTATAGGAGGTTTCATATTCGGTCCATTGATGCAGAAATATGCTTTTGGCGAATTCTGGACAGGTATTCCTTTTGGTTTTGACCTTACCGATAACAAAACTCTAATTGCGATTCTAGCCTGGGCATTTGCTCTTTGGCACGGAAGTAAAAACGAAAATAGTAGAGCTGTATTTATTTTTGCAACTGTTGCAACACTAGTTGTTTACTTAATACCTCACAGTGTTTTAGGATCGGAGCTAAACAGAGAGAGTGGAGAAGTTGTTACGGGAATGATCTCTTGGTTGTTCTAATAGAATTCTTTTCAAAAAATACAAATATCCCATGGTTGAATTTCAATTATGGGATATTTTTTTGTCATTAGCTTAAGTTATAAAATCATTCTCCCTCAAATACAAACTCGGTTTTAGGGTAATAGTTATTCTTTTTATTCACATCGGCCATTCTTTCCGAAACATCTATTCCAATAAACTTAATATCTTCTTTAGGAATATCAATACTGAAAGAATACTCTGGATAAACCCACGGCCATGCTTTTAGCTCTGTTCTAGAGAATTTAGTTTCGTTTTGTTTAGATCCACGCATCATCCTCAAAGGGATGTAATAGGTTTTTACTTCTCCATTTTTAAGAGCAACTGTTATGTCTAATGGCATAGGAATTTCTCCAATTCTAGCTATAGTTACTGCAGTTCCTTTGTCGGTATTTAAAACTGATGATAATTCGTAATCTATTGTTTCTGTAGTTGTAATCCATTTATCGAAATACCACTGAAGTTGAATTCCAGATTCTTTCTCGGCAATTCTTTTAAGATTGTTTGGGGCTGGATGTTTGAATTTCCATTCGTTAAAAAATCTCAGCATAGTTTTGTTGAGATTTTCTTCTCCAATAATGTAACCTAGCTGAGCTAAAAAAACTGCTCCCTTACTATAACTTGCTTGTCCGTAAGCAAAATTTGTTTTGTACAAATCTGCCTGTGTAGTAAGTGCTTCTTCTTTACCAGATCTCTGAATAGCAAAGTAGCCTCTGTAACTTCCTTTATGAACATTATCTCCCTCTTTACCGTAAAGATAATCCATAGTAAGATTTTCTGCCCAAGTAGTAAACCCTTCGTCCATCCAAGGATATTTCTGTTCGTTGAACCCTAAAACACCTTGATACCACGAGTGCAACGATTCGTGAACTGCAAGTCCAACCATACCCTTTACATTTTTTCCATTTCCTAACATTATTGTCGACATAGGATATTCCATTCCACCATCGCCTCCCTGTACAATACTAAACTGCTCGTAAGGATATTCTCCAAAATTTTTATTTATAAAGTTGAATGCTTTCTGCATTGTGATTTCTAGTTCTTTCCAATTTTTGGTTCTGTCTTCATTTCCTTTTTTATAGAAAAAGTGAATATCGGTCTTGTCGTTCATTTTTATAATGTCATGGATATATTCATCATCGGCACCCCAAGCAAAATCGTGAACATTATTTGCAACAAAATGCCATTGCAATTTACCTGATTTATCAACCTTTTGTTTTACCTTTTTTTGAGTATAGCCATGTCCAATTTCTTCAGCATTTTTTAGAATTCCCGTTCCTCCGATAGTATAATTTTTATCGATATTTATTTTAACATCAAATGTGCCATATACTCCGTGAAATTCTCTAGATATGTAAGAATCAAGATGCCAGCCTTCTGTGTCGTATTCTGCCATTTTCGGGTACCACTGAGTCATAGAAAGTTTTACTCCTTCTGAATTGTTTCTTCCCGATCTACGAACTTGAACAGGAACTTGAGCTTCATTTTTTAAGTAGAAAACAGTTTTAGAATGAGGAAGAATTGCTTTCTGCATTTCAACTTCCATCAATGTACCTTCTACGTTGTAGCTAAGATTTTTACGCCCTTGTTTTATGCTGATAATTTTTTGGTATCCAATTTCCGATGCAGATAGTTTACTTATTCTATCGCCAATTCTTCTATCAGGATCTGGTAAGTTTTGTTGACGTACATCCATTTCGCTTCCTGGTTGGAAAGCGTTAAAATACAAATGGAAATACACTCTACGTAAAGTATCTGGTGAATTGTTGTAATAAGTAATTTTCGATTTTCCAGTGTATTTATAGGTATCGACATTCATGTCGATATTCATATCGTATTTTATTTTTTGCTGCCAATAACTACTAGGTTGGGCATTAGTAAATATGCTAATAACCAAAAGGCTTAGTACTGAAATAATTCTTGTCATTTTCTGATTTTAAAATTTACTTTCTATGAAATGGCGTGTAAATGTACATCATTTATATAAAAAACAAAGATGTTGAATAAAGGGCTGAGCACTAATAACCACCTCAATTGTGTTTTTTTCGTTTATCCCTAGCCCTAAAGGGAATCAAAAAAAATAAAATTGAGGTTTAGCTTTCTCTATGATCTCACCCTAGCCTCCACGTCTAGGTAGACTTTAAGTATGGTGATATAAAAATATTGGAAATTGGGCTATTGAAATAGTGCCCCTTATTTTAATGTCCTAAAAACCAATCAAGCCAATTTTCCCTTTGCCTGCAGCAATTGCGGTACTGTCGTTAATTACTCTAACGGTATAGAAATCTTTTTCAGAACTAATATTTTTCCAAAACTTACCCCCATCTTCATAAATAGAAATCATGCTCATTTTTTACCACAAGTGCTCTTATGGATAAACTACCTAATTCAGTGTTTTGTACATATTCTATAATTGATAGCTCAACCTTATCAGAACAAGAAACTATTGATGTAAATAAAAGTAGGGTTAGCAAAAATCTCATATCGTTAGGTTTTATTCAAATCTATATAAAAAATAACTATGTCGTTATAAAGTTTCGGTAATCAATAATTTAATATTTTTAAAAGTTATTTCCTTACATTTGCACGCCTTTTTAGGTCTTAGGTTATTAGTTTTCAATGGTATGCCTATAATGAAATAAATACAAAATAGATGACAAGAGATAATAAAATAGAATTAATGGCTCCGGCTGGCGATTTTGCAGCAATGCAAGCAGCTTTAGACAATGGTGCCGATTCAATATATTTTGGTGTAGAGCAATTAAATATGCGTGCTCGCGCAACTGTGAATTTCACAATGGACGACTTAGAAGAGATAGTTGAACGTTGTGAGGCAAAGGGTGTTCGTACTTACCTGACTTTAAATACCATAATTTTCGATCATGATTTGAAGGTTATAAAAAAGTTAGTTGACCGTGCAAAAGAAGCTAAGATTACTGCAGTTATCGCAATGGATCAAGCCGTTATTTCTTATGCCCATTCTGTTGGATTAGAAATTCATATTTCTACTCAGTTAAACATTACTAACCTAGAAACTGTAAAATTCTATTCTCATTTTGCCGACACTATGGTTATGGCTCGTGAGCTTAGTTTACGTCAGGTAAAGTTTATTGTAGATGGAATTATCCGAGATGATGTACGTGGACCATCTGGGCAATTAGTAGAAGTAGAAGTGTTCGGACATGGCGCTTTATGTATGGCTACATCTGGTAAATGTTACCTTAGTTTGCACGATGAGAATTCGTCGGCAAATCGTGGAGCTTGTAAGCAAGAATGCCGTAGAGCTTACGAAGTTAAGGATCTTGAAACAGGAAATATCCTTAAGATTGAGAACGAGTATATAATGTCGCCAAAAGATTTGGCAGTGATAAATTTTCTGGATGAACTGATAGAAACTGGTGCAAAAGTTTTGAAGATTGAAGGTAGAGGACGTGCTCCAGAGTATGTAGCAACAGTAATCCGCAACTACCGTGAAGCTATTGATGCTTACTACGATGGAACTTTCAGCGATGAAAAAGTTGCCGATTGGATGGAGTCACTTCGTACTGTTTACAACAGAGATTTCTGGGGAGGTTACCTTTACGGTAAAGAACTCGGTGAGTGGGCTGGAACTTCAGGAAGTCAAGCTACACAAAAGAAAACTTACATAGCTAAAGGTCGCCATTACTATCCGAAACCAGAAATTGGAGAATTCTTAGTAGAAGCTCACGGAATGAAAATTGGAGAGCACTTATTAATTACAGGACCAACAACTGGAGCTCAGGAATTTGTACTGGAATCTATGATGGTTAACGATGTTAATGCAGAAGTTGCAAAACGAGGAGATGTTGTAACAATGAAACTACCATTCAGAATAAGACCTTCTGATAGAATGTACAAGATAGAGAAAACAGAATTTGCACAGAAAAAATTAATAGAACAATAAAACGGGTTACGTGTTTCATGTTTTGGGTTTAGCCCATAATGTGCACCTCGCAACTCGCAACCCGTAACTCGCAACCCGAATGGTAATAATAACACTTCAACGAAATAAATGTATAGGCTGTAACTACTGTGTAGAGCATGCTCCTAATCAATGGGCTATGTCTGGCAAAGATGGCAAGGCTGTACTTCTTCATTCAACAGAAAAGAAAGGATTTCACACCATAAAAACTTGGGATGAGGAAATTTATGAAGAAAACAAATTAGCTCAGGATAATTGTCCTGCTAAGATAATCTCGGTAAAAAAAGTGTAATATACTTTTTATGGCGAAATACAATAAACTGCATTAGTTCTAAGTTATTAGAATTAATGCAGTTTTTATTTTTAACAATATCAACCAATAGTATTTATTTTTAATATCTTTAAAGTTGTTAATCACCTATCAACAATAATCTAGAAATGAAGAAATACACAATAATCATACTTATATTTTCAACCTCTCTTTTTGCACAACCATCAACAAACAACACGCCATTCAAAGCTGGTGAATGGCTAAAATTCGAACTACATTATGGAGCATTAACCGCAGGTTATTCTTCATTAGAAGTTAAACACGATACCGTATCTGATTTATTCTTAGTAGAAGGAAAAGGGTGGACAGTAGGGATGTTTAAATGGTTTTTTAAAGTAGAAGATAATTACACAACTTATTTAAACAAAGAAACATTACTTCCCGAATATTTCAAAAGAGACGTATATGAAGGAGGTTATACAATAAAACGCGAAATAGATTTTGATAGAGACTTAGATTCTGCTAAAGTTTTTGACCTAAAATATGATAAGGATACAACCATAGTAATTACTCCTAACACAGGAGATATGATTTCATCTTTCTACTACGCTAGATCATTTAGTGCCGACACTCTGAAAGTAGATGATTTACTTCCATTTGATGTTTTTATGGATGGTGAAATTTTCAAATTTGCCCTAAAGTTTTTAGGACGTGAAACTATAGATACTAAATTTGGAAAAATTAAATGCTTGAAATTCTCCCCAAGAGTACAAGGAGGTAGGGTTTTTAAAGATGATGAAAGTGTGATGTTGTGGGTAACAGACGATAGAAATAAAATACCAATACGAATTCAATCTGCTCTAAGAGTTGGTTCAATAAAAGTAGATTTAGATGCTTTCAAAGGATTAAAATATCCTTTTAGAACACATATTGAATTAAATAAATAGCAAGCCATGAAATCAAAAAAAGTTAAAGAGTCTGTTACAATAATGACACAGATAGTACTCCCTAACGACACAAATCCTTTGGGTAATTTATTTGGAGGTCAGCTTCTGGCTTGGATGGATTTAGCTTCTTCCGTAGCTTCAAAAAGACATAGCGAAGGTATTGTAGTAACCGCATCCGTAAACAATGTATCGTTTACTACACCCATAGCTTTGGGTAGCGTAGTTACTCTCGAAGCTAAAATCACACGAGCTTTTAACACTTCTATGGAAGTTTTTGTAGATGTTTGGGTAGAAGATAGAAGTGGTAAGAACAGAACAAAAGTTAATACTGCTATTTACATTTTTGCAGCCGTTGATGAAAATGGTAAGAAAAGACAAGTTCCAGAATTAATTCCAGAAACAGACGAAGAAAAAGTTAGATTTGAAGGTGCAATGAGGCGTAGAGAAATGAGCTTGATTCTAGCAGGAAAATTAAAACCTAAACAGGCTACACAGTTAAGGGCATTGTTTGAGTAGGTATATTATATCGCCTTTTATTATGCGCCTAATCGGGCTATTCGCTTGTAGTTTCACACACCAAAATTGTTCATAATCATTTTACAAAATCCCATGCAGTGGCTTGGGCTCTTGTAAAATGTTATTCACTAATTTTGGCATACAAAAGCTACCACTACTATCCCGGGCGAAAGCACTACACAAAAAACAATCTTGCAAAATGAAGCTAAATCAGAAAATCCAAAAGGCCAAAATACTAAAACGATACAAACGATTCCTCGCTGATGTAGAATTAGAAAATGATGAAATTATAACTGTACATGTACCAAATACAGGAAGGATGACAACTTGTTGGGCTCCAGGTTGGGATTGTATTATTTCCGATTCAGAAAATCCTAATAGAAAATACCGTTACACACTAGAAATGACTAACAACGGTAATACATGGATAGTTGCAAATACAAATATCCCCAATAGTCTCGCTGAATATTTTATTGAAAACAAACAAATTCCTTCACTAGACAATTACGATTCTATAAGAAGAGAAGTAAAATACGGAGAAAATAGCCGTATAGACTTGCTACTAGAAAGAGGTGATGAAAAGTGTTTTGTAGAAGTCAAAAACACAACACTTGTAGAGGAAGGGATAGCATATTTCCCCGATGCACCAAGTGATAGAGCCATAAAACACCTCAGAGAATTAACCGCCGAAGTAAAAAATGGAAATAGAGCCGTAATGCTTTATTTGATTACTCGCGATGATGCAGAAAGTTTTTCTCCAGCAAACCACATTGATCCACGTTATGGGAAAGAACTAAATAAAGCGGTAAAAGGTGGAGTTGAAGTAATTCCTGTTTTGTGTAATGTAAATTCAGATGAGATTACCTTTAATAGAGTTATTAAATATAATATCTAGTATATTTTACTTATTAGAACATCCGCATTTCTACCGAAGTGGAGAAATCCCAAGGAAAATAGAACTGGCTTCTTCATAACATGAGATTTATCTGCTTAATTCCTTTCACTTACTTCGGCAACTACGACGACCTTGTGAAAAAAGAATAGTCACCGAACTTAGCCAAAGTATTAGTTCTTTAACCGTGATATATACTCAGTTTTTACTCCGCTCACCAACCGTACGACATCAACTCATTGGAGCTTATTGGAAATAACTAATGCTTAGAATTGTAATGAATTGTTAAAAATATAACTCTCTGTTATAATAATGTGAATCAGAATAAAAAAGCTTTGTCAATTGTAATACTTTTATACATTTGCACTTTAAAATTAATAGTACAGAATTAATAAATTGTCACAAATGAAAGTAGCAGTTGTAGGAGCTACCGGTATGGTAGGAAGCGTAATGCTTAAGGTATTAGCAGAAAGAAATTTTCCAATTACAGAATTACTGTTGGTAGCATCGGAACGTTCGGTAGGTAAAAAAATGACCTACAAAGGAAAAGAATACTCTGTTATAGGATTGGAAACTGCTGTAGCTGAAAAGCCAGAGATAGCAATTTTCTCTGCGGGAGGTGATACTTCGTTGGAGTGGGCACCAAAGTTTGCTGAGGTTGGAACTACAGTTATAGATAATTCTTCTGCTTGGAGAATGAATCCTAACAACAAACTTATTGTTCCAGAGATTAACGCTAACGAACTTACTGCTGAGGATAAAATTATTGCTAACCCAAATTGTTCTACTATTCAGTTGGTAATGGCACTAGCTCCTTTGCACAAGGAATTCGGTATTAAAAGAGCAATAGTTTCTACTTACCAATCAATTACTGGTACTGGTGTAAAAGCTGTTGAGCAATTAGAAAATGAAGAAAAAGGTATTAAAGGCGAAATGGCTTATCCTTACCCAATTTATAGAAATGCTATTCCTCATTGCGATGTTTTCGAAGATAACGGATACACAAAAGAGGAAATGAAACTTACCAACGAAACAATGAAAATTTTGAACGATGACTCAGTGGCACTTACTGCAACTGCTGTTAGAATTCCTGTTGTTGGTGGTCACTCAGAAAGTGTAAATTTAGAATTTGACAAAGAATTTAATACTTCTGAAATCAGAAAAGTTTTAAGTCAGACTCCAGGAGTAAAAGTACAAGATAACACAGATACAAATACTTACCCAATGCCAGCTTATGCCGAAGGTAAGAACGAAGTTTTTGTTGGACGTATAAGAAGAGATTTAACTCAGAAAAACTCTCTAAACATGTGGATAGTTGCTGATAACCTAAGAAAGGGTGCTGCAACAAATGCTGTTCAAATTGGTGAATACCTTATTGCAAATGGGTTGGTTTAAGAAACTAATAACAAATTTTATTGAAGAGTCGTTACTTGAAAAAGTAACGGCTTTTTTAATACCTTAAATACAACTCATAAATACCTGATATTTTGGATGTTTATCAATATTAATTTGTAGATGACCCTTTTGCATCAATGTAGAAAACATCATCCTTTGAATAGATTCTAAATTCAACCCCATCTTTATGAGTGTATAGAATATAGTCTATTGGAGGATCCTCAAACGTTTCAATACCAATATATTTACAATTTGATTTGATTTTAGTATAAAGCTCTTCATAGATTGATTTTTCAAGACGTATAGTTGACCTACAGCTGATATAGGAATCAGAGAATATGACAAAGGCAGCAGTCATACCAATTATATTTTTATATGCATATCCATACAAACCATCATTATCGGTTTCCTCCATTGTCCACCCACTCTCAATTAGTTCTCTTTTCAAAAAATCTTTATCCCCTAATGCCGACTTCTTTAAATTATCGAATGAGATGACCTGTGCATTAAGTGATAGAGTAAAAACAGTAATAATAAATGTGCTTATAAGTGATTTCATAACTTAAGATTTTATTTATTAGACATAATAAAGCTCATAAAAGAATTAAATATTGAAAAACTAACTCACCTCCATTCCATTAGGAACTTCGCCTCCTGGAGTAACAAATTCTAGTTTACCATCAGCATTTTCAACCATAAGTATCATTCCTTCGCTTTCTACACCTCTAATTTTTCGAGGAGCTAAGTTCATTAAAACTGAAACTTGTTTTCCAACAATTTCT